>CAZRIL010000264.1:0-3687 GCA_964600115.1 uncultured Chthoniobacter sp. | reverse complement strand
GAGCCCCCCCCCTTTTTCCAGAAATCATCGACTGAAAGAGCGGAAGAAACACAAAGACGCGGCAAATGAAGCGAGCCGCTGCCTACGATCACATTTACTATAAGTTTACTTGATTTTGCATCACAAATCATGGTTTGATGTGTACTACAGAGACTCCCCGGATCTAAGCGGTTGAACATGCACTGAACGGGGATTTTGCTGAATCACGCCACAACATTCTGAAGACCATACACATACTCGTTTTCGGCGCTGCTATGATTTTCGCCTCCTGGTTGCCAGCTTCCGAAAACGGGCTATCGGCAGCCATAAACACGCCTGAGGTTACAGTGAAGGAATCCCGGGCCTCCTTCACAGGCCCAGGCGTTCCTTCGCTTACTCCATTGCTCGGGGACTTTGTCGCGGAGGGTGTTTTCACTCCGGGTAAGCGGACTGATATTCCGCGATTGATCGAGGTGCTGAAGCAAATGGGGGCGCGGGACTACATGCACATGGTCTGGAATGAGAAGCGCTATCCTTCGGCCTGGGAGGACTTTCAACTTATGGCGCCGGAATTTCAGAAGGCGAATATCGACTTGTGGCTGTATCTGATTCCGCCGAGCAGAACCGATTCTCCCGACCCTTTTGGCCCCGATTACGTCCGCTGGGCGGTTGAGTGCGCAAAGTTGGCGGAGCAGTATCCGGCAGTGAAGGGCCTTTGCATCGACGACTTTAACGGTGCTGTCAAAACGCTCACCCCTGCCTATTGCAAGCAGATGATGGGCGAGGCCCACAAGATCGCCCCTCCTCTTGCCCTGTTGGTCGTGTGCTATTTTGGTTACGAAAAAACCATAACAGAGCATGTGGAAGCCGGAGCGATTGACGGGGTGATTTTTCCCTATTTCTACCCTCACAAAAACCTGACAGACACGACGAAGTTGCGCCCCCAGATAGAAGCCTACCGGGCCTGGCTCGACGAACACACGAAGAGCGGGGGCCTATCTGGCAGAATGCCGCTGGTGGTGATGGTTTACGCGGAGAGGCACTCGGAGTCCCGGGACAAACCCACGCCCGCCTATGTCAAAGAATGCCTGCAATCCGGTCTGGAATGCACTAAGGAGGGACTGACGGACGGGGTAGTGACCTATTGCCTGCCCAAAGATAACCCAGCTTTCGTCAAGAGTGTGGCGGAGGTTTACAAAGGATGGAAGACAAAGTGAAACTCATGGCGACCTCGTCTTAACTTTATGAAAACCCAAGTCAAAACCCACATCGCAAAAACAAAACAGGTGGCTGGCATGTCAGCAGCCGTGCTCGGCGCAAAACTCATCCGCGAATCCATACGGAAAAAGGGAAAAGCCAACATCATCGTGGCCACCGGGGCCTCGCAGTTTGAAATGATCGGGCAGCTCGTCAAGGAACCGCGGATCGACTGGACGCGCGTCACCGCATTCCACCTCGACGAATACGTCGGGATGCCGATCACTCATCCCGCCTCGTTCCGGAAATACCTGTGGGAGCGCTTTGTGTCGCGGCTTCCGCTGCCGCTCGCGGCGTTTCACTACATCAATGGCGAAGGCGATGCGAATGCGGAGTGCCGGCGGGTTGGGGCAATCATCGCCAAGCATCCGATCGACGTCTGTTTCGCAGGCATCGGCGAGAACGGACACTTGGCTTTCAACGATCCACCGGCCGACTTCAAAACGGCCGCCCCATATCTCGTGGTCAATCTTGATGAGGCCTGCCGCAAGCAGCAGATGGGAGAAGGGTGGTTCAAGACCCTCGCGCAAGTTCCCAAGCAGGCGATCTCGATGTCCATCCGGCAGATCATGAAGTCGAAAGCCATTATCTGCACGGTGCCAGACAAGCGCAAAGCCCGCGCCGTGAACGACTGCCTCACCGGAAGCGTCACGCCAAGGCATCCGTCTTCCATCCTCCAGCGCCACAAGGCGGCCTGGTGTTTCCTCGACGCGGGATCGGCTTCGCTTCTCTGAGCCACGCTTAACGAACAATCTCCACGACCGGCAAATCAAATCCCTCTTTATCGGGTGAAACCAAGCCTCTTTGATATCCAGGTCAACGGGTTCGCGGGAGTGGATTTCCAGCAACCTGATTTGGCTGCCGCAGATCTCCGGCGCGCGGTGGACGGCCTGACCGCTCACGAAACCCGGGGGTTTTTCCTGACGCTCATTACCGATGGGATCGGCTCGCTCTGCGCGAAGTTGAAAAATATCGAACGGATCCGGTCCGCCGATCCCGTCGTCGGCGAGGCTGCCACCGGGTATCATATCGAGGGCCCGTGGCTTTCACCGGAACCCGGATACCGCGGCGCTCACGACCCCCGGCACATGGGCTCGCCGGACATCTCGGATTTCGACCGCCTGCAGGAAGCCGCCGGCGGCCACATCAAACTGCTGACCCTCGCCCCGGAACTACCGGGCAGCACAGATGTCATTCGGCATGTCATCCGCTCGGGCGTGCAGGTTGCTCTTGGCCATACCAATGCCTCCGATGCAGATATTGACAAGGCCATCGAAGCGGGCGCGAGGTTTTGCACACACCTCGGGAACGGTGTTCCTTTAGAAATGCACCGGCACGACAACGTGACTCAAAGGCTACTCGCCCGGGACGAACTGACCGCATTTTTTATCCCCGACGGCATTCATCTTCCCCCATTCGTTCTGAAAAACTTTTTCCGTGCGAAGCCGCTCGGAAAGGCGCTTTTTACGACCGACTGCATGGCTGCGGCCGGCGCGCCTCCGGGGAGATATCGGGTAGCCCATCACGAACTTGAAGTCGGCGAGGACAGGGTGGTTCGCTCCCCTGGCACCTCGAGTTTTGCGGGGTCCGCGTTGGCTCCGGATGAGGGGGTCAAAAATCTGCGCCGCTGGCTGGATCTGGATGATCGGATGGCCCGCAGCCTGTTCTCCACCGCCATTACGGATGCTTTTGGCATAAAGCCTCGCCCATCCCTTCCATGTCTGACGGAGGGATGATCGCCGCTCTCATCAACTCTCAGCCTGAATCGCTCGAATGGTCGCTTTGCTTTTCTGGTTCGTATGGATTTGAAGCGAACTGGGTGGCGCTCCCGCAATCGAAAAATCGCAGGGCCATAGTCCCGCAGCTCAAAATCACCGTCCGAGCGCACAACCGTATAGGTCGCGGACTTGTAGCCTGACCAGGAGGTGCGGCAACCGGCGATTGCCAAGAGTGCTCCGATCACAGCGCTCACGACCAGCAGCAGGATTTTCTCATGGGCACAGGGTTTCCAGGTATGCAGAAATTTACCTGAATCTCCCGGACCACCCTTACAGGGCCGTGGCGGAGTATTGATCTCCTTTTAACTGCCTACTGACGAATTGTGGTTTTCCCCTCTGAAAAGGAACACTTTCAGGGACACGTGGCCTGAAAACGTCCTTTTTGATGCCATGCTAGAAACACGAGTCCCTGTATCTATCAGGGTTTTCGGACGATTGGAGGTCATGGCGGAGGGGGTGGGATTAACCTGCCTGCGGCTGGCTCTGCGGGATTGGCTCTTCGCGCGTTGTCGAATGCGCTGTCGCGCTGGCACTCGAACTGCGCTCTCATCCCACAGAGGCTATTTTGTTTTGCTTCGCAGATTCGGAGGGGGTGGGATTGGCAGGCCTTTCGAATTTGGCTTCGCGAAGCAAGATGCCCCTCCTCGCAAAAACTCGGAGGGGGTGGGATTCG
>CAZRIL010000263.1:1345-3698 GCA_964600115.1 uncultured Chthoniobacter sp. | reverse complement strand
CAGCTTGCGTTTGGTGGATCGCGAGCGTTTGGCCTTCTGCCGTCGGGCCTTGGAGGCATCCGCCAGCCGTTCCTGACGCTTGTCCGCACGCTGTTTTTCGAAAAGGTCCAGCAGGCGCTCCAGCGCAAGCTTCCAGTTTTGAAATTGCGAACGACTGTCCGACGCCGTCACCGATATCTCTGTGGGGACATGCCGGATCGTGCAGGCCGTGCTCACTTTATTGACGTGCTGGCCCAATTCACCCCTGCTGGTGAATCGGATTTTGGCTGCATGGGTTCTCAGGGTTCTGGACGATTGGGCTTTCGTTCCCGGGGGCTCTTGAAAAGCTGTTTAATTTCCGGGCAGGAAGTCATGGAGGAGGTCGGTTCCGCATTCTGGTAAACGGTGATCACAACCAGTTCGTTGTGAGTTCACCGCCCCAAGAAGACGGCTACGACTCAGAAGCGCGGAAAACTTCTTCTGCTTCGCCAGTGGAAAATACCCAGAGAAAAAAGCCCCAGTCCCAGAAGGGCCCATGTCGAGGGCTCGGGCACCGCAGTAATCAGACCGGTCGAACCGAGTTGAGATGTATCCCATGTCAGGCCGGCTCCGAGATTGGTCGTGATGCTCGTGAAATTCCCAGAATTAAACCCGCCCTCTGTGAAAAGCAGAAAACTGTCGCCGGGGGTTGGCACATAGCCATCCACCAACTGGAGACTCAGGGTGCCGTTAGCCAGGAAATTCCCCGTGACCGTCAGCTCATCGAAGAGTCCCGCCGCCGTGCCGCCGATTTCCATCTGCAAGATGGACCCGTCCGACAGAATCAGGTCGCCCTCGATGGTGAGCTGGCCCGGGCTGTTTCCCGGCGAGAGCGTGCCGCCATTATCCACGGTCACATTGCCTCCGATCACGCCACTGCCGCCCAAGGTTGTGTCGTCCCGCACGATGGCATCGCCTGCGATTGAGCCATTCACAAGAAGCTTCCCGGTCAGCACGATCGTCTTTCCGGCGTAGGTATTTTCGTTATTCAGCGTCAGCGTCCCTTTGCCCGCCTTGACGAAATCCCCGTCCGTCGCGAGCGTCCCGCCCGCCTCGATCGAGCCGTCTCCATACATATAAATAAAGCCCGTGCCAATCGCCAGGGTGCCCGAGATAACGAGCTTCCCTCCTTGCTGAAAGTTAAGCGCGTAGCCGCCATTCTCACCCGGGCTCAGGACCCTGTCGCCCGCCACATCCATATCCCCACCGCCAGTGATCGAAGGCCGCATGGGATACGTGGGATCCCGATAGGAGTAGATTCCCTTGCCCTCCACATAGGTGAAGACCGTCCCATAGCCATCATAGGTCAGGAAGGAACCCGCCCCGGGAACCTTCCCAACTAGTCCCGCCACCAATCCTTCATCGATAAAGCCCGTCTCATCCGTCGGCGGATGGAAGGTGCTGAGCAAATTGCCCTCCAGGTTCAACACAAAGCCCCCGCCGGCACCGTCGCCCAGATAGATATGCCCCTCCTGGCTGATCGCCAGGCTCGTCGAGAAAACATTCCCGCTGGTGTTGGTATAAATATAGTTCCCGTTCGCATCCAGCTGCGCCGGTCTGCCAATCTGACTCCCGCCAGTGTCCTGCAGCTCCATCATTTGGGAATACACCGTCAACCCATTCGGCAAATCAAATCCACCGCGATAAGTCCCGGTCCCGAGTTCGAATTTCTGGACGCGATTATTCCCCGCGTCCAGCACGTAGAGCAGCCCGTCCGGTCCGACATTGAGCGCCGAGGGATTATTCAGCTCTCCCGGGCCCGACCCCTGCGCCGTCACCAAAGGGGTTAAATGTCCATCACTCACCGAGAGCTGGTCGTTGTTTAAATAATAGACGCCGCCATTCGAGGTCACAAAAGTCCCTTCAGTGCCATACTTGAGCAGGGCATTCCCAGGCACGAAGGTTGGCGAGCCCGGCTGGCTACTCAGCGTGAGCGTAATATTGCGCAGCCTGTTGGAGATATTGTAATAATAGAGACTATTGCGGGTCCCCGTCAGCGCGGCCAACTGCTGATCTAGGAAGAGACCCAGGTTTGAATACGGGATTGAATCCACCCTCGCCTCGTAGCTGACCTCCGAGCCGGAATTCAGGGAGATGTCGGCACCGAAGGGGATCACCAAGGGAAATGGCGCGAGCAACTTATCGCTGTCGTATTGGTAGTAGTAGATCTCTTTGGTGGTATAGAGATAAATGGGTTGGGCTCGGCCAAAACTATCCCTCGGCGCCGGCAAGATATTTCCCCCGGCGTCATAATAAGGAGATTGGTATAGCGAGATGTTCGTCGAGAGCACCGTATCGTGGGTGAAGCCGACATTCTGGTGGTCGACATATTCCA
>CAZRIL010000263.1:0-1245 GCA_964600115.1 uncultured Chthoniobacter sp. | reverse complement strand
GGTGCGAATAGTCCCCTAAATGGTCCGATTTCCCGAAATTGGAAATTCGCGCCTCAGCCGTTGTTATCCACCGAGCCAAAGAGCCATCAGGGCCTGGCGGCTCTTCACTCCAAAGCGTTCGTAAAGGCCCAACACATGCTTGTGCATCGTGGAGGGTTTTCGATCAAGGGTAACGGCGATCTCTTTTTCCGACTGGCTGGTGAGGAGCCCCTTCACGATCTCGCGCTCCATCGGGCTCAGCGGCTTATCGGCAAAGAGCAGGCCGCTGCCCAGAACCAGATGGCGATGGAACCGGGGGAGCCCGCGCAGGGCGTCGCCGACCAGCAGAGTCTGCCGGGTGGTGAAGGGACGGCGGCTTTTCCAGCGATCCACCATCCAGAGCGATTCGTGATCCTTGGTCACGGGACAGCCGACCAGAAAGCGATCGGCGATACCCCCATCGCGGTAGTAGCGCTGGTAATGGGCGGTCTGCTGGAACGCGGCAAAATCCAGAAACCCGGGGTCGCGGATGTGCCCCACCCGAAAGTGACCACAGCCGGAAATGGAAGCACGACTGTCCATGCCGACATGGTCATCCTTTTTTGCCGCATGTGAGCGCTGGTAATAGGTCGGGGTGATTTTGCCGTAGTGCTCGCTGTCGTAATACTGGGCGAGCTGCTTGCGATATGGTGCGGGATCGGGATGCAAGGCCACCCGGGCGCGCAGACGCCAGCCCAGAAACGCGTCGGCCTTGGCTTCGGCGCCACGCTGCACGCGAACGCCGCCAATCCAGATCACGTTATCCGCGCCGATTTGCTGCGCGATCCACTCCTGGAGAAATTTCAGCGCGGCATCCATCTCACTGGCAGGGAACGTGGCGAGGCGCCTCCAGAGAGCGAAGGTCGCTTCTGGCACAGGACTCGTGCGCGTCTCAAGAGGGGTGGCCATGGATATCGGGTATCAGGGCCCGGTATGCGACCGTAATTTGCGACACCTGTATGACGCCCCTGACGCAGCATTGCAAGATCGAGTCAAGGAGGCTTGGTGGCGGGCGCCGGAGCCCTCCTCCTCGGCGCAGCGCCGCGGAACGCGGTTGTTCCTCCGAGAAATCAGGCGCTAGCCGACACGCCCGCGCAGTTTTTTTGTCTCGCCCCTCCGCCTTTTGCCTTCGACCAGCTTGCGTTTGGTGGATCGCGAGCGTTTGGCCTTCTGCCGTCGGGCCTTGGAGGCATCCGCCAGCCGTTCCTGACGCTTGTCCGCACGCTG
>CAZRIL010000262.1:0-3724 GCA_964600115.1 uncultured Chthoniobacter sp. | reverse complement strand
TGAAACTCATTGCCAACTACCACGGCATGATCCATTACTTCCTCCAGCGTCGGAAAATGGCAACAGCCCATGACTGCTCCTATGGCTCCTGCTCCCATCCTCGCTGATACGGTGAGGCCTCCGACAGCATTCGCTCACCCCGGTCAACCCGCCTTGGCAGGCTTTAGGGCAATATCATGCCCGATGACTTTCGCCATATCCAAATCGGCTTGCTAAGCGATGTTCACAAGTAAATTGACCTCCCAGCGCATCGTCACCACTGCACTTTTGGTGCTAATTGGCAGCATCGCCGCTGCGCGTCCAAATGAGGGACTGGTCCTGGAATGGCAGTCTCGGCCGGACGGACGATCCAGCTTGGTTCTGACGGCCAAGGATAAACCAGTGACCATCTGCATGACCGGATCACACAACTTGAAGTCGGCTCAGATGGCCCCAACAGACACATATTACACTGGTTCATATGAATCTGGACCGATATTGTTGCGACCTTTTTGCCACATTGAGACCTATGATGAGCATGGCGGGCGTATAGGACGAAACCCGTTTGATGGTCGCTCGATTTTGGAAGCTGAGCTGAGGCCGCCAGGGTATGCTCTTAAGCTTGAGCTTGGTGATCGCATATCGCTCGATAGGGAGTGGCGTGATAAACCCTTCCGGGTCGTCGTTCGCCTGCCGATCTTTAAGGGCGAAAGCTGGACGGAATGTATTCTCGAGAAGACCGGCAACCCATAGGCGTCGGCTTATTGACACTCTTAAACCAAACGAATCCCGAAGCCTGCCTTCAAGGATCAGCGTTGCTAGTCGCCGGACGATCTCCAGCCGTCACAGATTCCGTGGAACCTCCGACGGGATTCGCTCAAGTTGACCAATCCGCATCGGCAGGCTTTGTAGCACTAACAATCCAGTTGCCCATCGCCACATTCGAGCCGGATTTCTAATATACATTAGCAGACAATATGAAACACCCACTTGTCCTCATCACGGTCCTGCTTTCAGCGTCATCTCTCATGGCTGACTCAGTAGACCTCTACAGATTAACATTGGAAAACGGAGATTTGTATTCGTTCAGGATCGCCAGAACTGATTACGACAAACAGCAGGTTTTTGATCTCGGCGAGCAGGAGGCGCCGCTGGCACCCGGTGCAGCAGCTCAAATTGCCCTGAACGCGGTCCGTCATCTGGTTCCACCCGATTACTTCGCCCGCCTGAAGTGCGGAGGGATGAGGCTCTATCAGATGCCGAATCCAGATCGGGGCAACGCACTCAATTCTAAGAAGTGCATGTATTACATCGAACTTCGCACAGACAAAGGTGATGTCTTGAGCGATATGCCGCTTCTCTACAATAGTGTTATCGTTTTGATGGATGGAACACCGGTGCTGCTACAGAAGAGATGAGAGGCAATCCGTAGGGGTGAGTCCGGCCCATTGACATTCTAAACCCAAATGAATCCCGAACACTGCCTTGAACGATCAACGCTGCTAGTCGCAGGACGATCTCCAGCCGCTACCGATACCCCGAGACCTCCGGCTTCACTCCCTCACCTCGAGGACCGCATGAAATGAGCTGGCCATGAGAGTTACCACCGCCCTGATTGTCGCTGCAGGCGTGATCGCTCCCTCGTTTTTGGTCCGAGGCGACAACCCATTGGCTGAGGTGTCGGCGCAGGAACTGGCTGATGCACTCTCGGGTTCGCGTGACAAGCTTCGCGCCAATGCCCAGGTCGAGTTCGATGTCCTCCGCTGGCATTTCGAGGGCGGCACCGAGCCGCAGGGAGTCGCCGAGATTCTTGCCCTCGCGGAGAAGTCAAAGCTCCAGCCGGTCAGGGCCAGCGCCGAGGATGCCAAGGCGGCGGCTGAGAGCTACAAAAGGGCCGCCATAGAACTTCTCGGCCAGACGGATGTGCAGCCTTGGATTGCCACGTTTCTTGATGGATCGATCAAGTTTGAGGAGGAGGTTGATCTGGATCGGTTGCAGCAATTTCGAGGTCTCGCCCAAGCGCAGGATGCCGCTCCACAGTTCGACAGCAGACGCCAGTGGCTCTTCACGGGGCAAAACGTCTATGCCTACGGTGATGGCGCTAATGCTGTGACGGTCTCGCCGCTGGAGCCGACAACGACAACGTATCCTGTGTCGCTCGATGTGCTTAACCCAGCATTCGCACTGCGGCCCGGCGCGGCATCTGCTTGGGAGGGTGCGAGCATCAAGGAGGTCGCGGGCAGCCCCGGCACTTATGAGTTCAGCTTTTCCAAGACGACCGCCAACACGATGTTGGTCAGCAAATCGGGTGAAAATGTCGGGATGAGAATGCTGACCGTGCAAACGCCCGGCGGCTATGGAATTCAGCGATTCTACACAGACCTCGTTGAAGATGTGCTGAGCCCTGTGCTCGTGCCATTTGCGGTGACGAGCATCGCGCGATCAAAAGGATCGACGGAGATTCAGTTGTTTGTGGTTCGGAACATCGAGATTGGCAAGGTGACGGAAGGTGCCATGGTGTTGAATGTTCAGAAGTCGGCGCGGATTCCCCAGGAAGCCGTTGCTGGCCCTGTGAAAGTCGGGGACTGATTTTTGCAGATGATGATTTGAAACCCGCATGACCCGCGCACTAACAGCCATCCGGGCCGTCGGCATCCTCGGAGCAACGTGGCTCATCTTCGCTCTGGTGTCGGCGCACTTCCAGATTCACGAGCAGACAAAGGACTTTCTCCCAAGTTCGGTGGCGGGTGACTCGTTCGCCTCGCAGTTCTTTTGGAGGGTATCGCTCCCTTGCGGCCTACTCGCCGTCTTCCTCATGGTTCCCTACAGCAAAATGAACAGACTCTTCCGCATTGGAGGCAGTCTTTTGATCGTTCTGTTTGCGGCATACTTGCTTGCGATCAGTTACGGACGATTTTTCCTTAGCGATCGCTTTGTTCCAGACGTCGTTCCGGCCGCGACCTGGGCTGGCCTGCTGTTTTGGATCGGCTTTTTCCTGTCCCAAGTGTTGGCCATCATGCTGCTTCCGGGAGATCTTGAAGCACGCAAGGAATGCTTGGAATCTCCGCAAATACCTTGATCTCGAGGCACCTCAGCATCGTGAATCCCCGCACACTCGTCCTCGTTGCCTTGTGTTTGCCGCTTCTGGCGCAGGCGCAGGTTACTCACGGAACGCCGCCGCCCACCCCCATCCTCATTGATGTCTTGCCCGGTCCGGACGGCGAGCAAGTAACCATCATCAACGGCCGCAAGCATGACCTCGCATCGGTCGCTCGCGAGTTGGCAGAGTTTGCGAAGCGATTCGGGAGGTGGGATCCCGTGATTGTCCGGGTGCCGGCTATCGAGTCTTTTTCGCTTGCCGAGAAGGTGGCCGCAATCGCGGCCGAGTCGCATCACGCCATCTATCTGGCATTGGGGCAGGAGAACTCCATTTTCGTTCGGGTATTTCCACCGGGCTTGACGATGACGACCGCACCGCAACCGCCCGCGGGCCACCCCCAACCCACGGCGATCATGGTCGTTTTGACGGAGGGAGACAGCTCCACCGTGCGGATCGAAGGCCAGCGTCTCTCGATCGCTGAAGCGGAGACTTGGCTGCGACAACGCGCCGAGCAACTCGGAGAGGAAGAGCCTGTGGTGGTCGTTGTCACCGGGCAGGTGCCCGCGACTGAGGCATCGTCTTGTGAACCCATAGGGGTCAGTCATGGTCGGGCTGTTGCTCAAAACGCGGCTGTTCGAGCCGGGG
>CAZRIL010000261.1:0-3734 GCA_964600115.1 uncultured Chthoniobacter sp. | reverse complement strand
CTTGGCGAGTTCGCTGCCCAGCTTGATCGCCCCGGCACGGGTGCGGCAAAAGATCAACCCGCGCTCGGTCTTTTGTGCCAGGAGAAAGTTTGCAATCCAGTCGTCCTTCTCCTCGCGATCGCAAACCACGAAGCGGTGCGAGATATTGCGGTTCACAACGTTCGCTTTCTCGACCTTGATCAGCTTCGGGGATCCGGACATGGAATCCGTGATGAGCCGCTTGATCTTGTCCGGAAACGTCGCCGAAAACAGCCAGGTGCTTTTTCGCGAGGACGTCAGCTTGACAATTTGGACCACCTCGTTGCGGAACCCCATGCTCAGCATTTCATCCGCTTCGTCCAGCACTAGATGCTTCACGGTGTCGAGTCTGAGAGCGCCGAGTTTCAGCAAATCAAAGAGCCGTCCGGGAGTTGCCACCACGATGTGCGTCGGACGTTTCAGGCGGTGAACCTGCAGGTCGATCTTGTCTCCGCCACCGGTGACTTCCACGAAGATTTTTTCCGGGCAGAACTTGGTGTATTGAAAGAGCTGCTTGCCGATTTGTTTGGCGAGCTCACGCGTTGGAGCGATGACGAGACCCTGCAGCGTCGGATCGGCGGGATTGATCTTCGTGAGCAAAGGTAGCCCGAATGCCGCTGTCTTGCCGGTCCCGGTCTGCGCCTGGGCCACAAGATCCCCGCCGTCCTTAATGAGATAGGGAATCGCACTGGCCTGAATGGAGGTCGGGGTTGAGATCCCGAGCGCGTCGAGCCCGCGAACGAGATCCTCGGGGACGCCAAGTTGAGAAAAGAGTGACATGGATTTTTAAAGAGGCTGCCAGATGGCGATTCGCATCCGGGATGCAGTGACTATTCTATTGTGCACGCACCGGGCCGGAGCGACGAGAAGCAAATTGTGGAAAGCGGCAGAGCACGTGGGGTTGTAAGATGGCGACGGCAGCATAATGCAGGAATGGGTGGACGCCACCTCGTTTGTCCCCAAGGCCATCCTCAACGCCACGGCCCTCAGCAGACTTTTGGGCGGAGTGAGTTGATGCCCGCTTTTCAGCCTGCTGGACAGAATGGGGGCAAGCGGCAGGGTTCGGTTGCTTGGGCACCCCCTTGACATCAATATTTAATGACTGACCCTTCGGGGCACTGCCTGATTCGGCTGGTTAGAACAGCGGATCTCCAATTGAAATGTCAAATTGCAAGAACTGGCCACCTGGGCTAGTGAGCCAGGCATCTCGACCCGTAGGAAAATCATCAAAGCTTGGGCAATGCTTCTTCCATTGCCTTCTTAGACAAGCGATAAATCTTCCACTTGGATAATATCTTTGGCTTCATTTTAAGCCAGCCCGCCTGACTCCGAACAAGCGTGGGAACTTCCTCGCCAGCAGTTATCAAATCTTCCATTATCTCGATATACCACTCCAGCCCGATGGTAGCATAGTTCTCCAACCGACGAACCGTAGTCTTACTTGTAGCCACCGTCGCTTTGATAGTATTTAAGAATGTCTGTCCATTTCTTTCGTGCAGAATCAGAGCCATTATTGCAAGATTGAAAAGTGCAGCTCCGCGCTTCAAGATACTTACACGATTCGCATCATCGCGTGCGATCGCTTCCTCCAGTTCTCGTCTAACCAACTCTTTCACAACCCTTCCTGCCTGCCACACCAAAACCAATTCCTCTGGGCGGATTTGCGGTGGAAACAATTCCTCCCGATGGACAGAGAACAACTTTCCCTTATCCTTATAGGCAATCGCGGGAAGACCTCGAAAAGCAGCTAAAAACTGTGCGTTTAAATCGTGGGGTATCTGTTGGATCTTTCCGTCCCTCTTGAACTTTACCTTCTCGCCTTCTGTCAGTTTTTGAACTTCGCCTTTCCTAAGAACGTAAAAAAACGGCTGTGGTAATGCGGCGAGCTGTTTTTTCAGCTTTTTTTGAAGTTTATCTTGTGAATTCAGATCCCAAAGCCGAATGGGATTTTGCGAATTATTGAAGGTGATAACTGAGTCAATTACTTTCTCCGATGCTTGAATAATCCGAACAAGCACACGAACATCTTGTAGCGTGTTTGTCGGGGCACTGGCGAGTGTAACCGTTGTTTGACAACCATTGACTATACTGAAGTTATTTAACTTAAGTTTGCCTTTCTTTGAAGAGTCGAAATCGTCACATATGATAGTAACTCCGTTATTGTAGGCCCAAAAATTTTTTCTTTCGGTAGTTGACTCAAGTGTCGCTTGAATTCCAGCATTCACACCGCCCTTTCGAGCCCCAAGAAAAAGCCGGACATTTCTATCGAATAGCTTGTCGCCATGGTTATCGTATAGCGCTCGCAATTGTCCGCCATCCAAGGTCGTGATTATCGCTTCTCCATATGCTCCTGACTCCACCAGGTATTTTGACACGTCGAGCTCACACGCTGCCACCCGCGTTGATTGATTAATGCTCTCCTCATGAACTGTTTTGAGGGTCTCAATACCCATCAGCTTACAAACGCGCGAGGGCAAATTCCCGGCCTCAGAGACACTAAACTGACGAGCGGCGTCGGATACATCTTTCCGATCAGGTCCGCAGAACGCATATACATATTCAATCGAGTAGCCGTTCGATAATGCCCGATTGTAGTCGACCGCCGCGTTTTCCAACTCTTTTCGCCCTTCACGTCGACAAGCTTCAGCATCCTTCAGCCAGTCGGTAGCGTGTAGAAGTCCAAGCAATTCGTTTTTCTTTGCTTTGTATTGCCCAGTCGAATTGAACTTCAGTTGGCCGATAACAACTCGTTCGGCGTCTTCATCCACAAAAAACAAATCAATATCCTTGTCATTGCCACCATCGATCGATACCGCCTCAAATGCTTCATCCTCATCGAGTGAAAAGTGCTCTACGGCAAGCCACATTCCGAACGCTTTTCCATCGGATAACTTGTAAGTCTTCTTAAATTTTTGGACTTTCTTGTTTAGAGTCGATAGAAATGATGTCATATGATTGATTTATGGGTTATCGATGCCCATTCGTATACTTCAGAGCCCTTTTCTACAAACTCCTTTGACTTTTGACCTCGCTGCGTCTCGCTCTGACGGGCTATCCTGCGTATTGTCCACTTCCCTGCGCTCGGTTCCCCCGAGCCCGGACTCCAACTGAAGACTGACGAGTGCAGATCGATCATTTGTGAGAGGGTTTGGGCGGAAGTTCCCGAATGAAAGCCCACGGGACTTCGGCGGTCTGGCCGTTGTCGTAGTGGACGAAGAAGCCGTAGCGGGTTTCGGGTTCGATTTCGACGAATAGCGGTATTGCCTCGCGGGCGATGCCATTCGCTTTGCGGGTGGTTCGATGGGGTTCAAGAAACGAGAGTCCGTCGTTGAACTCCACATCGAAGGCATCCTCCCACGAGAGGTAACGGGCATGGGCGATATCAACCATCTTGGCCGTTCCACAGGGCTTTTTAAGGTTGGCGCTGGCTTTCATAGGCGGTTAGTCCCCGACATTCTTGCCGGAGGCTAGCAATGCCGGGGTTCTGGGTCCAGCGTTTGGTGACGGCAGCAAGCAACGGACGCGAGGGCCTGCGTCCCTCCACTAGGCTTTCAAGTAGATTTCGGCGCCCTTTTCGGCGAACTCGGCCGACTTCTCAGCCATGCCGACCTGGAGCGCCTCTTCCTCGGAGATGGCCTGTTCGGCGGCATATTTACGGACGTCTTCGGTGATGTTGACGATTTGGCAGCCCTGCCAAATCGCCCTTCGGGCTGCCC
>CAZRIL010000260.1:0-3743 GCA_964600115.1 uncultured Chthoniobacter sp. | reverse complement strand
TGCCTGCGGCACTCCAGCTTTACATGAATGTGATCGTGTCGTATCCGGACACCCAGGAAGCGGGTTACTCCCGGGCGCAAGTTCACAACATCGTCAACAGCGTCGTTCCTAAGCAGGAACTCCTGGACGCTGAAATCGGACTGGCGCGTGCCCACCTTGAGCACAGGGACCAACCTGATGCCGGGCGGAATCCCGTCAGGCCACGCGCTTCGGCACTCTCCACGTAGTGTCAATCCGGGCATTCGATCAAGGGAGACTGGTGCCATGCTCGCAATTGGATTGGTAGAAACGAAGGGCTTGATCGGTTTGGTGGCTGCCACCGACGCGATGGCAAAAGCCGCGAATATCCAGATCGTGGCGCGTATTGCTATCGGTGGCGGCCTGGTGACGGTGATAGTCAACGGCGACGTGGGTAGTGTCAGCGCGGCCGTCGATGCAGGCGCCCGCGTGGCCGGTCAGGTGGGCGAGTTGGTGGGTAGTCATGTAATCGCAAACCCGGCAGAAGGGGTGATCGAGGCCTTTGTTGGCTTAAACACACTCGCTCACCGGGAATGAGGAAATAGCTCCATGAAAAAGCTCGATCCAACCATGGCGCAGCAGGTTACGCGGGCGGTCAGCATCTTTCAAGAGAAGCGGACGGGCCACCCGCCCAAGGCCGTGACCGTGGTGCTCAGCGAGGAGACGCTGGTCGTTACGTTGCACGAGGCGCTCTCGCCCGCCGAGAAGGCCCTGGCCAGTACCCCGGAGGGGGCTCTTCAGGTCCAGGAGTTCCACCGGCAGCTTTTCAAGAACTCCGCCGACTTGTTGCGGCAGGAGATTAAACGCATCACCGGGGTCGGTGTGTGCGAGGCCGCCGCGGAAATCGAAAGTACAACCGGCGCCGTCGTGCATGCGTTCACAACCGGAACGATGGTGCAGGTGTTCCAACTTGCGGGCCTGATCTCGGCGGAAACATGGAACGGGCCCGGCCCGGAAATTCAACCACAAAAAACGGAGGATTTGTCATGTTAGTTCTATCGAGAAAGAACCAAGAGTCGGTGGTGATCGGAGGAGTGGACGGCTTCGAGCAATTGTTCAAAGTCACGGTGCTCAATATTCAACACGGCAAGGTACGGCTCGGTTTCGAAGTCGATCCGAGCGTTCCCGTTCATCGTTTTGAGGTCTGGGATCGTCTCCGCGCGAAAGAGCCGGCGGACGACCTGTCCCACGGCGCCGGCTCCTGGTCTCCACTCGCCCCCCTGGTGCCTGTAAGTAAAACTGAAAAATCCCGTTGAGGGAATGCAAGTAATTTACTGACTAATACGAAAGGAAGATATTATGTATCCGACCCTGTGGATTGTGTGTTGCGTCGTTGTGGTTATGGTAATCATCTTTCTCATGGGGATCAGGATTGTTCGTCCCACGCACAGGGGACTCGTCGAGAGACTCGGCAAATACCGGCGGTTCGCCAATCGGGGTTTCAATTGGATTATCCCGTTCATCGACCGGATGGTTCAGGTCAATATTACCGAGCAGATGGTCGATGCCCAACCGCAAGAGATCATCACGAACGACAACCTGAACGCCCGGGTGGACGCCCAGGTGTACTTCCGGGTGCAGGAAGACGAGGCAAGCGTCAAGAATTCCCAGTACAACGTCAACAACTATCAGTGGCAGATCGTGAACCTGGCTCGCACGACGCTGCGCAATATCATCGGCACGCTTACCTTGAAATCGGCAAACAGCGAGCGGGACAAGATCAACGGCGCGCTTCTGACCACGCTGAGTAAGGAAACCATGAACTGGGGCCTGGCGATCGTCCGGACCGAGTTGAAGGAGATCGACCCTCCCAAGGACGTCCAGGAGACGATGAACAAGGTGGTGAAAGCGGAAAACGAAAAGGTGGCCGCCCTGGATTTCGCCAACGCCGCGGAAAGACAGGCGGACGGAGTGAAGCGGGCGGAGATCAAAAAGGCCGAGGGAATCAAACAGGCCAAGATCCTGGCGGCCGAGGGCGAGGCCGAGGCGATCCGACTCGTCAACGAGGCGGCCAACACGTACTTTGTCGGGAACGCGCAACTTCTTAGAAAACTGGAAGCCCTCGAGAACTCATTAAGTCAAAACGCGAAGATCGTCATTCCGTCGGGTTCCGAACTGGTGAATGTTATCGGAGAAATGGCCGGCGTTTTGCCGCTGACGGAGGGAATCTGATGACATCGAGCCAAAGACTACAATCATGGAGTACCCCATCATGTCTTCCGTAGATCAACTCATCGAGCGTCTGTCCGACGAAATCGAGACGGCAAGGGAGCGGCTCCGCTCGCTTCAAACGAAAGCCACCCAGGTCTTTCATGACCGGGAACAACGATTCAAGCGTTTCGTTGCCCTGGCGAATCGCATCCGGGCGATTTTCCAGCCGCGCATCGAGGCGCTCACGGATGTAAACGTATTCAAGGACATCAAGAAAAGCATGAGCCTCGAAAAGCAAGGCCCCGAGGGGCGGGGGCTTCACGGCGAAACGATCACCCTCTCCGTTCCCTACTCCGAGGAATGTCCGGCCAAGGTGGTTCTCTCTTTTCGCGTGGGCCATGACGGCCCGATCGAAAACGCCGTCATCGAATACGGATTGGAAATCATACCCGTTTTTATCAAGTTCTCCAGTCACGCTCAACTTCTGGTTCCGATCGACGAGCCCGGCGACGAGACGATCGCCGCGTGGATCGACGACCGGTTGGTGGAATTCACTCGAATCTACCTGGAGTTGTACTTCACCGACCAGTACCAGAAGCAAGGCTTGGAGACGGACCCCGTGATGAACATCCAATTTCCGAGGGCGTTTGCCGCCGGAAAGAGGGAATATGGCGGGCGAATCTATCACTTCTACACGAAGGAATCGTTGCAGCAGTTCGAAAGTGCCCCGTCGGATTATATTGAAACTACCGAGTAACTTTGGAGATGGAGTAAGACAAATGAGAACAACCCCAAAAAAACAAATGGCAAATACGGAACGGAAGGCCCTGGAACAAAAGAGGTCCGCGGAAAGCAAGGAGCGCAAGGAGAAGAGAAAGGAAAAAGGCAGGACGGAGGAGGCGGAGAAGGCAATCCAGTGCAGTCCCGAAGGGAAAAAAGCCGCGGAGATATTGAAAGCGAAGAGGGGGGATGCCCGGCAGAAAGAGCAGGCGAATTACCAGAAGGTCAAGGCCCGATCCGCGGCGAGAGCGGGAGGCAGAAGAAAGCAACTTCAGACGGAACGGCATAACCGGCGGGAGACGCGATGAGGATCTGTTAAACCATCGCTTTGAACGAGAACCGAGCCATTGCTCTCAACAAGGAGAACTGAAATGATCGGCACGATTTTGATTGTGATTTTGATTTTGATGCTTCTGGGCGCGGTGGGTACGGCGCCCGCCTGGCCCCACAGCCGAAACTGGGGCTATGGCCCGAGCGGCGGCATGGGACTGATCGTCATCGTCCTGCTCGTCCTGTTGGTCATGCGGGTTTTTTGATCGTAAACGCCCGGAAAGCGAAAGGAAAGATAAAATGAAAACTCTATTGGTCGTGTTTGTTGTGATTCTGGTCGGCATCGCCGGCCTGGGCTTTTACCGAGGTTGGTTCAATCTGACGACAAACACTCCGGATCAAAAGCCCAGCGCCACGATCACGGTGGACGAGAGCAAGTTCCACGCGGACGAGGAAAAGGTCGGCGAAAAGGTGCGCGGAATCGGGCAAAAATGAAAAATGGCGGCCCGGCCGGCAACGTCAAG
>CAZRIL010000259.1:0-3816 GCA_964600115.1 uncultured Chthoniobacter sp. | reverse complement strand
CACCTTTCCCCCTAAGCTTGACGCACTACGCAAATCATATGGGGCATTGCTCGCCAAAAAAAACCCCATCGATCCCACATGGTATAACGGGGTTTACGAGCGCTACAAAAACCCGGTTGTCACTGCCGCTCATATCCCGTTGGAATGGCGGTATGACATGAGTCCGAAGACGAACCCGTTTCTGATGGAGCGCATGGGGATCAATGCGGCCCTGAACGCGGGGGCCATCGAATTCGGTGGGAAAATCGTCGTCTGCGTGCGCGTCGAGGGGTGGGACCGCAAAAGCTTCTTTGCCATGGCGGAATCCAAAACCGGGATCGACGGGTTCCGGTTCTGGGATGAGCCCTGCGTGATTCCGGAGACTGACAACCCGGATACAAATATTTACGACATGCGGCTTGTGAAGCATGAGGACGGATGGATCTACGGCCTTTTCTGCACCGAGCGGCGCGATCCGAAGGCGAAGGACGGGGACCAGTCCAGTGCCGTGGCCCAGTGCGGACTCGTGCGCACGAAAGATTTAAAAAAGTGGGAGCGCCTGCCCGACATCAGAACGCCGTCCGCCCAGCAGCGCAATGTCGTGCTGCATCCGGAATTCGTTAGTGGGAAATATGCGCTCTACACGCGGCCACAAGACGGATTCATCGACACCGGATCGGGTGGAGGCATCGGCTGGGCACTGTGCTCCTGCATGGAAAACTCCCGAACCGGGAGGGAAAGCATCATTGACCGCCGCGTTTACCACACGATCAACGAACTCAAAAACGGCCAGGGGCCAGCCCCGATCAAAACCCCGGAGGGCTGGCTCCACCTCGCTCACGGCGTGCGCAATACGGCCGCCGGTCTCCGCTACGTCCTCTACCTTTTTCTCACCGGCCTGAAGGATCCGACAAAGGTCATCGCGAAACCCGGCGGCTATTTCATTGCCCCTGAGGGCGGTGAGCGGGTGGGTGACGTCTCGAACGTGGTGTTCAGCAACGGATGGGTCGCAAAGAAGGACGGCAGCGTTCTTGTCTACTATGCTTCATCCGACACCCGCCTGCATGTGGCCACCAGTTCGATCACAAGGCTTCTCGACTACGTGAAGAACACTCCGCCCGACGGCCTGCGCTCGGCCGAGTGCGTGCGCCAGCGGATCGCCCTCATCCGCAGGAACCGGAACTGACCATGCGCTACGGTTATTTTGATGCGATCGCCAGGGAGTATGTCATCGAGCGACCGGATACTCCGCTCGCGTGGAGTAACTACCTTGGCTCAAGAAAATATGGCGGGATCATCACGGCGGGAGCTGGCGGTTACTCGTTCACCCGCTCGCCTGCCGAGGGACGAATTCTCCGGCACCGCTACAACAGCATTCCCATGGACCTGCCGGGGCGGCAGTTTTATATCCGGGACGTGGGGTCTGGCGATTTCTGGTCCGCTGCCTGGCAGGCGACGAGAAAACCCCTTGATCGATACAAAACCGAGACACGGTTCGGTCCGGGCTATGCAGCAATCCAAAGCGAATACTCGGATATCCGATCAGAAAGCACATACTTCATTCCCCTTGATGCCTCGTTTGAGTATTGGCGGTTGCGCTTGACGAACACCGGAAGTTCCGAGCGCGTTCTGCGGGTCTTCGCCTTCTGTGAGTTCACGACCGAGTGGAACCTCATCAACGACACACTCAACCTCCAATACACGCAATACATCGGCCGGGCGGAATTTCGGGATGGTTTCATCGCGGCAAGTTCATGCGCACATCTGCCAGAAGATCCGGACAACTTTGCGAACCGCGACCAGTCGAGGCACTGGTGGATGACGCAGTGTAAAGCGCCGGTGACCGGATATGACTGCGACCGCGAAGCATTCATCGGCAATTATGGCGGGTTTCATGCGCCTGACGCCGTCGCGTCCGGAGCCTGCTCGCAGAGCGCGGGAATTTCCGACAATACCTGCGGCGCACTCCAAAGTGACATCCGTCTCGCGCCAGACGAATCGGCGGATCTTCTCATTCTCCTCGGCACCGGTCAGGCTGCCACGGAAGGAAAAATAGCGGCGATGACCTTTGGTAGCATCAAATCCTTCGATTCCGAGCTGTCCCGCATCAAAACCCACTGGCACGGACTCCTCGATACCCTGCAGGTTCGGACGCCGGATCCGGATTTCGACAACATGGTGAACGTCTGGGGAGCTTACAATGCGCTGATGACCTTCGAGTGGTCGCGTTCGTGCTCTCTCGTCTATACCGGCCAGGACCGCGATGGATACGGATTCCGCGACACCGTACAGGATTGTTTGGGTGTGACCGCCATGCTCACGCAGGAGGTTGGCAGACGCCTCATTCTCATGCTCTCCGCGCAGGATTCCACCGGCGGTGCACAACCGGAGGTGCGTCCTTGGTCGCACGCTCCCGGCCGGATGCCTCCCACGCCAGAATCCAAGTATCGATCCGACGATTGCCTTTGGTTTTTTAATGCCATTCCGGCCTATGTGGAGGAAACAGGCGACGTCGGGTTTTACAGAAGGGTTGTTCCATATGCGGACTCCGGGGAGGACACCGTGCTGGCCCACCTGCGCCGAGCCATCGAGTTCAATCTTTCTCGCAGCGGCGCAAACGGACTCCCCTGCGGATTGTCGGCTGACTGGAATGACTGCCTCAAGCTCGGCTACCGCGGTGAGTCGGTTTTTGTGGCCTTCCAGTTGCGGCTGGCACTCAAAACCTATGGCGAAATCGCCGGATCGCTCGCTGCCGACGGGGATAAGGAATGGGCGGAGGTCGAACTGGTCACGCTCGATGCCAAAATCCGCAAAGTGTGTTGGGACGGGGAATGGTTCATCTGGGCCATTGCGGAGGATGGGACGGTATTTGGCACGAAGGATTATCCCGAAGGGCAGGTCTATCTAAACACTCAGGCCTGGGCAGTGATTTCAGGCGCTGCGTCAAGGGACCAGTCGGCACGCGCGCTCACGACCGTCCGTGAGCGTCTCGCCTCGGAGTGGGGTGTCGCGATGTGTGCTCCTCCGTTTGAAAAAACCCCGGTTGATGTCATGCGTGCAGTCCTTTTCAACCCTGGCAACAAAGAAAATGGCGGCATTTTCTCCCACACTCAAAGCTGGGCGGTTCTGGCGGAGGTTCTGGCGGGCGACCCCGAAATGGCCTGGAAATACTATCGCGCATTCCTTCCCTCAGCGCAGAACGACAAGGCCGATACCCGTGAGATCGAGCCCTACGTCCACTGCCAGAGCACGCATTCCCAGTTCTCGGAAAAATTCGGGCGCTCGCGTGTTCCCTGGCTTTCTGGGACTGCGTCATGGGCACACTTCACCGCTGCCAACCACATTCTCGGCATTCGCCCGGAGCCGGGCGGGCTGCGGGTGGATCCTTGCATCCCAAAGACCTGGCCCGGTTTTACGGCGCGCCGCAGGTTTCGGAGAATGACAATTCAGATCGAGGTCATAAACCCGAACGCACAAAACCGCGGCGTCAAGAGCGTCGATGTGGACGGCCTCCCGCTTTCAGGAAATTTGATTCCCGAAGATCTTCTGAAGGACGGGTCTCGCGTCGTTGTCCGGCTTTGACGGATTTCGTGGTGGCGCAATCCGATAAAAACCAGTCCGCATTGTGCTCTAGCGCGATCTCCCCGGAAGCCGGATGCTCAGCCAACAACAATACTCATGAAATTCCCCCTCCTTCTAGGAATTATGGCGGTCGGCGGCTTCATTTTTTCATCCGTCCCGCTGTTAGCAGAAGCTGAAAAGAACCCAGACGGCACTTATACGATCAGCGGCACATGGACGTATTGGGCGGAAAAAGATATCGTCGCGCCGACTGGC
>CAZRIL010000258.1:0-3915 GCA_964600115.1 uncultured Chthoniobacter sp. | reverse complement strand
GTGATCTCGATTGATGTCGAGGCCCGCAGGGCGGTTGTGCAGCCGATCATCAGCAATCGTGAAGCGCAGAAAATCCTGAATGCCAAGGGGCTCGCATTTCCCAGCGGGCACTGCCCACAGGTCAAACTGAGCGGGTATCTCCTTGGCGGCGGCATGGCTTGGAATCCCAGCGTCTGGGGATCGGGAGCCGAGAGTGTCGAGGCGATCGAGCTGGTGACGGCGAACGGGGAACTGATCACCGCCAGCGAGCACGAGAACCCGGATTTTTTCTGGGCGGCCCGCGGGTCTGGTTCGGGATTTTTCGGTGTGGTGACCCGGTATCATCTCAAGCTTCATCCGCTCCCGCGAGCGATCCATGGCAGCACGTATTATTATTCGCTCGCTGACGCCGAAGCCGTTGGAACCTGGCTCGGCAAAACCGCCGCAAGCCTTTCCCCGAGCGTGGAGCTCAGCCTCTTCCTGGTCGAGGCTCCAGCCGAGCTGAAGGAAAAGGCCGCATCCGATGGCGGCAAGATCTGCATGGTTACCGGGGCCGCATTTGCCGACACGCCGGAGGAAGCCAGGCTGAGCCTGCAACCGCTGGAGGGTTGCCCCGTCAAATGCCTGTCGGGCTCCTTCGCGACGCCGCTGGTTTTTGAGCAGCTGTTCGATGCCTCGGGAGCGCTCTGGCCGGAGGGGGTGCGCGCCAGGGTCGAGGCGACATTCTCGAATTCGAGTCCCGGCGAAATGGTGAAAGTCATCCGCGCCCACATGGCCAAATCTCCGTCGCCAACAACGGTCGTGCTCTTCACAATCTTTACCGGTCCAAACATCCCCGCGCCTCTTCCCGACGCGGCCTACTCGATGAGCGCCAAAGTTTACGGGGGCCCGTGGACGATGTGGTGGGACGAGGCGGGCGACCAGGCCAACACCGAATGGCACCAGGAGTGCGCGGCATTGCTGAGGCCGTTCAATACCGGATATTACATCGGCGAATCGGATACCGTGGTCCGCCCGTCGAACGCCGTACAAGCCTTCAAGCCGGAAAACTGGCAGCGCCTTGCCGATTTGCGGGACAAGCATGATCCGGATGGAGTTTTCTTCGGTTACTTCGACGGCCTGGCCCAAAAATGAGTCGCCGCCTGTTGAGAGGAATCCGGCCTGTTGCTCTGGCGATACTTTTTGCCAACGTGCTCAACGCGGCCTCTCCCGGGCAACCACCGCCGGACGGGCCGGTTCCCTTTCTCGACCAGGTCCGGGGAAAGGTGCCCGCGTCGATCACGGGAAATCCGGCGGCAGACAACGAACTCCCCGGCACCGGTCTCGCAGGCCGGCTTCTCCGCCTCCCCGGGAATTCCGGTCTGCGGATCGGAGGCGTCTGGCTGGCCGATTCCAACGGGCTCCTTTCGGGTGGCGCCCAGCCTGGCAAATGGAGCTTCAACAGCGCGCTGATTGTCGGAGCCAATCTCGATGCGGAACAAATGATGGGATGGGATGGCGCATCCTTCGGCATCCAGTTTCTCCAGTTCAACGGACAGGATACAAATGGACAGGCCGGAAGCGTGCAGGGCTACAACAGCCTGCCCGGACCCGGGCCGCTGAACCGCTCGGAACTTTACCAGCTTTGGTACAGGCAGTCATTGTTTGAGGACAGGCTGATCATCCGCATCGGCAAGCAGGTTCCGACCTATGATTTCAACAACGTCGCCCGACCCGTGGCCACGCAGGACGAGGCGCTGGCGATCCCATCGGTTACGGGTTTGCTCTACACCCCGGTCTTCGTGAATCCCACGCTGCTCGGAGCCATCGGCGGGTATTACAACTCCGTCTCGGGCGTGAGTGTTTCCTTCGCCCCTACGAAGAACACCTACCTGCGCTATGGATTCTACGACGGCAATGTCGCCCGCGGCGTCCAGACGGGCATGACTGGACCGCAGTTCAACGGCTACTATTTCAATATCTGGGAAGCCGGCATGGATTGGGTGCTTGCGGACAAGTATCCGGGAAATTTCGGTGCCGGCCTCTGGTATCAAACCGGTGTGCTGCAGGGGACGAACGGGATTTCCCAAAATGGCACCGGCGGGTTCTACATGTTCGGCAGCCAGCGGGTCTGGTCGAACGAGGCAGTGATCAACAGGGGGACAACCAAAGACGGGAAAAGCAAGATCGTGATTGCCCCTGAGAAGAAACAGGTTTCTTCCCTATCCACATTTCTGCAATTCGGTGCGAACAACTCTGAGACGCTGCCCGTGAATCAATATTTCGGCCTGGGCCTCACCGGATTCGGGCTTGTGCCTCACCGGCCACAGGATTCCGTCGGCATGGGCATGTCGTGGTCCTGGTTGAACTCCAATATTTTCAACCGCTCCAGCGAACTCATGTTCCAGGGCTACTACCAGGCCCACCTCTATGCCGGAACTTTTTTCCAGCCCGCCGTGAGCTACATACCGACGCCGGGTGCGGATTCCAGCCTCGGCGGCGCATGGGCGCTCACCTTCCGGCTGACTGTGCTCTTCTAAGATTCAGCTGCCGCGCACCTGGATCATCTCAGCGGCGACGCTGATCGCGATTTCCTCCGGGGTGTCCTTTCCGAGCGGGAGTCCGATGGGGCATCGGAATTCGGGTTCAGCGATCCCGGCCTCGAGCAGTTCGCGCCGGAGCACCGCAGCCTTCGAAGCGCTGCCGATCACGCCGAGATATGGGAACCGGCGGGTTTTTAGTATGCGTTCCAGGACGGGTTTGTCCGTGCGATGGCCCTGAGTCATGACTGCCACAAATGCCCCGTCAGGAATCGCAGCAACCGCCTCCTCGAGGGGTTCCACCAGAAGGCCGCGAACACGGGGTGCCTCAGGCAGCGCGGAGAGCTGATCCGGCCTCGTGTCGAAAACCTGGACGCTGCAATCCAAACCAGCGAGCACGCGTACAAGAGCCTGGGATACATGGCCGGCGCCGAAGATGGCGATCTGCCAGGCATCTGTTCGAAAGGCCTCGAAGAGAAAAGTCGCTGCTCCACCACATGTCATGCCGATGTCCTTCTGCAGATTCCATTCGATCAATTCGCAAGGCGATTCCGGCTTCGCCGCGAGCATCCCGAGCGCCTGTTTGATAGCCGCCTCCTCGACGCGGCCTCCTCCGACGGTGCCCCGGACGCGGCCGGATTCCACGACCAGCATTTTTGCTCCGACCTCCTGGGGCACACTCCCCCTGGCTGCAGCAAGCGTGACGCATACGAACGACACGCCCGACTCCTCCAGCATGCGCATCGACTCAATGATCTCGGCGGGTTGGCTCATCTTCAGGATGAACCAGCTTGGTCTTGAGAATGGGATCTGTCCAGTGAAGCTCCGCTGACATGGTGAATTTCCTGTTCATCATCCTTGCCGCGGGATGGGTTCTCGGACTTTGACTCGCCCCGGCTTGAGTGCTAGGACGGTCGCGGAAATGAGCGCCCTCCCCAAACCATCCCTGACGGCCGCCGGTTATCTGGCCATCGAGCGGGCTGCCGAAACGAAGAGCGAGTTCTTCGACGGCGAGATGTTCGCGATGGCTGGAACCACGAAGAACCATGCGCGCATCGTGATGAATATCGGCGGCGAGCTCCGCGCCCGTCTCAAAGGCCGGACTTGCGAGCCATTCGCCACCGGCCTGCGGGTGAAAGTCGAGGCCAACGGCCTTTATACCTACCCCGACCTCGTGGTTGTCTGCGGCGAACAGCGCTTTGAGGATGACCTGCTCGACACGCTCCTCAACCCGACCCTCATTGTCGAAGTCCTCTCCGAAACCACCGAGCGCAATGATCGCGTGAAAAAGTTCGACCTCTACCGCGCGCTGCCATCGCTGAAGGAATACGTCCTCATCTCGCAATCCGAGCCCCGTGTCGAGCAGTTCCTCCGCCAGCCCGACGGCGAATGGAACCTCCGGATCACCACCGACCCC
>CAZRIL010000257.1:2003-4033 GCA_964600115.1 uncultured Chthoniobacter sp. | reverse complement strand
GCTTTCGCGTAGGCATCGTCGCCGGTGGCCAGGTAGAGAAATCCGTTGCGGCTCGCCCGAACAAAGTAGTCCGAGTCCTTCTCTTCAGGAGATCCCGCCGCTTCCGCGCCTAGGTTGGCATCCGCCTTCATGCGGGCAAGCATCGAGGCAAACGGCTCGCTTTTCACCTTCTCGCGCAGGGCGGGCACGTCCTCTTTGCCGAGAAGAAGCCGGGGGTGGTCCGCCCCGTGGAGAAGCGCAGGGGCCAGAAGGAAAACAAGAAGGACGGATTTCATCGGGAATTGCTTGGTAGACGCCACAGCAGGGAGGTCAGGAACCTGCCGGAGCAAGAAATCATAGAGAAAAAACTGACTTCCGCCACGCGCATTCGCGCCTGAAATTATCGCGGAACGCGTCGGGTTCGCTCCTGCCTGAACGACGGCGCCGTTGACCAGAACATCCTTGAACCGCAGTCCCAGGACGCGGGCGCATAATCCGGGAAAAGCAAACGGAACTAAAGAGACTCACGCAGAGACGCAGGGACGCAGAGAGTTTAAACAAAAGCTCAGGCATCTCGAGGTGCAAGGAAATGAAACGCCCCGCCGAAACCCCCAAGATCCGGCGGGGCGCGTTGAAACAAGCGGCATGAAAAGACCGCATGTTCCTACCCCCAAAAACTCAAAAGAATTAAGGTTTAAGTTTTAAAAGCCGCGTGAGTTGAGACAGATGAACTCTAATGTTTGGATCATCTGAGCAATTCTGGCTGAAAAGTTCGCGGGTTACTCGCGGCGCCGGCGGCGCAGGACGAGCGCGGTTGTCAGGCTGAAGGCCAGGAGGCCCCATGTGGCAGGCTCGGGGATGACGGCTGCAGTCCAAACCAGATTGACATCATTCGCAGTGACTGTGGTTGAGAATGCGCCGAGCGAGGACCACGAGGAGTTATCGATGGCTGCGAACGTTCCGCTGAGGGAACCGACACCCGTATTGTTCAAGATGCCTGCCCATGTCTGGTTGGTGGACCAAAACACATTGCCGGATGGCGCAAACGCCCCGAGTGTCAGGTTCATTGTAGCTCCCGTGATGTCAACGTTGCCAGCCGTGACCGTGATCGTGTCGAAGTTCGTTCCAGGCAGAGATGTAGAGAGAGCGGCGAGTTCCCATTTGTAGGCACCGGAAAGCGTGAGATCGTTGTTGAATGTCAGGTTGCCGGGGCTGTTGCCGGGGGAGAGGGTGGCCGTGCTGGCAATCGTCGTCGTACCCGCAATAACTCCCGAGCCACCGAGGATTGATGTGCCGTTGACATCCATAGCACCCGTGCCGCTGATTGTGCCGTTGACGAGCAAGGTTCCCGCGGAAACCGTCGTGGCCCCACTGTAGGTCATCGTGCGGCCGGCAGCATATTCAAGCACGCCCGCCCCGGTCTTGTTGATGCCGATACCCGATTTGGTGCTGGCGATCACCGAGTCAATCACCGCTCTGTCAGCCGTGGAGCCAGAGTTGTCGAGCACTTGAATCTCGCGCTGCCCAGTGAATGTCGATCCGGAGGCTGCCAAGTCGAGGCCGTTTTTTACAGTGACCTTGTTGGTGGAAATCAATGAGTTCAGGATGAGCGGAGCGTTGTCGGCGAGGAAGTTGAGGGTGCCTCCATTCCCGGGCGTTACTCCATAGCCCACCGTGGGGGCAGTCAAGTAGCCTGTGCCGCCATTCGAGATGTTGAACCCCGTCACAGCGCCGTTGGTGATGGTGGCAGTGCCAGCCGCACCGCTGCCACTACCGCCTGTGAAAGTCAGATTAACCGTGCCGCTGTAGCCCGCACCACCAAAATAGGTTGAACTGAGCGCGGTGACCGCTCCTCCCGAAACCGTAGCCGTTGGAACGTCCGCAACCGTGCCACCACCCCAGACCAGAGTAGCTGCCGCGCCGCCGATGTTCGCGTCAATATCCGCCCCGTAGGCAGCAAAGCCACCACCGTTGGACCCGAATCGGATGTTTCCTGAGGCCGCCGTGGTGCCGAGCGCCCGTGTAATGTTATCGGGGGCCGCCACCGTTCC
>CAZRIL010000257.1:0-1903 GCA_964600115.1 uncultured Chthoniobacter sp. | reverse complement strand
CCGGGCGTGGTGGTGCCAAAAGCGATTCTCACAGTTTCCGTCGCATACGTAATGCCGCCCCTCAGAGCCAAGGTGCCACCTGCGACTACTTCCGTGCCGTTAACACTATACGCCCCCCCTCCTACTCCCAGCGCATTGGCATTGTCGGCATAAAGCGTGACCCCGTTGTTGATCGTGGTCATTCCACGGTAGCTGTTGTTGCCACCAAAACTGACTTCGGGCGTGCCGCTGGCCGCAGTCAAAGTCCAGTTGCGAGCCGTAGCTCCGACGGTATCCGCAATGGCCGCAGAAAAGTTGAGATCCAACCCGGAGGCATTGTCGCTGATCAATATTCCACGATCGAGTCCGTTCATTTCGACCTTGCCCGTGATCGTGGAAACAGTCGACCCGTTGACGACTGCAAAGCTCGCATTATTGCCCTGAAACGTCCAGGTGCCCGCGCCCGTCTGCACCGTCCCTCCGGAGAGGGTGATTTTTTGGTTTCCACTAAACGCAAATTCCGCGTTGTTGCCGTTCAGATCGACTACTCCGCCCGTATTGACCGTGAATTGGGCTGTGTTCCCCACCACGCCCGCCTGCAGCCATTTCACCGTGCCGGAGACAAGCACTGGTTGCTGACTCACAAAAGCAGCGACGTTCACCTTGTTGATCTCGACTGTTGAGCCGGATGAGATGGTGACTGTCCCAGTCCCGGTATTGGCCGACGATCCCGACAGCCTGAGCGTCCCACCGCCATCCAGCGTAAAGCCACTGCTCATGTTGAGAATACCGCTCATATCAAGCGTATTACCGCTGCCAACGGTCCATGTGCCACCCGCTGCGTTCACGGTGATGTTGTCTGAAATGGTATTAGTGCCCGAACCCGCGCTATCGATACCAAACGCACCTACGGTGAGTGCGGAAGCGCCTGAGAGCGTCCAACCGGCTGATTGAAAATCCAGACCCGCAATGTTCCGGGTCGCATTTACGTTCGGCTGGTTGGCAGTCGGGGACCCGGAGAAAATCCCGTAATTGGTGGTCAGACTGCTCGCCGGAGCCGTTCCGCCGACCCAGTTTCCGTTATTTGAGAACGTGGTGTTTGCAGTGCCGTTCCAAGTGATCCCCGTCTGAGCGTGAGCAAGAGGCGCAAGCAGGGCGGAAGCAGTGAGAATTGAGAAGAATACTTTTTTCATATTCGTGTGTATTGGGGTTGTCTGTGGAGGGATTTTGCTGGGGTTGATAGAGTGTATGGTTCTCCGATTGGCGAAAAATTACGCCTAGCCCGAGGTTTTGCAAACCGCATTTTGCGGCATTAGAATTCCTATTTTTGCGACAAGGAAAATCGAAACCGGAAATGCGAAAGCGGATACCGGAGAGCGGAACCCCGCGCCAGGGGATGCTCGAGCGTGCAGCCGGGGAGGCAAACCGGAAAGCGGAACACGTGGCCGTGGGAACGGTTCGGGTCGCCTGCTCGAAGAGCAGCCCGGGGGGCGCTACCCGCGGGAGCGAGAGCGGCAACGCGGAAGAAATCGAAGCGGCCCCGCCGGCTTTTTACCGGTGCGTGCCGGTGGCAGTTTGTTCCGGTTGCATGGTTGGAGCAAAACCCGGGTTCCGGCGACGCGAGGTCGCCGGGGGGAGACGAAATGGGTTTCTCCGCCTCGCTGCGGTATCAGTTGACTCGTTCGCTCCCGCTCATCTTGCCCTGCGGGCTGCCTTCGGCAGTCTCCCGTGCGGCTGCCCTCGCCGCCTGGGTTGTGCTCCCTGCACCAAACGTTCAACTTCCCCAATTCACGAAGCGCTATCGCGCTGGTTTTGCCATTCCGCTACGAATACACGCGCATGGCGGCGCACTTCTTCGTCGAGGAGCGACAGGGCCGTTTCCTGGCTTATCCCACAAGCGGATTTTTGACTTTGAGCGATGGGA
>CAZRIL010000256.1:0-4040 GCA_964600115.1 uncultured Chthoniobacter sp. | reverse complement strand
AACCCTTTCCTCCATTGACCGCCTGGAGTTCGATCATCCAGAGGCTCGATGCCCCCGCAGTGACAATTTCGTCTCCCTCGAACAGGCCGTCCACGACCTCAATCCGGTCGCCTTGGCGAGAACCGAGGGTCACTGGTGTGCGAAGGAACGCTCCTCCGTTGGCGGCATAGACAAAGTTACCTCGCACGGATTCAATGACTGCGCTGGCAGGGATGGTGGTTGCTTCCCGGCATTTGGCATCACCCTGACCCACGCGGGCTTGCAGGAAATCCCCGACGCGCAGCTTGGCACCCTCGTCGTTTACGGTAAGCAGGATTTCGAGGGGCGCTCCTGCTTGAGTGGTGGCTTTGACAGCGGCGACAGTGGCCGGAAACTCCGACTGACCATTTGAAAGCGCAACGGTTTGACCGACCGACAGCGTAGCGGCTTCGGCGGATGGAACCAATAAAGATGCCGCTGCCGTTTTCTGATCCGTTGATTCAGCGGCTGAGCGATAGACTTGCGCGGCGATGCCGTTCCGTTCGGGAGTGAGTTCGGCGGACTCCACGGGTGCCACACTGATTGAAGTAGCCCGCCGGGCAACCTCGCTGAGAGTGATGCCCCGACCTTCCTTGAAACTCCACGGCTCGGTGCTGTGTGCCTCTGAGGGATTTGTTTGCGATGCGATTGCGTGGGAAGTCGTAACGACAAGGACTGCGACGACCCCTGCCACGAGGAGCGTGACACTGGCTGTGATGACGATGATTTTAGTTTTCATGGCTGTTTTTGGACTGATGTGAGTCGGAGACCCGGATGGCAGTTTGTGGTGCAAGGTCGATTGATTTGGATGAGAGATACTTCATGGCCTTGATTCCTTTGGCGCATCAAGGTGGCCGCCAGTCAAAAGATTCAGGTCAAGCAGCGTGCGCCAAGCATCAAGCACGGCGGCTTGTGATGTCCGAAGGGTATTGAGATAGGCGGATTGCGTTTCGAGATAGAGTTGAGCGCTGATGGAACCATTGCGAAATTGGGTGTCGGCTAGCGTCGATGCCTCGCGGATATTTTTTAGAAGGCCGTTGGGAATCATTCCTAATTGCCTACGGGTTAGTTCATAGGATTTGAGTCGGCTCAGGATTTGCGCTTCGATGTCGCGTTCGGATTTCACCCGTAGGGCCGCTGCGGCCTCAACGCGTGCTTTGGCACTGCGAATGTTCCCAATGTTCCAATCCCATAGCGGAATCGTCGCGGAAATCGCGCCACCGATGTTCTGTTCAGTGTCGCCCGCTACATCGCGGCTGAAAAACGGCCCGATGGAAAAATCTGGCGCGATGTCCAGACGCACGGATGTCAGTTCGCGGCTGGATCGCTCCAATTCACGTTGCCGGATTTTCAACAGGGGATTGCTCTGCTGCGCGGCAAAAACGAGTGCGCTTTCGTTCAGTTTCTTTGTGGGTGGAATCAGCGACTCGTTAATCCGCAGCGGGAGGTTCTGCGGTCTCCCAAGGAGCACATTAAGCTGTGTGCGGGTTTCTTCCCGCCGTAAAGACGCCTCTTTGATTGCGGCCCCCAATTCCACGAGGCTTGCCTGCACCAAACGGATTTCGATTTGCAAACGGGCTCCGAAGTTCGATTGCGAATTCAGTTGAGAGGCGAGTTCGCTGCTCCGTCTGTAAACAGCTTCGGCAGCTTCGGCCTCGGACACGGCGGCAAGATGCTCGTAGGCGAGCACGCGCACTTGACCAGCGAGGGCCAGGCGGAACTGCTCAAGCCCGAGTTCGGCAATCTCGACGTTTTTGTTCGCGATAGCCTTGCGAAGCGTTCCCTTGCCGGGAAACTCGAACGTCTGCATCACGGCAACATTCAACGTCGCTCCGTTACCTTGGAGAATGTTCTCGGAGTCGCGGACTTCGCGCCCCCCAAATTCAAAGGAGACTTCCGGGTTTTTGAAAAATCCGGTTTGGGTGCGTTGGCCCTTCGCCGCAGCTACTTCCGATTCGAAGACTTTAAATTCGGCGTTGTTTGCCAGTGCCATTGAAACTAGAGTCTCGACAGAATTAGGAGACGACGATTGCGGCGGGGCTTGGGCCAGAAGGGTGCCGACCAGGACAAAACCAAGACCGCACGAGATCAGTTGCTTTCTACGCATAATGGGATGGGGCCGATCCAAATAAGAGCTAAACCGGGCGATTGTTGAAGCGCACCTAGGAGTTGCCTTGGTTATGTGCGCCGCCGTGATAGATAACGCGGATTGTCACCGCCTGCCGAGCCTCGCTTAGGGGGAAGCTGACAACATAAGAATCGGTGAAGCGTTTGCCTCCACCGGGCCGAGGATGTATCGGATTGATGTCGTCCTGACCCTCCGCGATCACGTTTCCAGAAGAGTCGATTAACTGAACATCCACGTGTGAGGTGTTACTTGGCAGATGTCTTCTGGCACTGCCAGCGACATAGATCCGGTCGGAAGTCTCATGAGCGCGGAAGCTCATGATCCTTCCACTTCCAGAATGCTGGATTTCAATCGGAAGCGGCGAGTCAGCCTGCTTAACCCAAGTGTCGAGTGAGGAGCACGCGGAGAGCGCCATCATTCCGATGGCAACGGTTGCGGCAAAAACAACAAATAGTTTTTTTGAGGAAAAAGGAGTGTGAATGAGTTTCATTTTTAGTGTCCTGATTGGGTCGCCCGACGAAATGACATCAGCGCGGCAAAGTTAGAAATTCCGAGCACTTTACTCGGAGGAAACCGGAAGGAAGACCCGGTATGACGCGAATCTAGGGCGCAATCCGCCCCGGATTCCTCAAGACAACTGAGGTGGATACTCGACTTCGCGGACAATCTCGTCCGGAATAGTATCCTTAAAAATAGCGAGACCTGTGGAAGGCCTATCGAAAACCGCAGCACTCATCGCTTGCGTGGTCACAAAACTGCTGTGGCAATGAGCGTGGCAGCAATAGGTGGACGAAGAGTCATTTTCCGTTTCTGGGCTCGATTCCGAGTGGGTAGAGGCCTGCTCGGAGCAAGGAATCAGCCCGGCGCATTCAAACGCACACAACCCGGCTTGCACCGCGACGATAGCCACTGCGCTCAGAGCGATAGCAAGCATCCATCGTGTGCGGAAAAAAGACATTGGGTCGGAATCTGCTACAGCCAACCGAAAATGTCAACTCTATGAAGTGAAAAAGCCCGCGAGAGGTTTTCCCCTCGCGGGCCGGTTCCATGTGTCAGCACTCTTTACAGGGTGGGCACTCCTGTTTTTGATCAGGACAGCTGCTCGTTCCCGAGCAGTCTTTTGCCGGGGGGCAGTTCTCGCCCGCCTGGACATTGACCGTCCAAACAAGAGCCGCACAGCATACGATCCATTGCATGGCTTTCATCATCGGATTCACCTCCTTTCTTCATCTAGTTGATCGAATCCAAGGTGGCAGCGCCCGGCATCACGCAGGGCTAGGCGTTTCTCGATTCGTTCTCTGTCTCGTCTTATTCGCCTGTCGGCGCTCATGGCGTCCTGATCGTAGGCGAAGAAAGTCTCTAAAAGCGGCATGACCCGATCACCAATGCGGTAATAAACCCAAGTGCCCTCTTTGCGGGTATCGACAATACCAGCCTGTCGAATGACTTGCAGATGGGTCGAAAGTGTCGATTGGCTGATCTCCAATGCATCGCACAGCTCACAAACGCATGATTCCGTTTTGCGGAGAACGTTCAATATTCTGATTCGTGTAGGATCGGCGAATGCCTTTGAGAGCAGGATGAGGTCATGCATCGGAATATCGGCAAATACCGATATTTGGCGTCTTGTGTCAAGGCTCTATTTTTCAGTGCAGACTTAACTGAGAAGAAAAATGCGCCCCTTCCCCGGAGGTCGAAATTCTCAGGCGGTCGCTGGTCGAAGAAACGGCGAGTATCCCCGAGAGGGTGGCGTCAGATTTAAGAGCGTCCCTGATAGCATCGCCGATGAATTTCTGCACGGTCCTCTTCATAGGCCGTGCTCCGAGAGCCTTTTGAATGCCGCGCCTGACAAGGAATTCAACGGCGGGTTCCGAAACGGTCAGTTCAAACCCCT
>CAZRIL010000255.1:0-4070 GCA_964600115.1 uncultured Chthoniobacter sp. | reverse complement strand
GGCAGCGCCCCCTGACCCGTAGGCCTGCCGCGCTAGCGGCAGTTCCATGAAAGCCTGCTTTGTCTGGAGCGCATGTTGTGTCAGTGCGCGAGTCCGTGTGCCTTTGACAGGCGCACGGGCGGAAAAGCCCGCCCGTTTGGTTGGTGGGCTTTTTTTACCTATCAGCAGTTTGGGCTTGCCGGTCATGCCTTTGGATTCCTCCCAACTCACGTAACCCTCTGGCGATATGATAGTTCGGCTCACCCTCAATTGCTCAGGGAACGCGACCTACGGCACCTGACGGCCCGCGCCCATGACATCATTATCCGTGCAGTCGATTCAGATACTCGGAGTCCTCCAGGAGTGGCGCAAGCCCACCTACGATGAGTTCGTGGCCCGCAATGCTTTCAGCCTGTGGAACGCGTTCACCGAGGTCTTCAAGACCGTGAACCCACATACTGCACTCAGGCGGGTAGAGGCCCTGCACGGGCTCTTCGACGCCGAAACCAGGGTTGCCCTCATGTCGTGAGTTGCCATTATTGAGCGCATCGAGCAGGTGTGCCAGTCCGTGCGGTAACGCATGGGCGGAAAATGCCTGCCGACGGGCGGGCATTTCTTTATCTATCCGCTTTCAGTCGCCACATCCGGGGCAGCCATGGTTTGGGGATAGGCTCGTGCGCGTCGGGTTCTCGAACTTCCACCTGGCACGACCGACGATGCCGGCATCCTGTGCGTGACCGGCGAAAAAGGAGCCTCGTTCTTCAAGCAGAACTTCGAGTTGAAGATCAAAGGCGACCTGATCCCGGAAGCCGCCGCCGAGGAGATCATCGGTGAACTCCAAGCCTTGTTCGCCCGCCACAATGCCGGGGCCGCTCTGAGCGCGAAGGCGGTTTTCAAGCCGACCAAGGAATTCCACACTGCCCGCCACACGCTCTATTCAGCGATGGAGAATATGGAGATCGATAAAGTGGTTCCGGTGGCGGCGAGCGTGAAGACGAAGCTCGGAAGGGGCGGGGCGGGGGAGGAGTGAGTTTCACAGCAAAATACTGACTCCACAAAGAAAAGATGGCGTGGCCCCCGTGGGGTATTCCCCCCCCGAACAGACCTGCATGTCCCTTCACCGAGTGAAGGGAGGGGTCGCGCCAAAGTTTTCAGAAACCTCAACCGACTTCACTCGCCGCCATTCCAGTGCCAAATTGCAGGCGGCATGCGGCGAGGTGGGCGATCGCTGGGCGGGCCGCCCCGGCGTGTAATCGCGTGGACTATTGAGTGGGAAGAATTGCGACTTTCAGTCCTTGCTGACGAATGTTGAGATCGAAGGCCTCTTCGATTCGCTCCAGCGGGAAGCGATGGATGATCAGGCTTTCCACCGGAAGACCGATGCCCTGGGCGCGGCGCAGGAAGTTGTAGGCGACCGGGTATTCCTCGACGGTGTAGACCCAAGAGCCCACCAGAGTGATCTCCTTGGCGCAGATGTCGTGATGCGAGTTCACCGGGCAGGAACCGCTGTCCACAAATGAGCCCACCTCGCAGATGCCGCCTCCCCGCTGCACATATTTCCAAATATTGGAAACTGCCATTGGGACTCCCGTGCACTGGAACGCCAAATGCGCACCGCGACCCTTGGTAGCGCCTTTCACCGCGGTGACCAGCTCCGGCACTCCGGCATAGTTTTTGTGGTTGATCAGATGCTCCGCCCCCATCCTTCCGGCCATATCAAGCCTGCTGTCGTCACCATCCAGGGCTACTATATGCTGAGCGCCCGCAGCCCGCAAAGCGGCCACCATCAAAAGGCCGATCGGTCCGCAACCCTGGACGAGAACGCGACTCCGGAAGTTCACGAGTCCGGTTGGTTTTGCCCGCTCCAGGGCATGAACAACGACCGCCGCCGGTTTGATGAGCATCCGCAACTCCAGGCTCAGGTCGTTGACCACAAAAAATGTCGAGTCGGCCCGCACGATCAGATATTCCGCGAAGTATCCGTTGAGGTGGGTCTCGTCGTCGGGCAGCAACCCGTAAACCTTGAGGTTCTCGCACAGATTGAGACGCCCCGGCGTGTAGAGACAGGGGTCGCACTTTCCGCAGGCATTCACACTGGTCACGATCCGGTCACCAAGACGGACTTGCTTCCCCCCGCGATCCTGACGGACATTCGCGCCCAGCCGGATGATTTCGCCTGTGCCCTCGTGGCCGAGGACAAACGGTGCTAGGCCCATCGGGTCGCCCTTGAATTCATGGACATCAGTCCCGCAGATCCCGCAACCCTCCACGCGTATGAGCATCTCGTCGCCCGTGATATCCCGGATGGGAAACTCGCGCATCTCGATCCGGCCCTTCCCGGTGAGCACTGCCGCGCGGCTTGTGCGCAGGGCTAGAGCGGTTTAAATAATAATGTGTCCACTGATTTGCCAGCGCCGAGGGTTGCAGGGGTGCGGCTAAAGTAAAGCGGCTGTGTGAAAACACACTGCCCGAACTGCGGACGCAGTCCTGCGGCTCTCGCCGCCGCAAAGCAGCGGCTATAGAATTTTTAAAACCGCTCTAGGCTGGTATCCTGTGAACGTTTCGCCATTTCCGCAAGGGGCGAGGGTTCCGGGAGGAGATCGGTCCTGCCATCTTTCAGGACCTGCCTGACAATCCGGCTGATTTGCTCGCGATTTATAGTGCTACCTTGCGATAGCGCGGGATCGTTTGGAAGCCTCCTGCCACTTCGCCTTGTTTTCGGGTTTGAAGATTTTGACGCCGATGGAATGGCGGACGGCCATGCGCATATCTGAAAGTGAGGTCAGTCCGCCAAAGGCTCTTACCTGCGTGAGAATGTTGCCCATGGCGGTTGCCTCCGCCGGGCCTGCTACCACAGGGATTTGGCAGGCTTCGGCAGCAAACTGGTTGAGGATGATGTTGCACGACCCACCGCCCACAATGTGGAGAACTTCGATGCGTTGTCCGGTCAGCTCTTCCAAATCCGCCAAGGTGGATCGGTAAGCAAGAGCGAGGCTTTCATAAGCGCAGCGCATGAAGTGCCCGATGGATTTCGGGACTGGCTGCTTTGTTTCCCGGCAGAACTCCTGCATGGCGGCCGGCATATCGGGAGGGTTTAAAAACCGGCTGTCGCTCAGATCCAGTAGAGAGCGAAAGGGCTCAGACGTGGAGGCGATTCCTGCCAGCTGTGCGTAGTCGAATTTTTTACCTTTAGCGTCAAACGCGACTTTGCACCTCTGCACGAGCCACAGACCCATAATGTTCTTGAGCAGTCGGAACGTGCCATCAATTCCCACCTCGTTTGTCATGTTGAGTTCCAGGGCCCGGGATGTGAGCACGGGTTTTTTGAGTTCAACTCCAAGCAACGACCATGTGCCGGAACTCAAATACGCCCAGTTTGCCATGCCTGTCTGAGTTGTTGGCACGGCCGCTACGGCGGAGGCTGTGTCATGTGTGGGAGGAGCGATGACCTGAATATCAGGCAGGCCGGTGCGCTTCTGGACCGCGGGGCGTAGCAGGCCAAGCCATTTACCGGGCGACACCAGCTTCGGTATGAAGTGTGTCGGAAGGCCGAACTTTTTCAGCATTGGCAAATTCCAGCGCCCGGTAAGCGGATTCAGAAACTGGGTGGTGCTGGCATTGGTCACTTCCACGACACGGCTGCCGCATAGGCACCAGTGCAGAAAATCCGGCATCATCAAAAAGCAGTCCGCTTCCTTCAGGATTTCCGGATTGTTCTTCTGCGCGGCGAGCAATTGAAAAAGTGTGTTGAACGGCAGGAACTGGAGTCCGCTTCCGTGAAAGATTTCCTCGCGGGAAACGGTCTTAAACGCCTCCTCCGCTATGCCGGTGGTGCGCGAATCCCGGTAGTTAAACGGCTGCCCCAGAAGCTCGTTGCTCTTAGCTAAGAGCGCGTAATCCACCCCCCAAGTGTCTACCCCGACCGAGAGCGTCTCCCTGGCATGCTTTTTAGCCGCAAGAGTGAGCCCGCACTCGATCTCCGCCCATAGCTGCAGGATATTCCACCGCAGACTGTCAGCCATAAACACCGGCACATTAGAGCATATTAAATAATATTGTAGCCGTTTGGATTTGTGCGTAGAGTGCCGGTC
>CAZRIL010000254.1:0-4097 GCA_964600115.1 uncultured Chthoniobacter sp. | reverse complement strand
GAGTTCAAAGGATCGGACCCGGTTTGACTCATCCTTGACCTGAAGCTGCCAGGACCTCCACCAACGCGAGTCCGGCTTTGCAGAAAGCGGTTGCGGGACGGGCGGCAGGTGGAGTGTTGACGCTCCTTTTCCAACCGGAATATCGATTGCTGCCAGGGTGTGCTCCGCTTTTTGCGGAATGTCGTTCCCGGCAACTTCCCGGAATCCGCCGGTATGAAATCCAATCGTGGTTGGCGTCGAATTTCCCGGCTTGCCCTGTTTGTCAGGGGTGGCCATCGCGGCCAGACGTGCTTCAAGGGGCTGCGCTGTCAGCAATGGGGCGACGGGCAGGACGGCCAGGGAGACTTGAACCGTGCAGCCCTCGAAGCCCGGCACCGGAGAAATCACAGCAACAAACCGCTTGCAGAACACGGCACGCCAGGCTTGGAGAGCCCCATAAAACATAAGAGATCCGATAAGCACGAACGGTGTGAGGAAGAGCATAAGAAACCACTCACGCTTCCCTCCCATCCACTCGACGACCACGATCGAAATAAACACGCCGACAATCCCGTTCCAGAACAGGTTCAAAGCAGTCAACGTTGCCGCGCTTGCCAGCGAGGAATCCCGCGAAAAAACAACCACCCGATCACCTGGCGCGAAGACATCGACAGGACCCCCTCCCGGCCAGGCGAGTTCCCCATCGCGGACAAGCTCCGCGATCTGCCGGTTGCGGCGGGCGCGGAAGGCACGCATAGACCATGGGCCGGCAGACATCCAGAAGGTTCCCACAATTCCGACAGTGAGAAATGGCAGCGAAAACAGGATTCCCGTGAAAAAGCCAGCCGGCAATGAGCGGTCGAGGACCGCCTCGGAAGGCGCTTCGGGATTGACCCAACAGGTCGTTCTCGGATGGTTTTTCAGATAATAGACGGCCTTCCGCATCCCGTTCACCCCGACGTTGGTTTTCCCTTTCCGGAATCCGTATTTTGTTCCGGTATATGACTGCCGGTTGAACTCGTAATAATACAGGACACCCACCGAGTAGGTGGTATCTCCATCGGAATCGCGGCCGTGTTCGAGCTCTGCCGATTCGATGACGGCAGGGGTTTCAACCCATGCGTGCGCGCGCATCCAGTCCCAGCCCGGCCCGAGCGACATTCCCCACAGAGCAAGGATTCCGCCCGCGAGGAAAACCAGACTGAACGCAGCCCCGCCGAGCCGCTTCAGCACGCTCATGCCGGCACTTGTGCCCGGATCCTTTGCGAACAATCGTGGGGATGAGAGCCGCAGCATGTGGCTCAGGGTTTCCGTCGGTTTGCGAGAAGTCGTGCCACGAATGCGCCGGTCCACTCCGCCTCCTCGGCAGTGAGATCGAAGGTTGGTGCAAACGAGAGCACATTTCCATCCGGCCCACCGCCGAGGATAATCAGGCCGGCCTTCAAGGCATCCACCACCACGTGCGAAGCAGCGGAGGAATCGGGTGTTCCATCCGCGCATACGAGTTCCAGGCCGAGCATGGCCCCAAGGCCGCGAAGGTGGGCACCCTGCACCTCGGAGAGCGCCGTGCGGAGAAGGTTTCCCGCATTTCTTGCGCGGGCCGCGACCCCGGGCTTTTCATGTTCGGCAATCGATGCGAGCGCCATCGCACATCCGACAGGATGACCGAGAAAGGTGCTCGTGTGCAGGGCCTCTCCTTCCGAGCGCGGCCAGGCGTCCATCACGTGGGATTTTCCGGTGCAGGCGGAGAGAGGGAATCCTCCCGTGAGCCCCTTGCCGAGGCAGATGATATCCGGCACGACCTCCGGATGTTCACAGGCGAAGAACCGGCCCGTGCGGTGAAAGCCTGTGTAGATCTCGTCCACGATGAGAAGGATTTTATATTCGTCACAGACCTGGCGGAGCAGCGGCAGAAAATCCTTTGGCGGGACGATGTCCCCTCCCCTTCCCTGGACCGGTTCCACGAGGATGCACCCGATCTCCCGATGGCGGATCGTCTTGTCGAGCTGTGCGCGAAGCGATTCAAGGCAGGATGACGAACAGTTCGGAAAATCACGCCCCTCGAGACGGAACCCCTCGGTGCGTCCGAATGGGCAGCGGCAACAATAGGGATAGGGCAGGCGCACGCCGAATCGCCCGAGCTGCCCGGCGAACGGATCGCGGAAGAACGGGAGCCCGCACGTCTCGAGCGAACCGTGCCCGAGCCCGTGGTAGGCACCGGTGAAGCTGATGACCCCGGGCTTCCCGCTGTGCAGCAGCGCCGTCTTCAGAGCGGCTTCGACAGCATCGGATCCCGAATTGCACAAAATCGTTTTTGCCGGGCCTTCCTTCCAACGCTCGAATGTGATCCGGCTGATCGCCTGGCAGAGCGAAGCTTTGAGCGGCGAGGGATGGACGTCTCCCAGCCCGTGCACAAGCTTCGCCGCCTGCTCGATCATCGCTTGCGCGGTTGCACCGTGGCCGAGCCCGCACACGCCGAATCCGGAGGTCATGTCCAGATACCGGTTGCCATCCGCATCCCAGACATTTCCGCCGGAAGCCCGCTCCCAGAAAACCGGAAAATCACCGCTGAAAAACGTGACGTTCCTCGACTCGAAACGCGAGAGCTTTTCGATCAGCGCCCGGGAATGCGGGCCGGGAACCTCAGTCAGAATTTCCGGGAGCATCCGGAGAATGGCTCAGGCAGCAGCGGTCCTGCCGCTGGCTGCGAGGAGCCGGTTGTAGAGAACCAAATGGTTCCTGGCGGATGAGGCCCACGAAAAATCGGCGTTGCGGGCGGCCTCAACGATCCGGCCCAGATCCGGCGACCTCGCCGCGCGGCCGATCGCATCGTTCAATGCCTCGACAGTGTTTTTGTAAAACACGAATCCGTTGCCCTCGCCGGTGACCGGATCGAAATCCTGCACGAGTTGGCGGAGTCCGCCGCAATGGGCGGCAATCGGAATCACCCCGTTCCGGAGTGCGAGCATCAGGAGTTCACCGCCGGGTTCGACGGGGCCCGGCAGGAGGAGAAACTCCGACGCCGAGAGCGCGAGATGGAAGAGCGGTGCATCCACCTCCGGAAGATTCGCAAACCGCCCTGCATGCCGCCGCACGGCAATCTCCAGGGCCTGGCGGTGCGCCGGATCGACGGGGCCAAGGAGAACGATTCTCACATCTTCCGCAGGCAGACGGTCGAGAGCTTCGAGGAGGAGGCCAATCCCCGCCCCATTTGTGGCAGAAGAGTCGGCGAGAATGATGCGCCCGCCGGGCTCCAGCCCCGCCCGACTGCCCAACTCCTCGCGCGCCTTGGACTTTTCCCCGGCGGGAAAGACCGGCCAGGCGGCCTCCCTCAACCCGTCGGGGATCCCTTCCAGTTTGTAGCTTTGCTCCCGCAACACGCTTTCCAATCCGCATCCGAATTCCGGAGTTTGCATCTCCGCCACATACCGGCGGCCCGGAAGAACGACCGCATCCGAGAATAGGATGCCCGCCTTCAGGCAATTCATGCTCCCGAAAAATTCGAGCCCGCGGGCGGAGAAATATTCGCCCGGGAGGTTCGTGAGTCCGAAATCGTAGCTCCAGAAGTTTCCCTGATATTCCAAGCCGTGCGGGGTGAGCACATTCACCACAGGCAGCCGCTGGTCCTTCGCGAACACCGGGAACAGTGCGGTCTGCCATCCATGCACGTGCACGACATCCGGCGCGAGCTTGCGGGCGAGTTCGATCACGCATTTTGTAAAAAAAATGAAACGGGCCGAGTTGTCCTGGTAGTCGCGGTCATCGGCTCCGTAGAGTCCCGTGCGGTCAAAAAATTCATCGCGCGCGACGAAAAGAACCTGCACGCCGCCCGGAGCCGCCGCCTCAAAAATCTCCGCGGGCAGTTTGGCGGGGCCGACCTGGACGGAAAGCTTCATCTTTGTACGCTTCGCTTTCACCGTTTTGTCCTCGCGAACACACCGGTAATACGGCAGGGCCACGGTCACCTCGTGCCCGGCCTCGCGAATGTGCGCCGCAAGCGCCAGCATCTCATCGGCAAACTCCCCGGTTCGCGCGAAGGGCGTCATCTCGCTCGCAGCCATCAAAATCTTCATGCCGCATTCTCCAATATCCGGACCTCCGGAGTCGAATGGATTTTG
>CAZRIL010000253.1:0-4100 GCA_964600115.1 uncultured Chthoniobacter sp. | reverse complement strand
GCCTGAAGGCGATTCCTGTAGTCCTCTGTTCCCTGACCTTTACCAGGCAGAGGGCTCATGTCATCATTTGCATAGGGATCGCGAATGGAAAAGTTGGCCTTGATACTCTCATCTCCGACCCAATAGGCATAGTGGCCCCGGGTCTCTGTGCTCCCATCTGGTTTTATGATGGCGACATCCTGCTTTCTCACTTTCACACGTCCGTCATATCCATCTGGGGAAGCGATTTGATCGGTGTCCCCGGCATCCAGATCGGTTGCGCTTCCTTCCCCGACCAGAAAGACCACTGTGCTGTCGGAGGAAGGATCCGGGAGTTCGATGTCGGGAGTTTGGTATCCGGAAGGGTAAGCGGTATCGGATTCCTGATTGATGTGGAACTTCTCGTTGCCGCTGACGAGCCAGATGGGCAATTGCGCGCGCTTGGGCTCCCCATATTTCGTATCCGGTGTAGTCTCGTATCTTTGCGCGGCAAGGGGCACCGGATTGGAGTTGGGATCCGTCGCCCGATCAACCCGGAGCGCACTGTCCATGATGCCCGTCCAGTGGGGGTTTCGGGTCTTCCACCAGGTTTTCAGCGCGTTGTCCCAAGCGATCCTCTCAGAGGGGATGAGATACGTTCCAACTTTGCTGAGATAACTTCGGGATTTGCTCGTTGTGGCGAACTTCCTATAACCGAAAGTCGTATCGTCAAAAATGTCCCCCTTGCCCTGCCTCGGGGCGGATGCCGAGGGAAGGTTGATATTTTTTGTCGGGTAAAATGTTGTTGCCGGAAATGTGACAGCCTGATCTTTTCCGGCTTTCTCCTGAAGTTGGCCAATCGCCATTTGCAGCCCCAACAGAGCATTCTGACGTGCTTCCAAAACGTCCTTGCTGTTTCCACTGGAGCGGATTTCAACATTGAGGACCGCCGAGAAGGTGACGACGAGGACGAGCAGAAGCGCAAGGATAGAAAGCACCAAAATGAGCGCAAACCCCTCCGAATGGCTCGGAATCCTTGCCATGCTGTGATCAGTGTTCTTACATGTTGTTTCCACGACTGAAGCACACTTTGCGAGTGAGGGTTCCGCTGAGACCATGTCAGTTCTCATGTTCCGTTGACCCACCCTGTCGAGGAGGGTTGGTTGAGGTTAATGTATTTACATGTTATGGACATGGTGGGGGGAGGTGATAAAAACGTAATCTCGTCAAAATACAGCCGCAATGCCATATTACGCATAAAACATGCGAGAATGCGCCAGTCTTGTGGATTCCCAATGTGTCATGCATTTGAAAACTGCGGGGCTATTGCGAGCTCAGTAAAGGGGCAATCACTACTCAGTGGAATGACCGTGCCACCATATTGGGACACCTTCTTTTCCAGTTCGCAGCCAGCCAGTCGGCCCCTTGGGCAGATTTCAACAACAACATTGACGGGCCTGCGAACTTCGATCCGTAATAAATCTTCTTTGACGGTCCAACGGACAGTGATTGGCCCGGCGGGGTGTGGGACAACACCCTCCGCATGGTCAAGAGTTTCGCTCTCGGGGGCGACGAGCATGCACGTGAGATCACCGGGCTTTTGCGGGCGCACGCCCAGCACGCGTTCGCTCAAATACGGCAGCGCACCGCTCGACCATCCGTGGCACAGACTGTCATTCCCTTGCGACCCTTCGCGAAGCGATTCCCAGAGTGTCCTAGCTCCCCGTTGGCGCATGAAACCGTAGTATTCGCGCATGGCATTTTCGGCGCTGGCCGCACGTCCTGCCCGGTAGAGCGCGTCGAGGGCGTAGTAGAGGAAGTAAACCTCGCAGCGTCCGTCCGGGAAGCCGACGGAGATCCGGAGCCCCTCCGCGAGGTAGTCCGCCACCGGATCCATTTGGCCCTCACCGCACATCCCGAAAGCGAGCGCCAGTGCATTAGCATGTAGCGCCGGACCGAGAAAGTAATCGCCATCAATCTTTGCCGCCGTAAATCGCCCAAGCTGTCCGTACCAGAAAATCCTGCGGAACGAGGTCCCGACTTCTGCAGCCTCGTGGCGATACGAGTTCGCTTCCCGTTTGTGGCCGATGGCCTCGGCCAGTTCTGCCGAGCACTCCAGGGCGCGGAAGCGGAACGCATTGAGGCACGCGTTGACCCCTTGGCGCTCTTCCGGAACCACCCCCCAATCGATAAAGATCTTCGTATCCGGCGTCACTTCCCAGAGCCCGCCTTCGGCAGGCTTCCAGACCGGACTGGAAAAGATTTTGGGGATTGCTGGCCAAAGCTCGTGCACCAATTCGAGGTCGCCGCTGGCCGCCCAGTAATTCCTGAGCGCGAGGATCCAAATAAGCGTGTAGTCGCAGAGCGGACGGTGAGGATGGGAGGGAACAACGTCGGGCAACTGTCCGTCGTCGAATTGTGCCCGCGCCCACAGGCGCAGGCACCAGGGATCAAGACGCCAGTCCGACGTGATCTTCCGCGTGGCGTGGCCCTGGACCAGCGCATCTCCGATGTAGAGTCCGCGCTCCCGCCAGGGATCGATCCAGCCATCGGCCATGCTCGCTCTCAGCGTTCGCTCGCCAGCCTCCCACGCCCAGTCAAGATCCTCGTCACCGCAGGAGAAACTGCCGGTTCGCGGATACTCGCCGCATGTGGAGCGAACTCCCGCCGAGTGAATCCGCACGGGCCCGCGCGCTCCGCGAAAAGTCATCTGAAGATAGCGCCCCCCGCGCTCGTGGAAGGTCTCGACGTGCTGGCATCGTCCCCGCAATATGAACCGGTCGGCAGAATTCAGAAACGGATTGCACCGGAAGTAATCGGGCGTTCCATTTTCCCTCAGACGTTCGTCGTGCCCGATGTCGAGAACCGTTCCCGCCGGGGCCTCAACCTCGACGAAGGCGTGGCCGAGATATTCTTCCCCGAAATCCATGACGAGCGTGGCATCACGATTCGCCGGAAAATCCAAAGGCAACTTCCACAGCGAGTTTGCCGGCACGAGCGGTTTGTTAGTAATGTCCCAGGCCAAATCCCGCGCGGGGGATGGCGGCCGTCGCATGGCTCCGGTCGGCGGCCAGCACACCGGATAGCCGTGGAGATCTTCCGCGCGCACGGGAGGATGCTCAGGAATGTCCCCTGCGGCGGCCAATGGCCCAAGGCAAAAGGCGGCTGGATTGGCGGTTCCCGGCAACCCGCGCACCTGGAGTTCGCAATCCGAGGGCAGCTCCATCTGCCACGCCCATGCGGGCTTCAATATTTCCGGAATGCCAAAAATAAAGTTCCATCCGGATTTCAGCGCAAGCAGAACATTTTCCCGGTTGCCCCGGGCCGTGCACCGCGAGTGGTCCAGCCACTTTCCATGAATGCCAAGCGGACCCCAGAATACCCCTGCCTCAATTTCCTGTTCGCGAGGTGAAAAGATATATGTGTAAAACGGTTGCCGACCGCCGGTCACGACAGGGCAGCGGAATCCGATCCGAAAGCAACCGCTTGTGAGTGTTGCGCATGTCACGATGCGGACCGGTGATCGGACCAACAGGGAAGGAGTTCGCAGCCCTCGCTCACTCGGTTTCCCCCAAGCGCCGCCTTCCACCGCAACCGGAGGATACAAAATGTCCTTTTCCCGCTTGAACTCCCGGGTATCGCAAATTTCAACCGGCCCCTGCGCGAAGCTATAGTGCTCACTGTCAGGGTCCCAGGCCCAGGACCGCCGGACAAGCCATCCTTCCTCCATGTCCAGTGAAATGGTGCCGCCGATATGGCCGCAGACAGCTACGCCCCCAATACTGGGAACCGCCTGATAGGTCGGGGCCCCGATCGCATTGGCTTCGATCCGGATGCTGTTCTCCCCGGCGCGCAGCAGGCCCGAGATGTCATGCTTGTCATACTCCGGATGGGAAGGAAGAAAGCGCGGGGGGCCGTAACCGCAGATGGTATCGTTGACAATCAGGCGATACAGGGTGTCGGCAAAAATTTGAATCTCCGCTTCTGCCGGGACGAAATCCAGCATCACGTTCCGCTCGAAGATGAAGAATACATTTCGTCCGCTCCCTGTGGGCTCGCACCAAAAAAAACGCCGGTTTTTCACATGGAATTTTGAGGGCATTACGAAGACATCCTCTTCCTTTTCTCCGCATAAAAACAAA
>CAZRIL010000252.1:0-4112 GCA_964600115.1 uncultured Chthoniobacter sp. | reverse complement strand
AACCGGACGGGAGATCGCCCCGTCAAATGCATAGTCGGTGGCGCCATGCGCCTTTTCGGGATGGTTTGTGTTCATTTTACTGCCTTTCCAATTGTTGCGTTGAATTGTGCCCCGTCGAACAGGGCGTTGAGGCCAGGTCCCGGGGTGATGGCGAAGTCCACCTTGGATCCCCGCCGGATGGGCGTCGGGATTTTAAACTCCGCGGCCGCCTGCGGGGGCAGCGGCTTGTTGAAGATTTCCTTTCCATCGACGAATATCCTGAGCAGGACCCCGTCTCCCGCATCGTTGCCATCGCCCGCTTTGGCAGTGCATTTCGCTGATCCGCTAATTTCGATTTCGCCGTCTTGATCACTTGTCCAGCGACGGACTGCCCAGCCCTGGTAGCATTCATCCACCACCCGCGATTTTGCCGATTCGCGGCTGAGGGAAAACCACGGCTGTGGGGCGATCCAGATTTCCTTGGCATCGCCGGAATTGGCCGCCCATTTCATCGGGAGGGCATCCTCCGGCACATAGGTTCCGGTCCCGTCCTTGCTGCTGACATAGTAGAGATACGACCAGCCCTGTTTGCCCTGCTCGCCGCTGTAGCCTCCGACCGAGTCTGCGAGCGGTGACTGTGCGGACATTTGCGCGATGCCGGAAACTGAGAGGATCAGGAGAAGAAGGAGGAGTTTCATGGTCGAGTGTTGAATTTCAAGGCAGAAGAACCAGATCGCCCACGGTGTCGATATCCTTGTTGTGGGCGTTTCCGAACCACGTCATGAACGCGTTGCGGCTCTCGTTGTCGCCCTCATTCAGAATTGCGGTGAGGCCGAGGTTGCTTTCCGACTTCGGATCAAACGGGGCAAGATTCGTCCAGGGAATCGCGATCTCGTAGACCATGTCGTTCGATCCCTTCCGGCCGGCCTGCGTGGCGAATTTTATCTCCGTATTTTCCCCCGGTTTGATGTTTCCGTCGGCCGAGAGCGAGCACCAGACCTGGGGCCCCTTCGTTCCGGCACCGAGCACGTAATCGTATTTTCCGACCTTGTGATAACTGGTGCGCATCGGATCCACGAGGAATTGCACACTATCCTGCCTCCAGAGCTGCGCGTCCTGCTGCAGGGGGGCGGCGGCGTCATCGCGCACTCTCACGCACACATAGAGATTCTTGTCGTCCCACAGGTAACGAATTTCGCCGGACAGATCATCGGGCCCGGTCCAGTCCGCAGGCTGCTTGTCGGTCACATTGATGGCAAAGAACTGGTCTTTGGAATCCAGCTTGCGCACGGGCGCATTTTTCCAGTCCGCCTCATCGGGTTTTCCGTCAAGCGTGATCGCGGATTTTGCCTTTGGCACGCCGTAGAAAGCGGAGACCGGGCGCTCCTGCACAGCCGCCCTTCCGGAAGCGTCACGCACCACGGCGCGTGCGCGGTAGACGGCGTAAAGGTCGGCATTCGCAAGCGGGAGCACAATCTCCCGCGACTGCTTCGGCTCGATCTCCAACGTGCCGGAGGAAGTGTCGGCGAAATAAGCGGAAGCCGGCATCACCGCTGAGAACGTGCCATTGGCAAGCGTCTGTTCGCCCGTGAGAACAACCTCCCAGTTGGCCTGTTGCTTCGTCGGGCTGTTGTTCTGCATGACAAGTTTGACGGCGGCGGGCTGTCCGTCGGAAGGCGCAACGGGAAGCAGGCCAATCTGGAGAGCGCCGCGCACGGCCGGGCGGTGATAGATCTGCCCGATGACCTTTTCTCCCGACTTCAAACTGACGGTCATGTCCGCTTCGCGGGCGGCGCTGTCCTCCGGGGCCTGCAGGCCGTAGCGTACGACCTTGCGTCCTTTTCCGTCGGTCGCAGTCTCGCTCACCGTCTTCCAAAAAGGAGGAGCCTGTATCTCAAGGTCTTCCGGTTTCGCGGAGCTCAAAACGACATCCATGCGGCTCTCTTCGCCACGAATCACGGAACTGGAGACATCGCCAAGGGTGATGGCTGGCGCACCGGCTTTTTCCGGGAGTGCTCTTTCGCCTCCGGCATAGGTGAGCAGAACCGGGTCTTCCGTGATCGTGAGGGTGAGGCCTTTCCCGTCCGCATCCAGGTCACGCAGACTTCCGTCAATCCGGGTGACGCGGACCTTTCCGACGCCGGGCAGCGGGATGAACACGTCCTCGCGGCCCTTGTTCCGATACCAGACCTGAAGCGCCTGATCGTCACGGTCGCGAAAAAGGTATGCTTGGGTGCCGTCACCATAAACCCTGTCCTCCACGAATTTCTTGATGGCGATATTGTTAACCGCGTTGTAGTAGGCGACAGCGTCGAGCTTCGGCGCATATTTGCTGTAGCGGGAGTCGAAGGTGTTGTGCGCAGACCCGAAGGAATCGCCCATGGTGCCATCCGGGTCCGGGTAAACCACGCAGGCCCAACAGGCGTTCGCCCCGCCCGCGGCAAAGAAGTTCACCAGCTTCCTGTAGACTTCGGCGGCGACGAACTGCCGGGCCAGGCCCTGGCTGTTCAGGCCAAGCTCGGTGGACCAGATCGGCTTCGCGAAACCGTATTTGCGGAACATCGCCGGAAAACCCTCTCCGACAATTTTCCGAACCGAGGCCGCGTCCTCGTAGATGTGAAAATCATAGGCATCGAGCCATTCGCCAAAGCCATACTTGAAGTGATCCTCCTGAAGATTCACCGAGGTTCCGACGACAAAGATGTTCGGATCAATCTTCTTGATCTCCGTGTAAACCGCCTTGTAGGCCGCGACATCGATCTTCACATCCTCGCCCTTTGTGTGCGGCTCGTTGCCGAGATTGACGACCGCCGGGCGATATTTGCCGAATTTATCAAAAAAATTGCGCACGCCCTTGCGGAGGTTTTCCCCGCTGTAGTTCGTCTCCCAGTCCTTGTTCCGGCGAATGATATTCTGCACCGGCGATCCGGTGAGGTAGCCCATGTCGAGATTGGCGACGCGATCGATCTGCACGGCCTGGGTCTTTTCAGGGTCCACCTCCATCCGGCCCCAGATCCCGCAGATGCGCACTCCCAGACGGTGGGTCAGGTCCACGTATGCGGGAACGCGGTTGTCCCAGTTGCGGGTGGTGAACGGAATCTCCATCGGCTTGTAAGCGTTCGCGGGAGCCTCGGGCAAAATCGCGAGCGAGGAGTAGTTCGTGAACGGCTCGGCATCCGGCCGCTCGATTGCCCCGTGCAGCTCATAGTAGCGGCCGATCTCCATTGGCACGGACGCCAGATCCACCTTGCCCGTGTAGATGAACGTTTTCTCCTTCTGCTCCTTTTTTTCCAGCCTCACGGTCAGCGGCTTTGCCTGTTCGGCCCCCCAGTAGTCACTCACGGTCAGCGACACCTGTTGTTGATCCCCCGGCAGGGGTTCCCGCACCCAGACCTCGATCTCCACCTCTCTGGAGTCCGTTGGAAACAGGAGGTTGCCGACCTGCGCGGTGGTGAACATCATCCGCTCGATCGTCCCCTTTTTCGTGATTCCTTCGATTCCGGTTACGCTCAGCTCATCGAGGGCATACTCCCCGGGCGCCTCCTTGTTGATCTTCGCCACGAGCCGGGCGCTAACGGCCCCCTCCGGCACCTCGACCTCACGCACCCCCGGCTTCCAGTTGTTCTTGCGGAAAAGCGAGGAGATTTCCGAGGTTCCGACCTCTTTTCCCGCCGCGTCCAGAAAGTGGATTGTGAGGTTGCCGTTGTAGGAATTGTCCATCGAGGTCAGGTCCGTCCTCGCTGCGAACTTCACCTCCGCTGCGCCCGGTTTAACCGGAAACACCGGGCTCGTTGCCGAGACCGGATCGCGGAGGGTCGCCTCCGTTTTCGAGAGCACGAGCGCCTTGTCGCCCTTGAACGCCTTCCCGGATTCCACCGCCGCGCTGCCTACGATTGTCCATCCGTCCGGCTGCGCTTTTGCTTCCTCGAACGTTGCCTGCCAGGCGGTCTCTCCACGGGAGCCAGCATTCTGCGCGGAAACCGGCGACGCAATAAGCGCAAGCGACAGAATCGGGATCAGGCATTTCATGGAATGAAATTGATTGGGGGAAACGAGGGGCGATTTCAGGCGCTAGAAAGTGGCCGGCTTCGCGAGCGGCTTGAACCCCGGTTTGCGGGGGCGGATTTTGCGGA
>CAZRIL010000251.1:0-4137 GCA_964600115.1 uncultured Chthoniobacter sp. | reverse complement strand
TTTTATTTAGAATAATTCTTGATCCAACAACTTTGCGCGGTAAGTTGCCCCGTCATGCCAAAGCAACCACCGATCAATCCCGGGTATGAGGAAAGGATCAGCCACAACGGGCACCGCCTGACCCCGCAAAGACGCGAGGTTTATGATGTGCTGCTCGCTGAGCGGGATCATCCGACGGCGACCGAGGTGTTCATCCGGGCAAAAAAGAAGATTCCGGGGATCTCGCTGGCCACGGTTTACAATTGCCTTGAGACGCTGGTCGATTGCGGGCTGGCCAAGCAGGTCAACGTCGATCGCGATGCGACGCGGTATTGCCCGAACCTGAACGCCCACGGGCATTTCATTTGCGAGCGCTGCAGCAAAGTGCATGATGTCCCGGTCGCCAAGGGATCCCGCTCCGGCCAGCTCTGGCAGCTTCCCAAAAATTTCACAGTCAGCCAGACCGAGGTCACGATCCGGGGCCTCTGTCCGGACTGCAACACCTGAACCAATCTCTATGTCACTCCACATCCACAACCTGCACGCCAACATCGGCGACCGCGAAATCCTGCGCGGTCTCAACCTCGAAGTCCCGAAGGGGGAAGTCCACGCCATCATGGGAAAAAACGGATCCGGCAAGAGCACGCTGGCCAAAGTGATGGCGGGCCACCCGGACTACGAGGTGACAGCCGGCACGGTGACCCTCGACGATATTGCGCTTCTGGAAATGGAGGAGCCGGACGAGCGCGCACGGGCCGGGCTTTTCGTGGCGTTCCAGTATCCGATGGAAGTGCCCGGCGTTTCGATTGCCAACTTCATCCGCGCCGCCAGGCAGGCGGCCCTTCCCGAGGGCGGGGAGCTCGATGCGGTCGAGTATTACCAGGATCTTTACGCCAAGATGGATTCGCTGAAAATTCCGCGCAACTTCACGTCCCGGGCGGTCAATGAGGGGTTTTCCGGAGGGGAGAAGAAGCGCTGCGAGATCCTGCAGCTTGCCATGCTTGCGCCGAAGTATGCGGTCCTCGATGAAACCGACAGCGGGCTCGACATCGACGCGTTGAAGATTGTCTCCGATGGCGTCAACGCGCTGCGCACGCCGGAGCGGGGATTTTTGGTAATCACCCACTATCAGCGCCTCCTCGACTACATCGTGCCCGATGTCGTTCACGTGATGGTCGATGGCCGGATCGTTTTGAGCGGGGACAAGGATCTGGCGCTGAAACTCGAGGCGGAAGGATACGACTGGGTTGAAAAGGAAGTTCTCGCCACCGCCTGATCACCATGAATACCGAAACCAAACCCGACCTGGATATCGACCGCTCGGTCGGCGATTTCAGCTACGATGTCAACTATGAGTTCGATGCGGGGCTGGGGCTGACCGAGCGGACGATCGACTACATCTCCGATGTTAAAAAGGATCCGGAATGGATCCGGAAATTCCGGAAGGATGCCCTGCGCAAATTCGAGAGCATGCCGATGCCCACTCATTGGGCGAGTCCTGACCTGGAGAACATCGTCTTTGAGAACATCCGGTATTATCTCTCCCAGGGGACGCAGGCAAAGCGTTCGTGGGATGATGTGCCCGAGGACGTGAAGCGCACGTTCGAGCGGCTCGGCATTCCCGAACAGGAGAGAAAATTCCTTGCGGGCGTGGAGGCCCAGTTCGACAGCGAGGCCGCCTACTCGAACATCAAGGCCGCCGTGGGCGAACAGGGCGTCATCTTTGTCGGCTCGACCGACGGACTCCAGAAGCACCCTGAGATTTTCCGCAAGTGGTTCGGGAAGGTGATCCCGACCGGCGACAACAAGTTCAGCGCGCTGAACAGCGCTGTCTTCTCGGGCGGATCGTTCATTTACATTCCTCCGGGAGTGAAGGTGAAGCATCCGCTCCAGGCCTACTTCCGGATCAACGCCGAAAACTTCGGGCAGTTCGAGCGCACGCTGATCATCGCGGATGAGGGCAGCGAGGTCATGTATATGGAAGGCTGCACGGCGCCGAAGTTCGAGACCGCGACCCTGCACAGCGCGGTGGTCGAACTCGTCGCGCTCAAGGGTGCTAAGATCCAGTATATCACCGTCCAGAACTGGTCGCCGAACGTCTTCAACCTCGTGACCAAACGCGGGCTTGCCCACGAGGACGCCGAAATCAAATGGATCGACTGCAATATCGGCTCGCGCCTCACCATGAAATACCCGGGGGTCATCATGAAAGGCCGCAGGGCCCGCGGCGAAGTTATCTCGATCGCGCTCGCCGGGGACGGCCAGCATCAGGATACCGGGGCGAAGATGGTCCATGCCGCGGATGACACGACCAGCAATATCGTCTCGAAGAGCATCAGCCTCGGCAAAGGCCGCTCGACCTACCGCGGCCTTGTCCAGATCGGACGGCACCTCAAAGGATGCAAGAACAACACCGAGTGCGACGCCCTCCTGATCAACACGGAAAGCCGGACGGACACGTATCCGGCCATCACCGTTCACGGGAAGGAAAATGCCTGCCAGCACGAGGCCTCGGTCAGCAAGATCAGCGCGGAACAGATATTCTACATGCAGCAGCGCGGGATCCCGAAGGCGGCGGCTATGAGCCTTGCGGTTAACGGATTCGTCAACGACCTCGTCCAGCAATTCCCGATGGAATACTCGGTCGAACTGAAACGCCTGATCGATCTGGAAATGGAAGGATCGGTCGGCTAACACCCGACCCGGAAACCCGAGCATGAGCATGACAATTATGGAAAAAGAAGTGGAGGCCGGAGTCTGGCCGGAGTGGTTTGACCAAGCCGCCGCCATCGAGGAATACGAATCAACGCCCGGGCCGACCCGCAAGGACGAGGCCTGGCGGTTTGCAAACATCTCAGCGACGGATCTTTCGCGGTTCGGGGTGGCGCAGCCTGTCTCGAATGAGGGGCGTCTCATCATGGCCTCCGCCGGGCTGGAGAAATTTTCGGCGAAGATGATCTTCGCCAACAATGCCCTGCTCCACGAGGACGCCGCAAGGCTTCCGGAGGGCGTCCTCTTCATGCCCCTTGAAAATGCCGCCCGCGAACACACGGCGCTTTTTCAGAAGTATTTCATGGCGCAGCCCGTCGAACTCGGTTCCCACAAATTTGCCGCCTTGCACAAAGGAAAAGTGACAAGCGGCGCATTCCTCTACGTCCCGGCGGACACGGAAGTTGCGCTGCCTGTGGAGATCTTCCACTGGGTCGAGGGTGCCGATTCGTCGGTGTTTCCACACACCCTCGTCGTCTGCGGCGAGAACTGCCGCGTGACAGTCGTGGACCGCTTCCAGAGCGCCGATGGGCAACGCGCCTTTGCCTGCGGGGTCAACGATCTCCACCTCGCCCGGGGAGCGCAACTGACCTACATCGCCGTGCAGGACTGGTCGCATGAATCGCTCGCCTTCCATCTCAATTCAACGATCGTCGACGCCCGCGCGACATGCACCGCGCTGACGGCAAATTTCGGAGGCGGATTCGTCCGCGGGGAAAGCCTAAGCCGCCTCGTCGGAGAGGGAGCCCGCAGCGAAATGTATTCTATTAATCCCGTCGAAGGAACCCGGGAGATCGATCAGCGGACTCTTCAGGACCACGTGGCCCCGAACGCGACGAGCGATTTGCTTTACCTGAATGCCCTCGACGATACCGCCCGCACGATTTTTGCCGGCCTCATCAAAGTCCAGCCAGGGGCAAGCGGAACAGACGCCTACCAGAAGGTTCGGAACCTGATCCTCAGCGACGAGGCGGATCCAAACTCGATGCCCGGCCTGGAAATCCTGAATGACGAGGTCCGTTGCTCGCACGGGGCCACCAACGGTCCGGTCAGCAACGAGGAACTGTTTTACCTTCAAGCGAGAGGGATTCCCCGCGAGGCCGCAAGCCGCCTGATCGTCAACGGATTTTTCAATGCGCTGCTGCAGAAGATCACCGACACGGAGCTCCGCGAATACCTCGAAGGCCTGCTGGCCAAGCGGCTCGCGATTGGGTGAGATCCAAGGCAAACGAATTAAACACTCGTTCAGTTAACGAGCTTCAGCCCAATGAGAACGGGCGTCCCGCCCGTTTGGAGACTGATACCAACTCTTGAAATTAATCGGACTTTGGGATTGATCAGGGAGCAACTGTGGTTTTCAGCAAGGGGAAAGTTGAGCATGTTTCATGA
>CAZRIL010000250.1:0-4167 GCA_964600115.1 uncultured Chthoniobacter sp. | reverse complement strand
TCCCCTCCGCCTTCCCGGACTCAAGCCCGCAGGTGCGCCATGTGTGGACAAGCTGCACATACGCATACCACTTGCTTCAGAGCATGAGCTCATGTCCATGGTAGCTTGCGGTTACCAGCCGCTGAGCCATTTTGCCAATGCATTATGTGCACCGGGTCAACCTTGATGAGAAATCGGACGGGACGCTGATGCAAAATCTCCTCTCGCCCATCTCCCTTTCGAATGGCATGCTCTGCAGGAAACTATGGCAAAACCAAATTATCAGTTCGAAAAACGCCGGAAGGAATTGGACAAAAAGGCAAAGAAGGCCGAAAAACTCCGCCTGAAGGCCGAGGCTGCACGTAATCCCGCCGCCGCGAGTGACGAATCCACTCCGGCCGCCCAGGACGATCAGGCCTGAGCGCTGGCCCAGTGGGCCAAAATTCGTTTGCTGGAAGCGCACGGCGGTGGAATCTTTCCCCGACCATTCCCTGATATCATGAACGAAAAACTCCTGCTTCTAGCCAAAGACCTTACGAAGGAATTCCCCCGGAGTCCCCGGGAGACACTTGCTGGTTACGTCATTGCCGCGCGTGCGGTCGACAAGTGCCGCTCTGTGCTGGCCGGAACGGCCTCTGATTACCATTCCGGTTGCCCTGTGGATGAGATTTTCCTCACGTTTGCGGAAATTCCCTACGACAAGTTCCGTGACTATGTGGCGACCGGCGCCACAGATGCAGAAATCGCAGACTGGATTGGAAAAACCGCCAAGCCCAGGCCGCGTATAGAAATCATACGCTGGAACAACGACCTGCGCACCAAACGGATCTCCGAACTCCCGGATGGGATACAGGAGTATATGGAGGATTACATTCCAAAATATGTTCCCCGCAACCGTCCGGTTTATGTCTTCTTCGACGTCTATGATCTCGAGGAGCAGCGGATCTGAGAGGACTTGAGCACGGATCCGTCCGCCGCGGTATCCGCTACGATTAATCCCGAAAACCGGGATTCCTGTAGCGGAACGGGGAACCCGTTTCGTGGTCGACGTTTTCGGGTTGATTCACCCGCACTTATCGAATCACCAAACCGGTGAAGGCCTTGCGTTCGGTCCAGAGGAGAAATGCCGCTAGGGCGCAGATCAAGATAATCGGAGGGGAGAACAAGCCATCGCCTTTCAGAATAAAGGCGTGGAAAGCCAGTATGTTGACGATAATCGGACCGAGGACGAGGAGACCGATGTTCCTGGTAAGCGGAATCGCAACAAGCATTCCGCCGATAAGTTCGAGAGATTTGACAAAAACAAGGTAGCCGGTTGGCGCGAAGGCTCCCATGAACAGCGCCGCAGGGGTGCCTTCCGGTGGCGCTGGAGGTGTCGGCCCCAGATTCAGCAGCACCATGAGCGAGAACATTATAAAAAGGAGTCCGAGTAAGGCCCCTGCAATATTGGAAGCGATTTTCATTGGAAATGGATGGTTGTTCGAGTGTGGATTTGGTAGCGCACAAAGTTCCCGCGATCAGGCGGATTTCAACTGATATTTTCAGAAGGACGGGAAGTCCTCGATTCCTGGCAACCGCTTCTAATGGCAAATTCAGCGCACCGGGGAGAATCCCCCCGGCAAACCGCCTTTCGAGAAGAGAAACTGGAAAAGTTGGAGGTTCCTCGCACGGAATGCCCCGGCGCAGCTCAGGAGGTAAAACCTCCACATCCTGCGAAACCTTTCTCCATAACGTCCGGCGAACTGCTCCCAGGACGCTGAAAAGTTCCTCTCCCAGGCAAGCAATGTGCGGTCGTAGTCCGCGCCGAAATTCTGGACATCCTCGAGCGTATACAACCCGTCGGCGGCTCTCGTTATCTGGGCGGCTGAGGGGAGCATGGAATTGGGAAAAATATACCTTTCAATCCAGGGGTCGGTGGTGGTCGTTGATCGGTCCCCTGCAATCGTCTGACACAAAAAGCGTCCTCCGTCTGCAAGACAACGGAAAGTGGTTTCCAGATACGTGCGGTGGTTCTTGTAGCCGACATGCTCCATCATTCCGACACTGACGATACAGTCAAAGGACTCCCTAACCTCCCGGTAATCCTGCAGCCGGATCTCGACGGGAAGCCCCCTGCATTTGTCTTCCGCATAGTTTTTTTGCTCGCTGGAAATCGTTATCCCCACGACCCGGCAGCCATGCTTTTCTGCAGCATAGCGGGCAAATCCCCCCCACCCGCAACCGATATCGAGCACACACATCCCCGGGCGCAGTGCGAGCTTTCTGCAGATCAGATCCAATTTCCGCTGCTGGGCATCCGCGAGGTCCCCGGCTTCGTTGAAGTAGCCACAGGAATATTGCATCCATGGGTCGAGCATCGCGCCAAAGAAATCATTGCCCAGATCGTAGTGGACATGGCCAACACGCCGGGCCCTCCGCTTGTTCTGCAGGTTGAAAACGATGGAAGCAGCGATCGAAAGCACAGCCTGAAACGTGAGCGGGCATTTTTCCCAGATCCTCGCGCGAATCGCTCGACAGCACATCTCGTCGATCTGCTCGCAATCCCACCAGCCATCCATATACGACTCACCGAACCCGAGAGTTCCCCCGGCCATCACGCTCTGAAAAAATCGACTGTCGTGGACCTGGATATCCCACGGGCGGCGGCCATTGACTGAGATGCCGGCGGAACGAAACATCTCAGACACGATCTCCTCGGTTTGCTGGGATCTACGAAGCCGCGAAGCAGCAGCGCCCCTGCCGGTCGCCGCTCCAGTCTCCATCGGGAGACATCCGATTGCGGGCTTTTCCATAGCTACACCGGTGCGCGTGCTTTTCCCTGTGCCCGGGTTGAAACCTCACGGCAACACGGGAATTCAGATTCCCTGTCCCTGAGTAAAAAAATACAAAAAAACCCTGATCCTGCCATGGATCCCATGGCGGGAATTCCAATGTGGAACTGTGGATTGGAAGACATCATTTCCATCCAGTGCCGGATAGTATTTTATTCAACAAACGCCCGGGCAACGCAAGCATTTCAAGGCCCCTTCCTCGTGAAACGGATGCCAACTATGAAGGAGCTTGGACAAAGCCCCGGGGGGGCCGGCCGAACCCACCGATGCTCACCCGCGTTTTTTCCGCCACTATCCTGCCCTGGAAGGTCAACACCGGAGCTGGTGAACCAAAAATCATAATAACCTGCCAGCCAGAGGAGGGGAAGGGTGGGGTTCGCGAATTTGCCCTCTGGTGAGTATCGCATGTGACTGTTTTTTTTCCGTTATGACGATTTTGAGATTTGCAGGTGACACCAATATTTCAGCATCTCCAGTGTGTGCCTGATCACGCAGAAAACCCGCTAGACCCCAGGCAATAATTCGGGTTTCAATGGCACCAAGATGACTGCGGCGCACGAACTGCTTTTCAATGAGGAGATCCACGAGCGGGTGGTCCGCGAGTTGATCCCATCAGCCCGCGAGTTGATCTGGATCGCCACGGCGGACATCAAGGACATGTACGTGAAGCGCGGTCGGCACTTCGCCCCTTTCCTGCAGGTTCTCGCCGAAAAGGTGGAAGAGGGGGTCCAAGTCCGTCTCCTGCACGCGAAAGAACCCGGCCCGCGCTTCCGGGAAGATTTCGACAAGTTTCCCGCCCTGCTGCACGAGGAGCTTTTCGAGCGGGTGCTTTGCCCGCGGCTGCACTCGAAGATCGTCGTGGTGGATGCGCGGGCCGCTTTTGTGGGCTCCGCCAATCTCACCGGCGCCGGCCTCGGACCTAAAAGCCCGCACCGTCGGAATTTTGAGGCGGGCGTTCTCACGACCGTGCCGTCCGACGTAGGCCGGGCGATGGCCCATGTCGACGACATTTTTTTCGGCAACCGCTGCGCGGCGTGCCAGCGGCGCAACGTGTGCCCGGACCCCATCGCCTAGCTCGCGGGTGACAGCCCGCGAGGCTGACCTGAGGAATCCTCTGCCGATCCCTCGGTATGCCAAACGGCATCTCGGCCCGGTAGCTCAGACTCCATGGATACGCTTCGAAACTCCGTGTTAAGTAAGTGGGCTTTATATCACAGGTCGGTAGACCCGCGGGATTCCAATGGTGCAGACCCCGGCCGAGGGGATCCGCTTCCGGGCGGCAGTGGTTCGCCTCCCTTATCGATGTGCCAAGCATGCAAGTTTCGAGGCGAGCTCATCCCTCTTGAACGGCTTGGAG
>CAZRIL010000249.1:0-4288 GCA_964600115.1 uncultured Chthoniobacter sp. | reverse complement strand
TCCTGTCGATCGTTACCCTGACGATCTTCCTGCGCCAGAAAGGCTCGCCTGAGAGCAAGGCCGTGTCCGTTCCGAATACCAATACCGGCAGCTAGCCCCCTATTCGCGGAGACACAAACCACCTCCATGACCACTCCCCAAATGCTCGCTTTCGGGATTATCGCTGGAACGATGATCCTGTTCATCTGGGGGAGGCTTCGCTACGACCTCGTGGCCATCCTCGCGCTGTTGGCCTCGCTGGCGGCGGGAACGGTGCCGGCGGAGAAGGCCTTCACAGGTTTTAGTGACGACATCATCATCATTGTCGCCAGCGCCCTGGTATTGAGCGCGGCGATCGCCAGATCGGGTCTCATCGAGAGCGGGCTTCGCTTTGTCAGCAGCCGGGTCCAGCAAGTGCATTGGCAGCTTACCGTGCTGGTCGGCTCAGTAACGCTCCTCTCGGCGCTGGTGAAAAACATCGGGGCATTGGCCATGTTGATCCCCGCCGCATTGAAAATGGCGAGGAAGTCAGAGACATCACCGTCCGTTTTCCTGATGCCCATGTCGTTCGGATCCTTGCTGGGGGGCCTGATCACACTGATCGGCACATCCCCCAACATCATCGTTTCGCGGGTTCGCGAGCAGATGACGGGCGAACCATTCCGGATGTTCGACTATGCGCCCGTAGGACTCGCCTTGTCGCTCGCGGGATTGCTGTTCCTCCACTTCGGCTACCGGCTGTTGCCACGCGACCGTCGGGCCGCACCGACTCTCGGTGAAGCGCTTGACATCGATGATTATACGACCGAAGCCGTGGTCGCAGAGAGCTCGAGCGCGATCGGCATGTCTGCGGGCGAATTCATTCTCGCCCACGAGAAGGATGTTAGGATTACCGCCATTTTGCGGGGTGATGAGCGAACCAAGGTGCCGCCCGGAAAATCCGTCATGGAGGCGGGCGACATCCTTCTGCTCAAGGGCGATCCCGAGCAGCTGGAGCGGGTGATCTCGAAGGCGGGGCTGGTTTTGGAAGGTCAGGACCGGGCGGCGGTGACTGACAACCGGGATCAGGACGTCGGCGTGATCGAGGCGGTTATCACGGCGAACTCGCCGCTGGTTTCTCAGGCTGCCGGCGACATGAGATTGCACGAACGGTATGGAGTCAACTTGCTGGCAATCTCCCGGTCCGGCCAACGGCTGACGGAAGGCTTGCGGGATACCAAATTGCAGGCCGGCGATGTGATCGTGCTGCAAGGCCCTTTGGAAATTCTCCCCGAGCGGTTGGCCGATCTGGGATGCCTCCCGTTGGTCGAGCGCACGATCCACCTTGGGAGCGTGAGGCGTGCTGTGATCCCGGTTGCTATTCTCGGGGGTGCGATGGGTCTCGCCGCTTTCGGAATATTACCTGCGACGGTGGCATTTTTCGGGGCAGCCGCATTGGTGCTTATCACCGGAGCGCTGCCGCTCCGGGCCGCTTACGAGCATGTGGATTGGCCCATCCTTGTCATGTTGGGCGCGCTGATCCCGGTCAGCGGAGCCTTGGAGCATACCGGGGCGACGCAGCTTGTTTCCAATTGGCTCTCATCGGTGGCCGCCGGTGTGCCACCCTGGACTGCAGTGGGACTGATCCTGGTGGCGGCGATGGCAGCCACTCCCTTCCTCAACAATGCTGCCACCGTGCTGGTGATGGCCCCGATCGCTGCACAGTTTGCCACCGACCTCCAGATGCGTCCGGACGCGTTCCTGATGGCGGTGGCCGTCGGTGCCGGGTGCGATTTTTTAACTCCCATCGGACATCAGTGCAACACCCTCGTCCTGGGGCCGGGCGGATACCGGTTCGGCGATTACGCCCGGCTCGGCGCGCCCCTCTCGCTGATCGTAATCATCGTGGGTGTGCCTATGATTCTGCTTTTCTGGCCAGTCCAGTAACGCGTATCTCGACCATGTTCGAAAGGCGCTGTGATATCCATCATACCGACGTCGGTGATGAAGCCGAGTGCCGCAATGCCGTAGTTGCGCCGATCACATGTTTCGGCAAGTTCGTCACACTGTAGCGCCTATTGAAGATTCATCGGCAGAACTATTTTTATCCCGATCATTCCAACCATCAACGCCCCGCCCCGCGCTGGCGGGGACGTTGCGTGTAACCGGTGGCCGGTCTCAGTAAGGTGCCTGCCACGTTGCGGTGCGGTAGGTTGGCACGGAGCCGTGGATAGTGCTCCGGGTCGAAATGGCGGACGCCTGCTGGCGATACTCTCCACCATAGATGTATCGGCCGTTGTGGTAGTAGCGATTGCTGTAGGTCCGGCCTCTATAGGAATAGGTGCCCGGCTCGTAACGACCGCCAGCGTAGTAGCGGTTGTTATAGTGGTAAGCATCTCCGGAGTAATCGCGTGGCAAGGTGCGGTAGGTTACGTAGCTGGCGGGGGTTGAGACGCGGACAGCCGGGGTTCTGTATGAGGCGGATGTGGCCTGCGGACGATACTCGCCTCCATAGATGTATTGGCCGTTGTGGAAGTAGCGCTGGGTATAGGTCCGACCTCCATAGGTATATGTTCCCGGCTCGTAGCGGCCACCGGCGTAGTAACGGTTGTTGTAGTAGTAAGCGTCACCCGAGTAGTCGGCAGGCAGGGAAGCGTATGTCGTGTAAGTACTTTCGGACGGTTTGTAGCGCACGGTTGGGTAGTTGTCGGAAACGCAGGATGTAAGGAGTGAGGAAGCTGCAAGGAGAAAGGAGAGCAGTAAAATACGTGGAAGCGATGTTTTCATGCTCTTAAGGATACTCAGCAGCCAAGGCCTTCGCCATGGGGTAAAGACTCCATCCCTTCGTAGGAATCGCCGCCGTCATTCCATCACCGATCAAAACGAAAAAGGCGGGCATCGGGATGTTTCTTGCCCTGAATGGTATCCCTGACGATTTCGGCAGCAATGACGCTGTAGGTGATCCCATTCCCCCCGAAACCGAGTGTGAAAAAGCACCGCGGGAGTTCGGGAACGGAGCCGATATAGGCCAACCCATCTCCGGTCTCGCCGAAAGTGCCAGCCCACGCGTAGGCGGGTTGAAAATCGATCGCCGGAAACATCTCGCGAAATCGCTTCTCCAACGTCGCAGACTTCTTTCCAACGGCGGCATCCCGTCGGAGTGGGTTTCGGTAATTTGCATCCTCGCCCCCGACAATTGCGCGTCCATCCACTGTCGTCCGCATGTAAAAGTAAGGGCGGGCCGTCTCCCAGAGGAGACACTTTTCCCACCAGCCGGAAAATGCTTCGATGGGCTCGCTGACAAGAGCAAATGAAGAGTTAAGGTTGACGATATTGCGATTGAGAACCTCCACAACCTCATATCCGGTTGCAAACACGATCCATTTCGCCCGCACCGTGGCGCCGCTGCCCGTATGCACGGTCACGCCCTCGGGATCCACATGATAGGACTCCATCGCCGTGCGGTCGAAAATACGCCCTCCCATATCCTGCGAGCGCAGCAGTAGAAGGTGCGTGAGCCGGTAAACATCAACTTCGGCAGCGACCTTTGAGACCAACGCTGCGGGCCGTGAGAAGGAAAAGCGCGCCTCAACATCCGCCTGCGAATGATAGTCCAGTTCGATTCCCGCCTCCCGGCGGGCCGCATACTCCGCCTGGAGCCCGGGCACGTCTTTCTCCCGTGACGCCAAGTAGACGCTGGATTTCCATGTGAATCCACACGAGTCGCCGATCTCATGGCACAAGGTTGCGATCTTGCCGATGCTCTCCAAACACACCTGATACGCACGTACGGCATCGGCTTTTCCCATCTTTTCGATCAAATGCGTCAAGGGCGTATCGATTTCATACTGAAGCATCGCGGTGCTCGCGCTGGTACTGCCGCTGGCAACGTCGCGTTTGTCCAGCACGGCTACATCCATCCCTGCTTTGGTCAGGTGATAGGCACACAGGGCTCCTGTGATTCCGGCTCCGAGCACAAGAACCTCACAGTCCAGGTCCGCCTTAAGCGAGGGGAAGGAACGGATGAGGCCACTGTTGAGCGGCCAAAACGGGCGGTCTGAAATCAGATCCATTTGTTTTGGGTTTCCAGCACTCCGTGCGGTAGACCGGTTACTGTGGACTCGATTGAGCGGGTTACGCGAGCCTGAGTTACGCAAGTCGACCGGAGCCAATCTCTTTGAGATCGGCGACCGGCCACTCGCAGATAATCCTATCCCTGCCTATCGCGCGCGTCGCCGCGCGACGGTTCGATAGAGCAGCAGGAGAAGGATTGCACCGCCAACCGAGGCAATAAATCCGGCCGAATCACCCGCCGCATACCAGTTCAGGG
>CAZRIL010000248.1:0-4336 GCA_964600115.1 uncultured Chthoniobacter sp. | reverse complement strand
GAAGTTGCCATCGATAAACTCGACGGCTTCAAGGCCACGTTCCGCGAAGCCCTCATCGGCGTCACTGAGATCACGACCCTGCTCCGGCAGGCAGTCAGGGATCAGAAAGCCGGGGAGAAGGAAATCCACCAAGTCCGCCAGACGATCCGCTCTCTTCAGGGCGTGAGAATCTGAATGGACTCCAAGAGGGCGGGGGCGCAATTGCCCTCGGCCCCTTCACAACCAACAAACGAAAGGAATATTCCGATGAACATCATCGAACCACCAGCACCACGCGTCCAGACACCGCCACGTGGAATGCTACTTCATTGCGGGGCGCAGATCGTCAGTCGCGAGCAGTTGTATGCAGTCCCGACACCACAGGGAACCCAGACCTGGTATCCGCTCAGCCATCGCAAGATCCTTGGCGAGGTGGAAACCCAACTGGAAACCAGTGGGTTCACCATCCTTGAGGAGACCCATGCCTTGAGCCACGAGGGAGCCCGTTACTTCGGGGTAATGTCAGTCACACTGCCGAGTCGTGGGCAGGCTGATTTCGGTTGGGTTGTGGGCATCCGTAACAGCCACGACATGACCTATCCGGCCGGTCTTGTGGCCGGCACACGGGTCTTCGTCTGTGACAACCTCTGCTTCAGTGGCGAGGTGCGGATCAGTCGCAAGCACACGCGGTTCGCGGAACGCGATCTCAGGCATCTGACGGCCCGTGCCGTTGGTCAGCTTGGGGATCGGTTCAGTGGACTGGATCAGCGAGTCCTGGCCTACAAGGAAGAGCGGATAACCAACAAACGGGCCCACGACATCATCATCCGTGCCGTGGATTGTGCGGCGATCACTCCGGCCCAAATCCCGGATGTGCTGGACCAATGGCGCAGGCCAGACCATGAGGCATTTGAGCCCCGGAATGCCTGGAGCCTGTTCAACGCGTTCACGGAGGTCCACAAGGCCGTGAACCCGCACACGGCGCTGCGTCGCGGTGAAGCTCTGCATGGCCTGTTCGATGCAGAGACGGGGGTGGCGCTGGCGTCATGAGCGGCAGGCCTACACCATTCGAACGGACGCATTACGGCAACCTCGTGGGTCGGAAGATCCTGGCCATCCAGTGGGAGGACTACGAGGGCCACCCGCTGCCAATCCTCATCCTCAGCGGAAAGGACAGCAAGGGCAATCCTGCCACCGCTGCCGTCATGTGTGATCCCGAGGGTAATGGCCCCGGCCACCTGGAGCACTCGATATGAGCCGGAAGAATCCATGGGGGACGCAATATCCAAGGATCCGTTCCATCCACATGAACCGGTGGGAACGTCCCAAGCGGGCCACCGTCTGGACCAAACACGGCATGGTCAAGGTGGTGTGGAGGGATGTTGCGGGGAGCCGGTGTTGGTTTTCCAGCGGCACCGGAAATGCAAAGGCGGAGGCCGTTCCTGCCATAGAGCACATCTGTCAGATGTGTGAGACCATGCACTGAGGGTGCGTGGTCGGAAACCTGCCTGCCTGTCGGGGCGGGTTTCTTTTAGGTAATGAGGCCTGTTTTCCGAAATGCGATTCCGAAAGATGATCGCTTTGGAGGTAGAAGTGGCTATTCTGCACGACAAACATGCAGCAAGAACCCTCCACAAATGCACTGCCGATCACGGGGCTCGAAATCCCGAACGTCGACTTTGAATTGCCCTTGGCTGGGGTGGTGCCGCATTGCCAATATTATGACGATGCCTACTTCAAGGCGGCAGGACTGGCAGAAATCCCAGAGGTCGGCGCATTGTTTCGAAGTTTGGGTATTTTATGCTCATTTTTTCCCCAATATTGGAATCGGGCAGAGCCCTATCGGGCTGCGATGATTTGGGATACCCGCCGTTCCAGTATCCCTGACGATTTGACAGAAGCTGATGTTGATACAATTGAAAAGCTCCTTCCAATTGCGAAGGACGTTGTTCTGCGTGCGCGGTTGGCCGACATTCTCTGGCTGCGGAGAAAAAGCGCACACCAAGCAGCCCGGGAATCCATCGACGACTATCTGGCGGCGGCTCAAGGTCTGCTACAGCCTGAGCATTGGGGGCGGTCCGTAGATTTGTTTCATCGTGCGCTCCAACTCGCAGGCAAATTGGGGCGAGAAAAAGCCGAGTTCGCAAAAGCAGAAACAGCGCTTTTTAACGCTCTTGAACACCCCCTTTCCAAAACAGAGCCGTTTTTCGCCAATCATTTTCTACACCTGATTCTAGCTCTAGGCCTCGGTGATGCGCAGGCCATGGCAGATATAGCGAAACTTCATGCCGAGCTGCCACTGATCGGCAACGATCCAGATCGCCGACGCGGCTATCTGCTCTTGGAAGCAGATTTTCGACAAGCACAAGGTGATACAGTTCGTGAAGCGGAGGCAAGGCTCCTTGCAGCGGAAACATACGTGGAAGAGGCAGAGGATTGTGCAAAACGGCAACCACCTTCCTATTTAGGTGCGAGTGGCGCCCTTGCCCAAGGAATCGAGGCTCTACGGCAAGCTCATGCCCCCTCTGGGAGAATTACAGAGTTGAAGGGAATACTCAAAGACTACCAGAAGCGATCCATGTCTGAAATGCATACCTATCGCGTTCCTGTGGATACACGTGAGGCTTGCGCGGCTTCGGTTGATTATGTGACGAACAACGATTTTCGTCGGTCGATGATCTTGTTCGCGATGGGAGTCGATGTGGTGAGTTTCGAAGAGCTAAAGAAAGATGTCCTCGAATCAGTCAATTACGCGCCGTTCACTTTTCTCGGGAAAGAATCGATGCTCGACGAAGCGGGACGGGTTGTTGCTCACAAAGAATCCCTGTTGGGACTGACTGGCGAAGCAGCGGAACAGGAGCTTGAAAAACGCATGTTTGACCACGCTCGAAACTACATATGGAAATGGCGAGCAGAGACATTCATTGAGCCAGCGCGGCAACAAATATGGCGTCAACACCAGCCAAGACTCAGGAATTTGGAATACTTGGTCCGCCACAATCCTTTTATTCCACCCGGTCACGAGGGCATTTTTCTTCAGGGGTTATACTACGGTTTGGCAGGGGATTTCATGATCGCGAGCCACCTGCTTGCTCCCCAGATCGAGAATTCGATGCGCTATGTGCTGGAGCAGAATGGCGCGGATGTCTCGAATCTCAATTCTGATTTGACGCAGCAGGTCAAAACGCTGGGCGCATTGTTCGACATGCCTGAGGCAATGCACATATTTCGAAAAGATCTCTGTTTCGAAATGCGTGGGCTTCTCAAAGAGAGACACGGCTATTCCTTCCGAAACGACATTGCACACGGTTTCGTTACGCAGGGTGACTGCTATGGTGTGGCGGCATTGAACACTTGGTGGCTGACTCTCAAATTATGCCATTGCACGATGAATCTACCCGACGACCGCTCCGAAGGCGCCATAACTGAAGATGCTTGACTTAGTCGTCCTTGCTCCCCACGCCTCCGTTATGTCTTCCTAAGAAATCCCTGAGCAGATTCTCCTGTCGACAACATAGCATGGAACCAGACCTCAAAGCGGAAGAATGGAAGTCCTCCTGCAATCGCATTTGCACTGCCATGATCGAGGAAGTGAGGAATTTCACTACTCCAATCTCGAAAGTAGTAGAGAACGACTACGGCGAATTGGAAGGCTCCGGCTCCTACTTGGAGATCGCAGGCTCCATATTCCTTGTAACGAATGAGCACGTTGCTGCACGAATGAAAACACATTCTTTGGCTCATAAATTTGCTGGATGTCCAAACTACTATCGAGTTCGGGCGTTTGCCGCTGACCCACTGCCACATGATGTCGCATTGGGTTCCGTTGCCGAGTCCATTTGGACACATTCTCCCCATCAGGCGCGGGCGATTCCTTTGAACCGGTTTGCTTGTCGGCATTCACCTGTCCCGCGAGAGGTATTCTTCGTCTGCGGATACGCAGGGGAAAACTCCAATTTTGCCTTTGGCAATCTGCACACTCCTGGGCAACCCTTTCTTACGCAGGAAGCACCCATGCCGGCCAACTTCGGTGATGCTACCATCCATTTTGCTCTTCTTCATTCTACAGCAGGGGCAACTCCCATCGACGCCTCGTTCAACGTCCATCTGCCGAGTCCTCCCGGCTGGAGTGGGAGTCTAGTCTGGAATACACGTTTCGCCGAGGCATCACGAGCTGGGCAATCGTGGGACCCAAGTCTCGCTCAAGTTACCGGAATCCTTTGGGGATGGCCTTCAGGGGAAATATGCCTGCTGGCGACCAAGGTTGAGTTCCTTGATCTTCTTGCTCTGAAACAAAACTTGGATGATCCTCGGTCCGCAACTTGATGGTGAGGATGCTGTAACCAGGATGTAAGAG
>CAZRIL010000247.1:0-4371 GCA_964600115.1 uncultured Chthoniobacter sp. | reverse complement strand
CGGATTTTTTCCTGTTTTCCACAGGTTTGCGCCAACCTGGCGCGCTACCTCACCAAAAATTTCAGAATCCAGGGCATCATCTTCTGCCCCTTTTCCATCCAGTGCTTGAGCCGGTCGATCCTCTCAAAGGCCGTCTTGCGTTCTTTCGGACTCATCGCGTCGGCCAAGGTTTCCATCCGCTGGATGCGTTGGAGGGACCGCTCGAGCCGCGGATTCAACTCCTCCTTGATGAACGATGTCGCAAAGCGGCTCAGCTCCAGATCCGCCACATAATGATCCCGGCGCTCCCCCGGCGCATAGACCACTTTCACGGCCCCCACGGACCTCAGCAGCTTCAACCCCTGACTCGCCGCTCCGAGGCTGATCTGCAGCCGGCCCATCAGGTCGTCCATCGAGAGCGGTCGCGTCGCGACGAAAAGAAGACCGTAAATTTCCCCGACCGATTTGGGCAGCCCGATTAGCTTGAAAAAGCTGATGAACATCTCAATCGCCTCGATGTCCAGCTCGCTCAATCGCACTCCCTCTTCGACCATATATTCCCCGGTGGAACTCATCAGATTCCCCCGAGCCAATAACAATTCCGCATTTCCTTCAATAACAAATGAAATAAATGATGCACGTGAAATCCCAGGCTACCCGAGCCCCCGCTCCTCGACATCCTCCTCATCCCAGCCGAGGACATGGCCGATTTCATGGAGGAGTGTTGTGCGGACTTCCTCGGCGAAGGGATGATCCTCTTCCCGGGCGTAGTCTTCGATGTTTTCCAGCCAGAGGCGGATGCGGACAACCGGATCTTCGTCGTAGTAGCCGAGGGTGTCCGGCTCAATGCCGGTTCGGATGTCCTCCCGGGACGGGGATCGCTCGATCACGACTGGCACCTCAAGGAGAAGTTTGCGGAGAGGTGCGGGGAGTTCGGAGATCGTTGCGGCGACCTCGCTCTCTGCTATCTTGAGAAGTTCCGGCCATTCCATACTCCAACCTTCCCGGTTGTAAGGGTTGTGGCAAACGGATAATACACCCGCACCATGTCGAATTCTGTCATTCAGGCAAACCCGCTCCGGGAGGGATTGGGGAACAAGGCCAATCCTGAACCCTGCACTCTCGTCATTTTTGGTGCTACGGGTGATCTTACCCATCGCAAGCTGGTCCCCGCTCTATATAATCTTGCTGCGGATGGAGCGCTGCCGCCTGCAATGAGCGTTGTGGGGTTCGCACGGCGCGACAAAAGCGACGAGGTGTTCCGCAATGAACTCAAGGATGCGGCGCAGAAGCATTCCCGGCAGGAAATCAACGGGGAGCTCTGGGCGAGCTTCGCGGCAACGATCTCCTACCACCGCAGCGAATTCCATGACCTCAAGGGCTACGAGTCCCTCGCGGAGCAGCTGAACAACCTGGACGCGACAAGGGGAACCCGTGGCAACCGGCTCTTCTATCTGGCTGCGGCTCCCGACCAGTTTGAGGTCATTCTTGAGAATTTGCGGAAGAGCGGATTGAACCGGGGGTCAAATGGCGGATGGGCCCGCGTGATCGTCGAGAAACCGTTCGGCACTGATCTCCCGAGCGCCCGGCACCTGAACAATCTGGTCGAGGGCGCATTTCCTGAGGCGGACACCTACCGGATTGATCACTATCTTGGAAAGGAGACCGCCCAGAACATCATGGTCCTCCGGTTTGCCAATGCCCTCTTCGAGGCCATGTGGAATGCCCGCTATATCGATCACGTCCAGATCACGGCCAGCGAACCCCTCGGGGTCGAGGGTCGTGCGGGCTACTATGACAAGTCCGGCGCTCTGCGCGACATGGTTCAGAACCACCTGCTCCAGCTTCTTTGCCTCACGGCCATGGAGCCGCCGACGGGGCTCGACGCGGACGCGATCCGCGATGAGAAGGTCAAGGTGCTCAGGTCGCTCCGCCCGCTCGAGGGCAAGGAGGTTGCCCGCCATGTGATCCGCGGACAATACGGGGCAGGAGCAATCAATGGAAAACGCGTTGCGGCCTATCGCGACGAAGCCAATGTCGATCCCGAGTCGATGACGGAAACATTCGTCGCCCTCCAGATCAATGTCGACAACTGGCGGTGGGCGGGGGTGCCGTTCTTTGTCCGCGTCGGCAAGCGGCTTCCGAAAGGCGGAACCGAGATCGCCGTTCACTTCAAAAGCGTGCCGCCCGTCCTCTTCAAAGCCACCGGCGAAGCGGTGGACGACAACGTGCTCGTGATCCGGATCCAGCCGGACGAGGGGATATCGCTCAGGATGAGCGCGAAGATGCCGGGGTCGAGCCTCCGGATCGAGCCCGTGAAAATGGATTTCCATTACGGCACCAGTTTCGGGAAGGCAACGCCGGAAGCCTACGAGCGCCTCCTCCTTGATGCGATGAGCGGGGACCCGACACTTTTCGCACGGCGCGACGAGGTCGAGGAGGCCTGGAAATTTGTGGATGCGATCCGCGAGGCCTGGATGACAAACTCCGAGGACCTGAATTTTTACTCGTCCGGAAGCTGGGGCCCCGCCGAGGCGGATGAGCTCATCAAGCGCCATGGATCAACCTGGAGGCGGCTGTGAACGAGCCTGGACTCCCGGTGGAAATCGGCCGGATCGACAAGGAACTGGGCCGGCTCTGGGAGTCGAGCGACGACACGAAAACCCGCGCCTCCCTGCTCAACCTTGTCATCTACACCGAGGAACCGGAGGCGCTGGATTGCAACACCGAACTGATCTCGGCGATCGCCGGCCAGCATGCCTTCCGCGCGATTCTGATCCTGGCCGATCCCAGGGCTGAAACATCGGAGGCCCGCGCGTGGATCAGCGCGCATTGTCATCTGGCGGGGAAGGGCGGACGCCAGATTTGCTCGGAACAGATCACGTTCCGGCTCGATGGCGAGAGCGCGTCCGCGCTTCCCAATATTGTTTTTTCGCACCTCGATTCCGATCTCCCCCTTTGCTTCTGGTCGCAGGCGGACTTCCGCGAACCGCTGGACGGACAGCTCTGGTCGTGGGTGGACCGGCTCATTTTCGACAGCGCGATGTGGAAGCATCCTGCCGCCCAGTTTGCGCTCACCCGGAAGATTCTGTCTCTCACGGACGGGGGAATGATTCTCTGCGATCTGAACTGGACGCGCCTGCACCGCTGGAGACTGGCCCTGGCGAACATTTTCGACCACTCCGCGGCTCTCGCCTGCCTGCCCGGGATCACCGGCGTCCGCATCGGGTGTGCAAGTGGCGAGCGGGTCAAGGCACTGCTCCTGCTCGGCTGGCTCTCCGCCCAACTCGGCTGGAGCCTCCAGCAGACGCTCTCAGAAAACCTCTTCGTCACAAAAGAGGGCAAACAGATCGCATTCGAAATTTTTGATGCGGCAGGATCCGGCATTTCAATCGTCGAGCTTTCGGGCGGAAATTTCCGCTTCAACCTCCGGCGGCCGGATAAGGGCGGATTTTTTCACATCAGCATGCAGTCTCCGGGTATCCCGGACTGCACGATGACCATCGGGGCCGGACAGGACCGTGTCGGCGATATTCTCCTCGCGGAACTCGGCCGCGGTGGAAGACATCCGCTCTACGCCTCCGCCCTCGATGCCGTCAGCCCGCTGATTCCCGACTGATTCCAATAAAGTCGATTTCTTGTAGCGAAAAACCGGATTTTTCGGGTTGTAAAGGTGACAAAGCCTTTGGTGCGTGAAGCTCGGGAATCAATGTTTGTAAACATCCCGACGATGGCCGACACGTATGACTTCGATCAGCAACATGCCGGAAAATACTTCGTAAATGATCCGGTAGTCGCCAACCCTCACGCGGTAGGAGCGCTCGCTGCCAGAGAGCTTGGTGTGTCCGTTCGGAAACGGGTCGCGGCCCAGATCCTCAACCGCACCGATGATTTTTGCGACATCGGCTGGTGCAATCCGACGCAGATCCTTTTTGGTCGATTTGCGCCACTCAATCCTGTAGGACGCCATCTTTCTTCAATTCCCTGAGAAATTGGTCGTGGGGGATCGTCGGCTCCTCGCGACGATCCGCAACGGCGGCAAGATCGTGGATATCCTCCAAAAGCTTCTCGTAATCAGCCATCGGCAGAATCACCGCCGTCTTATGACCGGCTTCGTCTGTCAGGTATTGGAGTGCTGCACCCATTGAAAGGAGATTACATCCGAATACGGCTTATGTCGAGGGAACTACGGGGAAGTCCGTCCTGCTCGGAATTCGGAAACCGCCTCTTGGGCGATATGATTCAGCCGACCGGCCTTGATGTCCTCCTCTATCTCCTGATCCCATTCCTTGGAAAATCTTGAGGAAATCCAATCCGCGAGGAGAAAAGCCTCTTCTCTGGGAAGCTGCTCAATCGCCCTCTCAATTCCCTGAACCGTGCTCATGGCCGGAA
>CAZRIL010000246.1:0-4399 GCA_964600115.1 uncultured Chthoniobacter sp. | reverse complement strand
AGTAGGCGGCTTGATCGGCAATGCGTTCGGGGAACCGGGTGTCTGCCGAATCCTCCGGCGTGTCCACAAAGTAAAGGCGGACAACCATGTTTCCTGTAGGCGTTGTGACCACGAAGGAATCCCCATCGCGCCATTCCTCAGGGACAAGCCGACACCCCTTCAACTCCTCCCAGAGTGGCGTATTTTGCGCCTCGCATGTCAGGACGCCGGCAAGGAGGATTGGGAGCCAGAAACGCGGGAACAACATGTCAGCGCTTCATGCCACTATTTTTTCAATCTGAAGAAGACACGCTTTGTTTTAGAAACATCAAATGTCATCGAGTGGGAAAACTCAGTGATTTCAGGGGGGGCAGTTTCTGCACGCCAGCTGTTGGGATCCGCCAAGTTGGTCGTGGTTTCCAATGTCCAGTCGATCGCCGAGAGAGGCCATGAAACGGTCAAATCCGTTCCCGCCATATCGAGACTGAGTTCTGGACGCGGTGGAATGTAAAACTGGATGTTGCGCACCCCAAGCATCCCGATCGGCGCTCCGTTTGCGCCGTTCAACGCAAAGACCAGTTGAACGTTTTGATTGCGGTATTGGGAGATGGGAATGATTGGGGTTCCATTCCATTCGCCATCGGCAACGAATTTCGCTTCCATCGTGTATTCGTTGCTGGCCCCGATTCCCATCGTCATAAAATCAGCCACTCCCGCACCAGTGATGCTGTATTCAAAAGATATGCCCACCGCCTCAGTCGGCACATGGATGGGAATGATTGTATAAGCAGGTCCCGCGCTTGATGATGCCCCGATTGCCTTCAAACTCCGGCCCGCGACGAGTTGCTGCGCCTGAGGAGCACCTGGCTGGATGGTGAACTGAAAGTCCCATGCTGCTTGTGCGTCGCTAGATGGCGTCTGTGCAGCGGGAAGGAAATACATCGGCGTTGATCCTGCCGTGCCGGAGTAAACGGGCATGCCGATCGGTGCAGAAAATGACTCCACGAAATCGGGTGTGATCTTGCCCACATACTGGATGCTATTCACGATTTCTGGTTTGACCTTCTTTGCTATGGCGCTCAAGCCCTTGATAGCCTGAAGCTCAGGGTAAGCTGCAATATGGCTTCCGCGCAACGCTTCTGCCGCAAGGTCACTAATCTGCGACACCTGTAACTCCGAAGTGGAGGGATCCAGATTTTGAAAAAAGTACGTGTCGATACTCGGTGCAGAGCTCATCGTGTCTCGCTCAAAAGACCAGCGGTGGCCCATGAGGCTCCCTAGGGGATTCGATATTGTTTGTTGATACCAATAGATCGCATACCCATGCGCGGCGATAGGGTTGCTATAGGCTGTGCCACGCCACAACATGACATTTGTGGCTTGGGAATCCAAAAATCCTACCTCACTGATGTAGTTATCCACCCATGCAAACTGGTCGGGTATAACTTTTGACCACAATATGCTGGTCAACTGTTGCGCTCCATTTCTGGAGGATTGCTCCGAGAAGCCTGCCAAAACGATGTCGAGCATAAGACGCATGCCTTGAACCGCCTTTGCGGTCATAGCTTGGTCGAATAAAGTCATATGCGTATTTGCGGCTGAGTATTTCTGAGTACTCGGTCTTGTCTCACCACGGGGCCGCCTATTGCCGTGGATGTAATCCGCTGCTCTGCAATTGACCATTGTTCCAAGGCTGTGACCAAGGAAGTGAATCGGCTTATCATACGTCGGGCCAAGTGAGTCCATTAATGCGGAACCAAGGGCCGCCCCCTGCAGTGAGGTACGAGCAGCGGACGCAGCCAATCCCATTCTCGCATCGGCATCCCAGTCCCAAGCCAAGACGTTGGCGTTACCTCCATAAAGGGCTGTCAAACTCGCAGCCATTGCCGCAGGCCAGTCGGTGGAGTTGCTGCTCCACCCATGCGTCAGCACGATGGTCATTTTCTTTGGATCAATTGTTCCGCCAGATCCCAACACTTTGAGTTGAGTGCTGCTCGGAACACTCGGCTGGGCCGTGAGGTTGGCTGAAAGCGCCTGTGTAGCCGCAACAAGGATGGGGGGGGTGGGCTTAGCTGTAGGGGGAGCGGAGTAGACGGATATTTGGGCGTCACTACTTGACACAGAACCAAACGAATTCGTGACCACCACCGAATAGGCCCCAGAATTCCCATGTTGGATGTTATTTAGTGAGAGGAATGGATTTTTCGCGTTTGTAATCGCTACACCGTTGATCCGCCATTGGTAGCTCAGAGGTTGCGATCCATCGGCAATCACTGCCAAAGTTGCATTTGAGCCAACTTTCGCCAATTGGCCAGCGGGCTGGGTAAGGATCTGGGGCGGGCCGTCGAAGTAGTAGCTGACGTTCAGGCTTGATGTGAATGTGAGGTTCTCATCTCCTGGCCAGTCGAAAAACTGGTAGCTGACCAACGGGCTGACAACGCTTGGCTGATTTGGCTTGTCAGCAGTGGAGTCAAGGTATTGGTAGCTGACCAGCGGGCTGACGACACTCGGATGGCTGGGCTTGTCGCTCAGGGATTCGAGGTATTGGTAGCTGACGAGGGTTGAAACGACATCCGGACTCGTTGCACGAAGACCGTCCGTGATTGCGATTAGAAGGAATAGCCCAGCAAACAAAAACAGATTTGATCGATTCATGTGCTCCTTGCTGATCGCCAACTCAGCAGGTCAGGGTATCGGCAGCGGGTAGCGTTTTCCAGAATCGGTCAGAAGAACGATCTGAGAGGTCCTGCCAAGGATCGCAGTGACTTCAACTTGAGCAAACCGTTCGCCATCAGCAGTCCAGCCTGTATCCACCAACGACTGCAACCTTTCATTTGCCCCACTTGTGGAGGCGATAGTAAGGCCGCTAACCGCTTTGGCTTGAATCGTTCCGCCACCTCTTGGTATATTAATCTGTATTGAGGCTGTACTGGATGATTGGGTGCCCGAAGTGTTCAGCCCAACGGCTCGGACGGCTGGCCCATTAACTGGCTTTACATCGACAATGATTTCGGAATTCAGTGGAATATTGGCACATCTTACCAAGATCGAAATAGGATTTTGCTGATTTCCAGGAACGATCACATCTGGTGTAACAAGCTGTCCCGCTGGATTTGCAGGGACGATAATGCCAGCCACGCTATAGATGTTTAGGCTAATGGCTGCGCTTGCAGGAGGAATGATGATCGGTTGGAAACCCCGAGAATAAGATCCTCCAAGCCACCCAGCAAACTGGTTATCGAGAACATCTAGCCGAACCCTTCCATTACCAGCGTCCGAAGCCTGATTCCCAGTAATGTGAGCCCCCCCCCGTGCATCAATCGAACCGCTACCGATCATCTTTGTTGCGACCACGCGAACAGCCCCACCGCTTCCAGCACCACCCACCCAACTGCCATCTTGGCCGCGAACAAGAATAGAGCCCCTTAGGTCAAGCGTTCCGCTTGTAGCTACCAGAAAGGCACCGCCACCACCACCGCCACCACCATTTGTTCCACCGCCACCTCCTGACCCTCCGATTAATGGCAAGCAAAAATCAGTACCGTAAAGCTCACCGGGTGATAATTGTTGAATCCATGAAGCTTGGATTATTCCACCGAGAGTCGCGAATGAAGCGTGCCCCGGTATTCTGGAGCCGTCTGATCCAGGGCCACCGCCCGGGCCGCGACCGTTACCACCCGCTACTCCACCACCGCCAATATTGCCGCCAGCCCATCCTCCAGGGCCACCGGCTTCCCTAGAGTTACCGGTTACCGAAATTGTGCCCGAGATTGTGCAATTCCCCTGCACCAACCAAACAACAGGTTTGTTTTGCGCGTTTGGTTTGAATGTCACCGTAACTCCCGATGGGATGTTCACCGAGGTGTATTGGTAAATTCCATCGGGGTGATCCGCCATGTCGATGGTGACGTCTTGAGTAGGATTAAACACACCGTCACGCCCATCGCTGCCGCTGTTCACTTGTGCAGTTGCAATAAGCGGCAGGGCAAGCACCGCAATAATCAAGTAAATTGATTTCACGAAACGCATCATGAGCACCTGCGATTGACTTTACAACTCAATCACACTGAGGCCACTTGATGGACATCAAGAGATTCTCGGTTTCGGACGAACTTGGCAGCAGGTTTATCTAGCGTTGTATGTCCTTTTGTGGTGCGCTGCAACGCTCCTAGGCAGAATCCGTGCACTCAAGAGGAAGCCCGGTTGATTACCAAAAGCTTCCCTTGTCTGCCTTCCCAAGCAACCCTTACTCCCGATGGCTCTTCTGGAAACCTACCAGTGCGGGAAATGCGGTGCCAGCGTGCAGGCATGGGATGAGGGTAACCCCTACCTGCAGCTTTCCCGGGGCCGTAGACACTACTTTTGTCATCCAGGAGTCATGGATTCACTCCTGCCCGTTCTTGAGAAAGATCTGGGGAGG
>CAZRIL010000245.1:0-4466 GCA_964600115.1 uncultured Chthoniobacter sp. | reverse complement strand
CAGAACCGGGTCTTGCATGTAGAAGTTTGAGATCTTCAAGGCCGCCCGGATCCCGTTTGCGGCCCCCTCCATATCGCCGTCGGCAGCGATCATCCAGGAATGGTTCAGCAGAAGCCGGACCGCCTTCATCATGGGTGATATTTCGGGAAGTTCGAGGAAGGCGCCTTTCGAATAATCCCGCCCGAAAAAGCACTCGTCCTTTGTCGCGGCCTCCATCAAAAGTTGAACCACCTCCCCCGCAGCCGGATCCCTGAGATAATTTCTGACATCCTCCAGTCGCTTCCCGGACAGCAGGGCAGTGTTATTTTTCTCCATCGCACTACCTGGAAAGCACCGGCTGAGCGCGTCGTCCTCAGGCATGGCCTTCACCAACCCGGCTGCTTTCTGAAGCAACGGTGCGGCGTTTCGATCCGCAGGGGGGATCTGAGGAAAAAAATCCGCTTCGACTGTGGGAATCCCGCCCGCCTTGATCTGCGCCTGCACCCGGTGCAATGCCCCGGCCTCCGTATCCGACCAGAGAAGATATGCGCCAGCGAGGAGAAGGATCCCTGCAAACGGGATTGCGAGGAGTATCAGGAGCAGCTTTTTCAACTCCTCAATCTTCGGAAACCCGTAATGGGATCACAAGCGATATTGCAGCAGGCTCATGCAGGCAGGCGCTGAACCACGACCAGATGGCTGTTGAACGGTGTCCGGCCCCACATCGGGGTCACAGAAACCTGCCACTCCGGCCCCCGAAATGGCGCAGTCACTTCATCACGGGTTGGAAAATGACACCTTCCGCCGCGGATCCATCCGGAGACCCGGACGAAGACCTCCTCCAGCAGGGTGGCATAATACCGCCAGGATCCGTCCCGGAATGTCGTACGGATCAACGCGCGGCCGCCCGGCCTGATGCGTGACGATATTCCCTCCAGCACGGATCGCTGGCAAGCGGCATCCATGTAGTGCAAGACGTCGAGCATTACCACATCTCCAGAAAATTCCGGAAGATCCCTTGCGTCACCGACCCGAAACTCGACCTGGGCGTATCCATTTGCAACCTGCTCCGTGGCCATCCGGATCTTTGCCACATCGGGTTCGATTCCCAGGATGGGCTGCCGGCATCCCGATTCCCGAAGATACGCGGCCAGCAGACCGACCCCGCATCCGATGTCGAGGAGCGGAAACTCCGACTGTTGAAGGCTGGCCGCCACGGCGGGATACGCCGGGTCCCAGGTTGCCTTTCCTTTGGCGTAGCCATGAAGAAATCGTGAGGCCCGGAATCTGTCCGCGGCGCGCTCGGCCGGGTTCATGGCCGTCTCTCCTTTTGTACCAGCCAGAAAAATGCCCCGGGAAGGCTCCAGACAGCCGACATCACATAGCCACAAAGTGAGATCGACACCGCGAGCGGACCCGGAACACCAGCCAGATTTCCAAGCAGGAAAACGAAGAGACCTTCGCGGACCCCGACCCCGCCCAGGCTCACCGGAAGTCCGGAGATGATGTCGACCGTGGGCATCAGAGCGAGAAACTTTGAAGCGGCCAAGTCGACCCCGTAAGCACGGCTGGAAAAATAGTAGGTGAGAAAAAACAGCGCCAGCATCCCCATCGATATTCCGAGCGCACGAAGGGTGCGCGGCCATTGTAATGCGCACTGAAAGTAGACCCCGGTAAGTTCGAGCAGCCTGCCTCTGCCCGGCCAGCGTTCCGGGAGGCGCTGCACAATCCTGCGGGACGAGAGAACGATGGATAGCACGATCAGCGCGCTCAGCACGGCAAGGTAGATCGCGAGGGCGTGGACCAGTCCGGAGACGATCGGGCTGTTCGAAAGCCAGGCAAACTGCCACGACATGAGGAGGGCTCCGAGAAGAATCATGGACACCGAACCGCAAAGCCTGTCCATGAGCACTGAGATGGCGGAGCGCCCGGCGTCCCGTCCTCTTGCGGCCAGCAGACCGATTTTTATCACATCCCCGCCCGCGCCGCCGGGCAAAAATAAATTGCAGAACAATCCCGCAAAAAAGATGGAAGCAGACTCGGCGAACCCGATCTCGATCCCCGCCATTTTCAGAAATATCCTCCAGCGCAGCAGACAGAGAATCTGAACCACCCCCGCAAGCAGAAATCCGCAGAGAAGCCAGCGGGGATCGGCGGAAAAAACGACGGAGAGGACCTGGCCGCGAAAATCCTGCCTGGTGAACAGCCAGGCCAGCAGCGCAATGCTCACGGCAGCCTGTGCGGGCAGAACCAGTTTGCGAAATATTTTCTTTTTCTGCTCGGTCACAAGAATGGGCCACCCTGCCAGCTTGCCACCCTCCGCGTCAACAATCCCGGATTCATTCCAATCCGTGATGGGAGAATCCCCGCATTCACCCGCGCGGGTGGTATTTTTTCAGCACCGCCTTCAGTCCGCTTTTTTCCACATGGGTATAGATCTGGGTTGTCGAGATATCGGCGTGGCCGAGCAACTCCTGAATAATCCGCAAGTCGGCTCCCCCGCCCAGAAGGTGCGTCGCGAAGCTGTGCCTGAGGAGATGGGGAAAGACATTCGTATCAAGGCCTGCCCGGGCGGCATATTGCTTGATCAGCTGCCAGATCCGCTGGGAGGTCAGTTTTTTCCCGCGCACCGAGAGGAAGATTTCCGACCCGGTTCTTGGTTTGACGACCAACGGACGGCCCGAAATCAGGTATTGCCTCATGGCAAGAACAGCGGGGCCTCCAACCGGAACCATGCGTGTCTTGTTCCCCTTGCCTATGACCCGGATGAAACCTGAATCCAAATCGAGATTTTCGAGCCGTGCGTTGCAAAGCTCGGAAACCCTCAGCCCGCTGGAATAGAGAAGCTCGAGCATCGCCCGGTCACGGAGGCCCTGAGGATCGCCGCTTCCGACGCTCTCGATCAGACGCCGCACCTCAGTCGCGTTGAGCGTTTCCGGGAGATGCTTTTCAGGCCGGGGAAGCGACAATGTTTCCGCCGGATTCTGCCGCCATCCCTGGCGGGACACGAGGAACCGGAAAAAGATCCGGATCGAGACCGCATCAAGCCGGACCGATGAGGCCTGGAGACCGGAGCGTTTCCTGAATGAGAGGAAATCCGTGATATTCCCGGGCTCCATGGTCCGCCACGAAAAGCCGTTGGAGGAAGCCCAGCCCGCAAATGTTTCGAGGCTTCGCTGGACAATGAGCTGGTAGTTCGTCGAGAGCCCGCGTTCGGTGGCCAGATAAATCAGGAACTGCTCAATCTCTTCAGACATATCCCTTGGCTTATGTTAGCCGCAGATGCAAAAAATCCACGCAGATTCAGAGGTAGGGCGGGACGTCCCGGCCCGCCGGATCGGCTGCCAGGGGTCGGCCCGGAGGTCCGCCCCTACCTTGGCCAGATATGTGGCCAATCGCCAGGTTCATCGCACAGTTTGGCTCGAACAGGATTCTTGCGGATATAATCCGCCTTCACCTCAAAGCTTTCTTCGGCACGCAGCCGGTGTTCAAAGAAATCCCGCTGCCAGCGGATCCCGGTGGCCTTCGCCGCAAACTCTTCCAGGACGATAGCACCTTTCGCATCTCCTCATGGGCGGAAAACGAGAAAAGCCCGTGGACATGATCCGGCATCACCAGAAACAGATGGACAAACCAACGGCTCAGGCCGTGGTAATGCTTCGTTGAGCTGATAGGAACGCGGGCAGAGTCGGCGGTGATCACAGCGCCACCACGTTCTGCTGCACAGACCGTGAGAAAATACACGGCTCCGTCTGGGACCCAAGCGGGAATCTCGTGAGGAAGTTGTTTTCTCGTGGGAAGAGGCATGAAAGAAAGTTCCGTAGTCGGCATACGGTAGGGCAGGACGTCCCGGCCCGCCGGCATCGACTTTCAGCGGTCGGCCCGGAGGTCCGACCCTACCAGTTTTTGATCCAGGCGTTGGTATTTGTCGTCCCTGCAGTGGACCAGAGATCAAAGAAATTCGAGCCGTTGTTCGTTGCCGAACCTGGATACCTGTAGCCGTAGGTGTTGCCGAACGGATCAGTCAGGTAGCCCGCAGAATTGGTCATGCCTTTGTTCGGCAACTCGAAATAAACCTTTGAACCGGCAGTCGTGGGAAGAAGCACGAGCAAAAGGTTAGTGGTAGTATTACCTGCAAGGTTGGTCATCGCCGGATAATCCCCGTTGTCCGCCTTGTAGCTTTCGAGCGCGGCCTCGAGCGCTGCGACCTCCGCCTTGGCGCGTGCCCGGGCACCCTCCTTCTGAATGAAGCCCGCAGTGCTGAGAATCAAGCCGGCGAGAATCGCGATGATCGCGATGACCACGAGAAGCTCGAGCAGGGTAAAACCGGAGAGCGGAGAGCGGAGAGCAGAAAGAGCCTTGTCCCGCGCTCCGCGCGGCGGAATGGTCTCTCCGGTTTCCGCCTTCCCATTTCCGGCTTTCAAAGCGTTCATCATGTCTGGGCCTGCATGCCGGTGATGATGCTGATGAGCGGCAGGAAGAGCGCG
>CAZRIL010000244.1:0-4480 GCA_964600115.1 uncultured Chthoniobacter sp. | reverse complement strand
GCCTTATCAATGAACGACTCCATGCCCGCACCGTTCGCCACAAAGATGTCCGCGCTGACGAGTTTTTTCATGTCGCCAGCCGTGAGCGAGTAGTCGTGCAGGCAGCCCACAAAGGGTTCGGCAAGGCAAGTCACGTTTACGCCGGGCGTGTCACCGACCACGTTCAGCGTGCTCACATACATCGGGTAAAATGAAGCGAGAATTTCGACGGGCTTGGCGCAGGCGGGGCAGAGGCCAAAAAGGGAAACAGCGACCATCGCCGCCGCGTGTTTCAGATGATGTATCGTCATGGGCTATTTGTGCAGGGAAGTGTGCGCGGCGTGTCCTCCGATGACCGGCGCTTTGATCAGGTCACTGGCGCCGGCGGAAGCGTTGCTTCTTCGTGTTTTTAGATGAGATTAAATTATCATTTAATCGTTAATGATAGTCAAGTATCGACTAGAACGATCGGCTCTTTCGCAATTTCCGGCCGCCAGGAGACGGGGATTGATCCTCTCCAGCCGATGGCGTTTAATGGCAACAGTGGACAGAAACACCAGGCAAAAGCGGGCGATCGAGTCCGTCCTCCGCAATCATGCAAACCCGCTCTCTCCCGGGGAGATTCTGGATTTTGCATTGAAGGAAGTTCCCTCGCTCGGGATCGCCACGGTCTACCGCTCCCTGAAATCCCTGGCAAAGGACGGGCAGGTTGTTTCCGTCGAAATTCCGGGTGAACCCCCGCGGTATGAGCGGGCGGACAAGGGCCACCATCATCACTTTTTATGCCGCACGTGCGGCGAGGTGTTCGATCTGAAGACCTGCCTGGATGGGATCAAGAAAATGGCCCCGCCGATGTTTCTGGTCGAGGATCACGAGATTATTTTGTATGGCACCTGCGCGACCTGCGGGCCGAAGAAAACCAAAACGGCCAGGCGGAGGGCGGTCCATTCTCATTAAGCCGGCAGCTTCCCTTCGGACGCCGCAGCTCAGCGGGATATCGAGGGGTTCCAGAGGTTGATGTTTTTTTCCGGATTGAATGTCTGATCCGTTGGAAGCAGTCCCACATGGCCATCCACGAAAAGGTAGTTCGACTTCTGCAAATGGCGTTGCCAGTCGATGGCGTTGCGCGCCGCGGCAATCCCGGACCATTGGTGGCACATGAAATGATCGCTGAACGGGATCGGGCGGGTCTCGGCAAACATCACTGTCCTGGACGGATTCGGGACTTGAAGCAGCCGGCGCCATGTGGCGGGACCGCCCTCGTAATCATCCCCTTCCGGTGTCAGCTCGTAGAAGACATTCAGGCCATAGCTGTAAACTGTCGGATCATTCTCCGGGTCTGACGGGCAGCGGAAGTAGCGGTTGAATACCGTTTTCCATTCGGAGAGTGAACCCGCTGGAGATGCTCCAAGATAAGGGGCAATGGAGGCCGCCCAACCCGGTTCGCGATGGGCTCCCGCACTGTGGAAGCTGCGCGGGAGTTCCCCATCATGATCCTGTGCGTAGAGGTGAACCCCCATGCCGATTGCTTTGAGCTTTGTTGCGCATGCCACAGAGCGTGCTTGCCCGTCGGCACGGCTCCAGGCCGGAGCAGCCAGAGCCGCCAGAATGGCGACAATGGCTGCCACGGTCAGGATCTCAACCAGCGTGAATCCGTCATTGCCGCGGTGCGGCCAATGACAGGTATCACACATGTGAGCGGCGCCGGGCACGATTGGCGGCCAGCGCCAAGAAACCAGCCCCGAGGAGAGCGAAGGTCGATGGCTCAGGAACAACCGTCCACGTATAATTCACAGTGGCGGGCGTGAAGTTGTTGTCCTTCGTAGCGATCAGTGCAGCGGCGTCATACTGCGCAAATCCGGTTGTGCCGGTGAACGCCGTATTTGCGATGAAGATCTCGAATGTCGCCGAATACGTTCCCGCAACCGCCGAAGAGGGCAGCGTGAAGTAGTTGTGCCACATGGAGCCGTTCCAGAGGACCTGCGAACCAACCGTCGGGAAGACCTGGTCCCACCGGTTTTGCGCGTTCACGTAGTTGTAGGACTCCAGCAGGGACGTGGAGGCGGCGGTCAGTTTGATGCCGAGGGATTTCCCCGTCGGCAGATTTGCGGCCCCCATCATCGGCATCGCCATAAACATGAATCCATACTGGTTGTTGAAGCGATCCCCGTTGCCCGCATTGGCGATGGGGGTTCCTCCGACTCCTGCCGGCGAACCGATATCCACGCGCCACCCGGCCGTGTCGGCAAACCAGCTCCCCGGACTCCATTCCTCGAGTGTGCTGAGGACCGGGGTTGAGCCCGGGTTAAAGCTGATCGAGATCGTGCCGGTCGTAGGATCCATGTTGTTGTCCGCGCCGGTGATCGTGACCATTGGCATCTTCATGCCGCCCTGATCGTCAGGGCCGGGGACAGCCGTGATCAAGCCGGCATGGGTTGTGAATGCGCACAGCAACGAGGCTGCGGCGAAAAGGTATAATGTCTTTTTCATAGGTGATGTCTTGCTGGCTTCATGCGCTGAAGAGATTCCCGGGCGATGCGACGCAGGGTTGGTTTATTTTCTCTTCAGAGAATCCCGAAGCATGGTCCGTTGTCCGGACAGGGTTCTCCGCGCGGTGTGTCACGGCACGGGCATCAGGCCCGGGCTTTGAATCGCATGGGCAGGATGCCCATGCCACATCAATGAGTTGCGCTTACGCCGCTCTGGGGACCGGCTCGGGAGGGGAGGCGGAACGCATGGAAACCATGGAGTCCACAATGGGGGGATATGCAAATTGTGCAGGCGGGGGAATCGGAATCTCCCTCACCGAACGGACGAGGAACTTGTCGATCTTTTTGTCGGCTTTGACGGTCGCCGGAAGGCGCGACTCCTTTTCCTTACCGGCCTCGATCGTATGGCACATTTTGCAGGGTGCCTTCCCGCTGAAAGTCTTGATCAGCGCCGCAGCGACCGGCGAATCCTTCGAATACTCGATCACCATGCCGGTCCAAGCCACCGTCTGCAGGACAGCCCAATGCCCGCCGGCGATGGAAAACATCGCCAGAAAAAGCAGCGGGTAGCCGGTGAGTCGCAACAGCACCGGAAACCCATGCCGGCTTTGTTGACCGGCGTCAATATTTCATCGCAAAAATCCCGAGCCCTCAGGGCTTCAGCTCATCGCCGGTGATGGCATTGGAGATGACAAATTTCTCCTGGTGGAACGTGGGATCGGCCCTGAACGAAAGCCGTCCGGCATACCGCCGCTCGATTTCGATGAGGTGGTCCTCGTCGTCCGTCCGCAGGCGGCTGAGAAGGTCGGGGTTCACGGTGATTTTGATTTCGTGAACAGTTTCCTGATGCTTGCGCATAACCGAGTGCAGGGCGCGCTGGAGTTCGACGCTCATGGTCATCGGACTCTTGATGAGACCCTTTCCATGGCAATGCGGGCACGGCACGAAGACCGCGCTGGCCAGGCTCTCGTTGGCCCGCTGGCGGGTCATCTCCATGAGGCCGAGCTGCGAGATCGGGAGGACATGCGTCCGCGCCTTGTCGCGTTTGAGATGCTCTTTGACGCGCTGGTAGACTGCCTGCTGGTCCCTGCGGCTCTTCATGTCGATAAAGTCCGCCACGATCAGCCCCCCGATGTTTCGCAGGCGGAGCTGGCGGGCGATTTCATCGGCCGCCTCCAGATTGGTCTGAAGAAGCGTTTTCTCCATGTCCCGGACCCCTTTGTTGCGGCCCGTGTTGACATCCACGGCAATCATTGCCTCGGTCTCATCGATGACGATGTAGCCGCCGCACGGCAGCCAGACCTGGCGGTGGAAAGCCGCATCGATCTGGGCCTGGACACCGAAGCAATCGAAAATCGGCTGCGCGCCCGTGTAGTGCTGGATGGATTTTTTCGCGCGCTTGGAAACATGCCCGACGAGAGTCTGCATGCGCTCCGCGGCCTTGGCATCGTCGACGATCACGGCGTCCACTTCATCGGTGAGGAAATCGCGCACCGTGCGGTCGATGAGGTCGGGTTCCTCAAACAGGCACGCGGGCGCCTTTTTCTCCTCGAGCCCGGTCTGAATCGAGGTCCATTGCTCGAGAAGGATGCTGAGATCGCGGACAAAATACCGGGCGCGCTGGCCGGCTCCGACCGTGCGCATGATCACGCCCATGCCATCGGGCACTTCGAGTTCGCGAAGGATCTTGCGGAGGCGTTCCCGTTCCTTCGGATCGTCGATCTTGCGCGAGATGCCGAACTGGTCATTGAACGGCATGAGGACAAGGTATCTGCCGGCAAGACTGATGTCGGTCGTGATGCGCGGGCCCTTGTTGCTGATGGGGCCCTTTTTGACCTGCACGAGAATATCGGCCCCGACGGGGTAGATGTTCGGGACATCCTTGTGAGTGATCCTCGGTGCCTTTTTCTTCTTTCCCTCTCCTCCCCGGTTGACCATCTCGATCCCGCTGTCCAGGGCGGCCGGGATGGCGTCCCAGAACTGGAGGAACGCATTTTTTTCAAAGCCGATAT
>CAZRIL010000243.1:0-4543 GCA_964600115.1 uncultured Chthoniobacter sp. | reverse complement strand
GGTTTTCCCCACCCGAAAGCAAAGAGGACGCGGAGCAATCCGCGTCCTTTTTTGTTTGTCTTCAGAAAAGCCGTAAATGGCTGACCCCATTTGAAAATCTTGTGAATTCTGTCAAAAATTTCTACGCTCCGCTCCAATGAAATCCCTTCAAGGAACCTGGGCGATCGGGTGGAACACGTTTACCGAGCTGGTGAGGATGAAGGTGTTCTATTTTCTGCTGATTTTTGCGCTGCTGATCATCGGGAACTCGGCGTTTGTGGCGAAGTTTTCGTTCCAGGAGCAGTTTCAGATGTTGAAGGACATTTCGCTTGGCGCAATGTCGGTTTTCTCCTCTTTGCTCGCGATCCTGGCCACGGCGAATTTTTTGCCGAAGGACATGGAGGACCGGACGATCTACACGATCCTCGCGAAGCCGGTCCCGAGGTTTTCGTATTTGCTCGGGAAGCTGACGGGAATCCTGCTCCTGCTGGCGCTCTCGATCCTGCTGATGACAGGCTTGTTTCTCGCCGTGCTCTGGCTGCGGGAGCAGGGTGTGCTATCCGAGACCCGCGCGCAACTCGCTGGGGCATCGGCCGAGGAACTGGCGCTCGCACTCAGGGAGGTGACGAACTCGACCTTCAACACGAACCTGTTCCCGGGCATCATCATCATCTTCGTCAAGTCGGCCCTGCTGGCATCGCTCACACTTTTCATCTCGACGTTTGCGAGCTCCGGACTTTTCACGATCCTGATGGCGATCGCGGTTTATTTCATCGGCCACCTGCAGGCGACCGCCCGGGAGCTGTGGCTGGCGGGGGTGGATGTCCATTGGTGGTCGCGTCTTCTGGCAGCGCTGGTCGCGCTGCTGTTTCCCGACCTGCAAGCGTTCAATTATGTCGACGATGTGATCGCGGGCGTGGCGGTGCCGATGGGCCTGTTCCTGCAGACGTTGGCCCTTGGCGGGATTTATGTGGCGGTCTATTTTTTCCTGGCCGGACTCGTCTTCGCAGGTCGCGAACTATGAAACGAAAGTGTTCAGTTTTCAGTGGTTCAGTGTTCATGAAGAGCGTGTCCTTGGGAGCGGATCCCTCTGCGCTGAACACTGAAAACCAGCGCGATAGCGCCTCGTATGGAGGGAAGGGACAACTGTTTGGCGCAGGGAGCGCAACCAGGCGGCGAGGGCAGCCGCTCGGGAGACTGCCGCAGGCAGCCCGCAGGGCGCGACACGCGGGAGTGTGCAAGTCAACTGATACCGTAGCGAAAGCGAAGAAAAGCCGAATACTGAAAACTTTTTTATGATGCGGCGTTCTCTGGCGGTCCTTTTGCTCGCCGGGTTCGGCGCGGCGCTATTGCCGCTGCAGATCCGGATATCGAATGAGGCGAGGGCAGCAAATTTCCGGAAGACCGACTTGAACCTCGACCTCCGCGAGAGGATCGGGCAGATGGGGTTTCTGGCGGCCCTGAGCGGGTTCCGCTCACCGTTGGCCGCATTCCTGTGGATCGAGGTACACACGGCCTGGGAGAACACGGAATGGGGGCGCATGGCGGGCCTCATCGAAACGGTGACGACCCTGCAGCCCCGCTCGATCCTCTATTGGGACATGGCGGCCTGGCACATGGCCTACAATGCGAGCGTGGCGGCCATGCAGGACACGAAGCAGCCGAGCGAGGCGCTGCGGATCCGCGCCCAGCGCCAGTATTTCAACCTGGGGCGGGAACTCCTCGAGCGCGGAATTCGCAACAACCCGGACAAGTATCAGCTCTACCTTCAACTCGGAGTCCTGCTGCGGGAAAAATTCGAGGACCACTGCGGGGCGGCCGCAGCGTTTTTGCGCGCGGCGGAATTTCCGGATGCGCCCCCGTATTGCCGCCGGTTCGCCGCCTACGAGATGGCAAAATGCCCGGGCCGCGAGCGCGAATCGTATGAGCTCTTGAAAAAACTTTATCTCGAAGGAGACAAGCAAAGGCTGCCCACGCTGATCAATCTTCTCCGCGACATGGAAAAGAAACTGGATATCCCGGCCCCGGAAAGGTTAGAAAACCCCTGAGGCCGCGCAAAAGCGGCTCCAAAACTCTCCATGCGATTTGCCATATTCGGCGACATTCACGCCAACCTTCATGCCCTGCAGACAGTTCTCGCCGACGCGCAGTCCGAGAAATGCACCCACTTTGTATGCATGGGGGATGTCGTCGGATATAACGCGTTTCCGAAGGAATGCCTCGACATTGTCCGCGACTTCGATTGTCCGGTCGTCAAAGGAAACCATGACGAGCAGGCTTCGATGTTCGGGTTTCAGGAAGGCTTCAACGCGCTCGCCGAGGAGGCGATGAACTGGACGCGGGACCAGCTCTCCGAGAAAGACAAGGACTGGCTGCGCACGCTGCGGCTGCAGCGGCAGGTTCGAGACTTCACGATTGTGCACGCCACTTTGGACACGCCTCACAAGTGGGGCTACGTCTTCAACCAGCTCGATGCCGCGGCGAGCTTCAGCTACCAGCACACCTCGCTCTGCTTCATCGGACACACCCATTCTCCAAAGGCTTACATCCGCGACGGCAGCGTTCGCACGATTGCGTTTGAGACGCTCGATCTCCAGCCTGGGAAAAAATACCTGATCAACGTGGGCAGCGTCGGCCAGCCCCGTGACGGCGACTGGCGTTCGGCGTATTGCATCTACGACACCATCGCCAACAAAGTCACCCTCCGCCGCCTGGAATACGACATCGCAGCCGCCCAGAAGGCGATCCTCGAAGCCGGCCTCCCCGCGAAGCTCGCCGACCGCCTCGCTGTCGGACGGTAGATCAACGGGCATCCCGCCCGGGAACCTTTTACTCCACAAGTCCAGGAGATCAAAAGGCACGCATGTAGAGGAACATGGAAAACCACTGCGAGAGCGCCTTGTGAATGGGGCAACTCGAAGGTTGGTGCAGGGAGCACAACCGGAGCGAAGCGGAGAAGCATGTTTCTCTTTCTGGAGATTCAGCCCCAGGAAATTTGTTCCAAATTCCTCTACGCCACTTTCCGGGATAGGAGCGCTGCAGAGCGGGCAGAATTGCCCTGCCCATTTCTCAAGCCTCGACCGCTTTCAGCAATCCGAGGCCGCGCATCGTGGCATCGGTTGTGGGGCGGAATTTCCACGTGCCTTCCCAGTCACGGCGGAGGATTTTATCGAGCCGGTCGCCCCCTCCGGAGACCGCGACGTCGGGGAGGAGGGGAGTTCCGGTGGCGGCCAGGAGCGGCAGCCGCTCAGCGCTTGCGCGGATGAGCCCCTCGACAATAGCGGAGAGCATGTGCGTGCGTGTGGTGGCAAGGGTGATGTGGTGGAAGGCCCCTTTCCTCTGCACGATGCTCGTGCGTTCGCCTGCCATGTAGGGATCAAAAACCACTCCGCCCGCTGCCTCGGGACCGAGCTTTGCGAGGCGGTGGAGCTCGGCCCGGAATTTCTCGATCGGCCAATCCTGGTAGAATTGATCGCGGGCCCAGTAGATCGCCGAGGCCACGGCCGCAAGCGTGCTGACGGCGAGGAATTTTCCTTCGACTCCCAGCGCGCGGGTCAGCAGGCGCTCGGCCGGCACCGGCTTTGTGGTGCAAAGCGCTAGCACGTCGGTCGAGCCTGTGACGTTGAAGAGCTTTCCGTGGTTGGCGCCCGCAAAGAGCATGCCGGCGCTGCCATCCACGATGCCGGTGAGGACAGGGGTTCCCTCCAGCAGGCCGAACTTTGCTGCCGCGGCGGGCAGGATGTGACCGGCAATCCGGTCCGCCTCCAGAACCTGAGGCAGGAGCGCTCGGCTGATTCCAAGATTTCCGCAGAGGTCGCGGTTCCATCCACCGAGCTTCAGGGTCTCATAGAGCCCGGTGAACGAGGCATTCGACGGGTCGGTAACCCTCTCGCCTGTCAGATGGCGGTGCAGAAAAGTATTGAGGTGACCGACGAGATCCGCCCTCTTCAGGCGCGCGGGCTCGTTTGCCAGATACCAGGCCCATGTCGTCGAACTGATGCCTCCGGGGAATGGCCTGCAGCCTGTGAGTTTCAGGTGGCGGGATTTTCCGAACCGCTTCTCGATCTGCTCCGCTTCGCCAACGCTTCGCCTGTCCTGGTGCGTGATGATCGGCGTGAGCGCCTTGCCTGCGCGGTCCATGGCTACCCAGGCCGGACACATGACCGCCATGGCGACGTAGTCGACCTTCTTCGCCTCCTCGCCGAGCGATGTGATCGCCTTCGCAACCGCTTCCAGCAAGCTTTCCGGGGCAACCTCGACACGCTGTCCGCTGCACGCGGACTTGAAAAATGTGCGCGGGGACTTACGGCGCACTTTTGTCCCGCGGAGAATTCCGGCAATCACCGAAGAGGAACCGACGTCAAGGCCGAGGATCGTGGACATCTGTGAAAACAAAATATATTCTCCACCCGTTGTCGAGCAGGCGGGAGTGGTTTTTAACGGGACCGGGTGTTTTTGGGCAGGGCAAACGCATTAAAAATCTCAGCTGTGTCACGCTGAGACAGGGAACACAGGCGTCCCGCCTGTGAATGGCGCAGGGCGCTTGCATGCGGAAGTCAGTCTC
>CAZRIL010000242.1:0-4546 GCA_964600115.1 uncultured Chthoniobacter sp. | reverse complement strand
AGCTTCATCCTCCGATGATGCAAGACAAACTTCGAGAGGATCGCCTGTTGTCTCAAAAGTTATGACATCGAGGGAGAGCGTGAGGGGAAAAGACAAAGAGAACGTTGACTTAAAACGGATGACCATCCGAGCATTCGAACCGGCCTTGAAGCACAAACAAATCCCGCTTATTCGAAGCCGTCTTTTTAACTCGTTCCACAATGCTGGAGGATTGGGATTTCCTCATTGTCACAATCCCAAACGCCCGGAACCCGGGGCGGGAGCATGTCAATACCCCCGATCAGGAATGCATTTGCAGCTCGTGGAGAAGACTCAGCAGAAAATCCCGGTTGTGGGCGCTGACGTAGCGCATCGCCCCTCCCATGCGGCTGAATGTTTTGCAATACCTCAGGTAATATGCCGGATTGTCGACAGGGGGCTCTCCCTCCTTCTGCCAATCCCAGGAGCTCTCCGCGAGATCCACGATGACCATGTGATGCCTGGTGATCTTCCGACCTTCCTGCAGTTCCAAATTCTGTGACATCGAAAGAGACTTCTCGAAGACCATCGGAGACATGACCGCCGATCCAACCGAGAGATAGACGCCCCCATCGAGTTGACGCACCTGTGCCGCGTAAGCAAGGAAATCCCGCAGTGCGGCACGCCCGATCGCGGCCCCATGGTTTGCCGGATGGTTATAGATAATGTCGTGGCCGATCATCGGATGTGCGGTAAAGGGCACGTTCAATCGGAAGGCAGCACCTTGCGCGCTGTATTTTTTGAAAGGATGTGGGATGGAGAGAAACCCCTCGGCGAGACCAAGTTTTTGAAGTGTGGCGAACAGGTCCAGGGCAGCCGCCGCCTTGCCGGGCGATTCGTCGGCAATTGCCCCCGCCGTTTTTACCAGTCCCGCACCGTCCGGTATATCCAGCCCCTCGCGCTCGATCATTTTGCCGACCGATTCCCCGTAGCCCAGCCCCTCATACGCACCCACGACGATTGCCAGATTCAGGTAAAGCCCCGTTTCCTCCCAGATGCCAAACTGCCCTTGGTCCACGTTGGCGCGGACATCCTCACTGCTCAATCCCTGAAAGGAAAACTCCCAGTCGTGGATAATTCCGGCGCCGTTGGTTGCGAGCAGGGTGATCCAGCCATCTTCGATCAAGCGGATCAATACGGGCGAAAGCCCGTTCTTAATGGTGTGTGCGCCAAAGGCCAGAATCACGGGACGTCCGTTCGCCCGGGCCTCTCGGATTTTCATTGCAGTCTCGGATATTAGCTCCTGAATCCTCGCGGTTAAAGCACTCGGTTTGGCATCCGGCATGACGGCATCGCGGGCGATTTCCACTTTATTCGGCCGCTCGGCGAGTCGCCGGATCTTCAGGCCGGATCTGTCCAGTTGGGGGTGTGGCATTCTACGCCACCTCCCCCGGCAATCTCAGTAACCCCCACAGCACCCGCCACTGCGAGAAGTCCGGCACAATGATCTGGGCTCCAGCCTGGATCAAACGGCTTCGCTTTCCAGGATTCGGGCCGAACCGGCGCATTTCGTCGCTTGCAACACCGACCGCCCCCCCGCCCCGCCGGATGCACTCCCGCATCTCCACCGGCCCGTCGCCGATTGCGACAAGCTGGCTGAAGTCCCCGTCGATCTCATGCAGGATCCGTTCGATCACGATCTTCTTGGCATCCTTGGCAATGTGCCCGACTGAACCGTAGATCCCGCCGTTGAAAAGCGATCCATAGCCGAGCCTGTCCGCCTCCTTCTTCACATCCTCCTCATCTGTTCCGCTGGCCAGGTAAAGGTTCACACCAGCCTCGCGCAGGGCATGCAAAAATGGCACAGACCCCTTCAGTGTGAAATCGCTGATTTCAAGTTCGTTTCTGTCGAGCTTCTCGAGTCGCTTTTCCACCAGAGCGATCAGATCCCTGTTGTAGATGGCCTTGTATTCCGCGGCAGTCCGGATTTCCTTTTCAGGCACGAGTCCGAATTCTGTCACCAGTTCGACCAATCCCGCCATCTGCGTGATTGTCTGAATGCCGGTCGTACGTTCGATGAATTCCTTCACCCTCTGCGTGACCCGGTGGAAAAGGGGCTCATCCGCAGTCTCAAAGTGCCCGCCCAGCACAGCTTTGAGCATCATGGGCTCCATAATCTGCTCCCAGCCCTCGCGCAATGTCGAGATTGTGCCGTCGTGATCGAAGATGATGTGTTTGATATTCTGCGCGGGCAGCATTCCGACAACAATCTCGACTTCGGAATTCCCGTGATACCTAGCGCGGTGGGGTGACCCGGCCAACTCCGGATGATAAACATAGTCCGCCCCGGCCTCCATCTCGATAATCTCCTCGGGCGTGGCCGTCCCGGTTTGGAAAAGCTTCTGTGCGGTGACGGCGGCGGCAAGGTTCGAGACGAATGCAGCGGCTGTAAGATTTGTTCCCGTGGATGTGATGGCAGCGAGCGTTGCGACGAACGTGTCACCGGCGCCGACCGGGTCGACCCGGCCCGGCAACTGCACCCCGAAAATCCGGCGCGGGATCTCATCGGCGTAGACCAGGCATCCGCGAGCCCCGCGAGTGACGATCAGAGGAGCTTTCCAGCGTTTGGACAGCACTTCGACATGCTTACAGAGATCCTCCAGCGAAATGAGATCGTCCTCCTCGTAACTCACCCCGCAGGAACGGAGGACCTCCCGCTCGTTCAGCTTGTGGACCGTGTTTGCATACGCCTCATGATATTTCCTGGAATCGGTGATAAAGCAGACTTCCGGATGCCGCCTGACCACGTCCGCCAGCCGGCTGCGGAGGGACCCGGAGTCATGGATGCTGCCAACCACTTGATGGTTGATCAGCACCACGGACACATCGCTGACGATCTCTTCCAGCCTCGCGAAGAACTCGCTTTCAGTGGTCCCGGCAAGCTTATTGAAGTTTCCCAGATCCAGGCGGTTCAACTCCGCTCCGTCCACGTATGGTTTCACGTAGGCGTGGGTGGCCCAGCCCTCCGCCTGAACCAGGAGCCCTCGCTTGTCGATGTGAGGGTTCTCCAGCAAACGCGACAGTTCCCGCCCGAAGGGATCATCCCCCACCACTCCAACCGGATAGATCTGCTGCACGCCAAGTGACAATAGATTCATCACCACATTGCCCGCCCCGCCCGGCGAGTAGCGCTGCCGCCGGACAGGCTCCGTCCCGAGACCGGTCTCGAGCGATACCTCCGATGCGCTCCGATCAACAGCCCAGTAGACGTCGAGACAAAAGTCCCCGAGAACCGCGACTGTCGCCCGCGACAGATTTGAAAATATTGCGGCGATTTCACTCCGGTTCAATGCCGTGAATGGTTGGATGGTCAGTGATTTCATACAGGGTGTTGCTTCGTGGCCGGTCCCGCGAGGGTTTCAAGAATGCGGCGACAGGTCAAACAGATTATGTAATCGTTTACATTGTTGTTATAAAAAAGAGGCGGGGCAACGTTCGGCAGCTTGAGGAAGGGAGCGAACGCCGACCGGGTCAGGGAAGGGTGCCGGCGATTTCCGTCCCGCCTTTCGTGAGGTCCACCGTGTGTCGTCCGGGTCCATATTCGACCGGTTTTGTTGAGATGTAGCCGTCCGGAGTCTTAAAGCTTCCACGGGCCCCCTCCGGTATCAGGAGTTCCACGGCAAGGGTGTCGCCCGCAAGCTTCCAAGAGATTGCCGTCGGCCCGCCGGGAGTCACCAGCGAGGCCTGGGCCGAGGTGATCGTTCCCCCGGGACGCGGCGCAAAAATAATGTGCCTGTATCCGGGATCGTCCGGGTCGAGTTCGAGTCCCGCAACATTGCGATACATCCAGTCCCCGACCGCCCCGTAGGCATAGTGGTTGAATGAGTTCATCCCCTTGTCCTGGAATCCGTTTTTGGGTGTCCACCCGTCCCAGCGTTCCCAGATGGTCGTGGCGCCGTTTTTGACCGGGAAAAGCCAGGATGGGAATGTGTCCTGCTCGAGCAGGCGGTAGGCAATATCGGCGTAGCCGCTGCGGCTCAGAACATCGAGGATATACGGAGTTCCGACGAAACCCGTGGCGATATGGTATTCGCGCTTTTCGATATCCCGCACCAGTTCCTTCGCCGCGGTCGCTCGGAGTTCGGCGGGCAGAAGCTCAAAATGCAGAGCGAGAACGTAGGCTGTCTGAGTTCCTGAGGCAAGAAGCCCCTCCGGTGTAACAAAGCGGTGACGGAAAGCGCGCACGATCTCCTGGTGCAGCGTCCGGTATGCCGAGGCGTCGTCTTTGTTGCCGAGAATGTCCGCAATCCGGGACATGATCATGACGTCGTGTGCGTAAAAGGCGGTGCCGATGAGATCTTTCGGCGTGGCACCGTCCACCTTTCCGCTCCCGTCGAGTGCAAGCCAATCCCCGTATCCCTGCCAATCGTCGGGCAATCCGGGGTGCGAACGGATGTGATTCAGACTGCGGTGGAGCCTCAGGTAATCGATGTACCGCTTCATCGCGGTGTAGTGATCCGCAAGGATCTGTTTATCGCCGTAACAAAGGTAAATCGTCCACGGACAGATGATCATCGCGTCAGCCCAT
>CAZRIL010000241.1:0-4557 GCA_964600115.1 uncultured Chthoniobacter sp. | reverse complement strand
GACTCCTTCTCGTCGCCGAATCCCCATTCCCGGTCCGTGAATGTGTTGGGGCCGAAATGCAGAAACCCGTAGATTTCCAACGCGTGCCACTTCACCTGCCGCTCGTTCGGCACCGCGCCATAGGGCTTGGGTGGCTCGGCGGCAGTGGCCAATGAAAGGAGGCTCCACGCCGTCACCATACTTGCAATGTTGAGGGCGGCACGATGCAACATGCCACTGAGATAACTGTTCATGGAGTTTCCCTGCTCTTGTTTGGAGATACTGGGTGTTTACGACACGATGCTACGCCACAAGTCCGTCCGCGCGGCGGGAAAGTCCCATGCTATTTGGGAACCTCGAAGTTGTGGACGGCGGTCTGTTTGGGGAGGTCGACCTTGGCCACAAAGGCAGTGAATAGGGGCTTGCCCATCGGGCGACCATTCGGTCGGCCTGAAGGGCCATCGGAGGTCTGATACGGCACGCCATCGAAGCCGCAAATGGTCACGACCTGCGGTCCACCGACGGTTCCCTGACCGGTTGGGGTGGAATACCGGCCGCCGCGAATATCGGCCGCCGCCCCCGGCCCGCTATTGCCCTTGGCGGTATCTGGCGCAAATGAAATGTATCCGAGGGGTACTGGCCTGCCGTTGAAATTTACCGTGCCCGAAAGGTCAAAACGAGGCGGACCGCCCTTGACGCCGCAGCCGGCCACCGCAAGCACCATCGCCAGACACGCAAAGAGTCTCCGCCGACCTCGAAAGCCGAAGTTAATAGCTTTTTCCATCAATTGTCTTTCCGTCGTTGCGAGAGGACACCTTCATGAAAACATCCAGGGCGATGTTGTAGCTGATCGTCTGCACGGATCCATCGGCAAAAACGCCGCCGAAGCTTCCCGAATGCGCCGAGCCGAAGGCTGCCCGAAACGGGATAAAGGGGCCAATAGATCCCCAGCTATCTATAGGATCGTTCCAGTCAGGCACAGGCTGGAAATAGCCCCAGCGTATGGTGTCCCAGTCCCAACCGCTGACATAGCCCTCATCGTCTTCAGCCTGCCAATTTCCTAGCAGGCCCTGATTGTAGGCTTTCTCGGCAATCAGTAATGTATTAGATGTGCCGTCCGAAATGGAGGCCATCGTCACCGAGGAACCCCGATCGGAACTGCCGTTGGGGCGGCGAGTGATGACCCCGTCCTTGCCGTTGCCAAAAACGGCCCAACCTTGGTTGCCCGTTTCATCGATACCCGCATTGCCGGCATAATCGGTCATGGCACGAATGTTACTACCAGGAACCCAAGATGGGGTGGTAGAAAGGTGGCACTTAACCGCTTCCGATGGGCGGCGGCTGGGGCAAAAATAGGTTGTGACGGCAGTTTTTTCCACGATCAGATCATTGGTGTTGCTCCAAAGGTTTTCCATTTCCATGTACGGAAGGACCTGGTAGCACCAGCCCCAGTTCTGCTTAGGCGCCGCAGCCGGAGAGCCGTCAAAACTACGGCTCAACCAGGAATATTCCCCGCCATCCGGTAGAATGCCGCGAAGTTGCTCGTGGTTCAAACAGGCCAGCCCGATCTGCTTCAGGTTATTGCCGCACTGCATTTTGCGCGCGGCTTCCCGGGCTGCCTGCACCGCCGGCAACAACAACGCAATCAAAATGCCGATGATCGTGATGACCACCAAAAGTTCGACAAGTGTAAAACCACGGGAATGATAATTTCTAATTGATGATTTATGATTGAACGCACACATGGTTGACCGCCTATCCGAGTAACGAAAAGCTCCGGTGTCGTCGCAAAATGTTCTCGCAACGACACCGGACGCAACTGCAAATCAGAAATTCATTCTTCCCAAATCATCGACTCCTTATTTCCGCTTCCGCCAGGCGTAGGCCAGCAGACCTAGCAGGCCCATGCCGAGGAGGATCAGCGCGGATGGCTCGGGAACGGGAACGGGGTCGAAAATCATGCCGCCTACGGTGACATTCAGGCCGACCCTTGAGGCATCCCAGTCCGTGCCATGGTACGTGAACGTATCTCCATTAGCTCCCGTCACATCGAACAGGACCCACAGAGCCGATCCAGTGACCTGCGGAATGGTTCCGGAGGAGGCTGAGGCCCCACCAGGGCCCGTCACGGTGATTTTTCCGGGGCCACTCAAGGCTGAGGTATTGCCGACCATAAAACCCCACCGGAACGTTTTGTCGGCTTTCAATGTAGCAGTGTAGAAAGTCAGGTCATCAGTCACAGCACCCATCCCACGGTAATGACAGCCGGTACTTGCCGTGCCGGTTCCGGCATAATTGTCGATTAACGAGTAACTGCTTCCCCCATCCCAATTACACCCGGGGGCCGCCAATGTCGCGTACGACGGTTCGACGGTGTTGAGTACGTTGTATCCGTCGCTGCCGTAACGATTGTCGTCGTCACCGAACGGCTTAATCACCGAAGCGGTTCTCCAACTGCCGAGGGTCGTGGTGTCTAAGCCAACGTAGGTGATGGTCGCCGCCTGCGCCCAAGCACACGTCAGCCCTAAGATGACAACCGCAAACAACACGCACTTCAGATTCTTGGCAAACATCGCTGTCCATCCTTCTGCCACAAGGGCAAAAATTCTGTCAGGAAACCTTGGCTGGTCGGGACACCCCGGCCTTAACGAAAAGACCTCGGTTTCCTCAAACGAACTTCCAAACTACTCACGCACCTAGCCGTGCCGGCGATCTGCCGAATCGCAACCGACGGCTTTCTCGTCGTTGCCGAGCCTCTTGCGATGGTTCTGTGCAGAACCGTCACTCCCGCGATCCGTGCGAAAGTGCTCAGGTAATTGCCGCTACCCTCCTTTCTCTCTGCCACAGGTTAAATCGGGGTCGGAGTCCTTGGCCAGCCCGGACACCCGGGCCATGAGCAACTGCCTCAGCCTCCCACTCGTAACAATCCTCATTATAAACGATGAAGTGGGGGGTGACAAATGTTTCCTTTTGTGAAATCGGATACATCTTGTATAAAAAAGACGAGCCGAAAATGCCCATCCAGCCGCAGTGTGAAACGGAGCTGACTGATCATCGGGCTTGCCTCCTTCCAAAACGCTCGAATTGCAGTCCTGGAAGATAGCGGGCCGCTTCCTCCAACACGTCGGCGCAGTGATCGTAAGCACAGGAACAGTGATGGATATACGGGCCCTCGATCAACTGCCGCTCCCACGTTGGCCAATCGTCGACCTCCATCCATGTGTAAAACTCCTGGGTGTAGGGACCCGGAACGGTACGACCTTCCCCGCAACCGAGCCGGTAGTCGTCGCCCGTGCCGGCAAAGCGGCAGAGCGTCAGCGGTCCGTCCTTCAATCTGAAGTGGAGCAATCCAGTCGGCAGGTCTTTGAGAATCCAAGGAACATCAAGTTTCACGGGCGAATCGGCGGCTCGCAACGATAGCGGAGCGTCGCCATGCCACAACAACACGGCGTTGTCGTTGTTCGGATGGAGGATGGTGATGTCCGGAAGGAACGAGGGTCCGGCCGAGGCGCTGGCCGCTTCCAGGAGCACCGAGCTAATGGCCCCGTGTAAATCGGATTCCGGCGCCACGGGATACCCGGCGTCATCTACCAGGGCACAACCTAAGGACAGGAAGGCGCGGAACTCGGCGGGGACGGAGTCGAACGACTGGTAGCAGAACCCGTCCAAATTCTCCTTCTGGGCGATCTCCACGAGCAGATCGCGAAAGGCCAAATTGGCCAGGATGCCGTCCTCGTCCGGGAAATGATTGAAACTCATCCACGGGCGGAACTGAGCCAACTCTTCCCGGTATTTCGCCCGATGGCTCGCCAGACGCTCGCGTGTGGAGCGGACGAGATTGGTCGCGTCGATGGGCAGCACCTGGATTCCAAAACGTTCTAGGAGTTCGGCCTCATTGACGATGGTGGACCAGAAGAAATTGATCCGTTGCCCGATCTGGCCGATCCGCATGTTCTTCATGGTTTTGACCACTTGGGCGGCGCGGACGAAGCGATCCACCCCGTGCTTAAGCTGCGGATCGTCGATCCGGCAGTTGTCGATGTACGTGAACGGGACTCGCAGGGTGTGCAGGACGCCGCTGGTGGCCAACATTCCGCACAGGGAGTCGCGCAGCCGCGAGCCATCGGACAAGGGCGCCTCGTCGCGCGGCCCCCACAGAAGCGTCGGCACGGCGCACTTCTTCGCAATCATTGCGGCAGCCCCCTCGGTGCCGAAATTGCAGTGCGGAATGAACAGGGCATCGATCCGCTGCTGATGGAAATAGTTCACCACCGGAGCTACGTGTCTCTGATCGCGAACGATCCCGTCGGGAAGCACCTCCTCCAGGTCCACATAACGAATCTGCCAGCGATCGAACCGCTCGCGGATCAACCACTTGAATCGCAAAGCGTCCTCGTGGGAGAAAACAAACTTACCGATCGGACAGAAACCCACCAGCGGTTGTCTGGAAGCGATGGGCTTGGCTCGAGGCTGTCTAGCAGGCCCCAACAGCGAATGCCGGTCAGTAGAAGACGGAGTAGTGACGCGAAATCGTTCATCGGTAATTGTACTTGACATGCCCGACCTTAATCCTCTTTT
>CAZRIL010000240.1:0-4561 GCA_964600115.1 uncultured Chthoniobacter sp. | reverse complement strand
TGAATCTCTCAACCCTCATCTCTCAACTCTCAACGCCGGATTTAGTCTCAAAGTCCCATAGGTCCCCGCAACTGACCTAAGCCGCAAAGAACTCACTCACCGCCCGATGAATCTCCGGCGAAACCACCGGCCAGGCGTGCGCCGGCACGAGACTCTGGATCTGAACACCAGCCTTCTTCCAACAGGCCGAAGCTCCCGGGACGACGATCGCATCAAACGGACACCACGTCGCCAGCGTGGGGATCTCCCAGGGCGCCGCGTCCAGTTCCGCGAGGAAACTGCTCCCGGGCCGCATTTCCCGGCACGCCGCAAACGGCAGCGCGCACGCCGCGAGCGAACCATTGTGCGGTGAATGCAGGAAAGCCACGCGACGCACGTTGAGATGCGGCGCCTCCCGCAAGGCCGACCGGATCACGAGCCCGCCCATGCTGTAGCCCACGAGATTGATCGGCCCCGGGATTGCCTCCAACGCCTCCCGCAGCCTCCGCCCCTCGACCCGCAACGACGTGCGCCCGGAATTCTCATAGCGCCAGATCGAACACGGCCCGACCGAGGATTCGATACGCCGCCGCAACATCCCCCACCGCCCGTGCGTCCCCCAGATGCCGTCGAGAATCAAGGTCGTCATGGCGGGATGTTCTCCGACCACGCCAGCTTGCGGCAAGACGGCACAGGCAGAACCCGGGCGCCAATGGTTCTCGGGAAACGCGATTGCCACCTTTCGAGAAGATCAAACCCGTCGGGATTCATCCTCGCCATGTCCCCCATGACCAGCGCCGCGTCCACAGGCTTCTCCGCGCTGCGCCCAAACGACCCGCGTGCCACCCGGCAATCCGCCCGCCTCAGCCACCACAACCGCCTCCACGTTCTCACAATCTCATGAGCCCATTCCCTAAACCGAACGCTGGACCTAAAAATCTGAGGCGCCTACTCTACACCTGCCGTGCGAACCATGACCGACGCCAATGGTCCTCAATCAGAAAGCCTGATGCGCGCGATATTGATGCGCCGAGGCCCCGCAGGCGGGCAGACCGAGACAGGCCAGTCACAGCCTGCCCAGCAGGGCAATACGACGGGGCCACAGCATCCAATACTACCGAGAACGTGCGCGGAACCGCCGCTGACCGAGCGATTTACGAGGAAGCGGCCCTCAAAGCTGCCACGACGGAGAAATCGAACGAGTTCTCCGGGTCTGGCAGCGAGGTTTACGCGAAGCCATAACTTTGATACTCTCTCACCATGCCGAAATCCGAAGTAAGATCCTCTCCAAAAGGAGAGGTAAACAACATCCCTCTAAAGGATCTCCGCTTCGACTTAACGAACCCACGTTACGGTCCTGATGCACCCAAGCAACAGACTGATCAAGACGCGCTAAACTACATAATGTCGCGATTTGATATGTCCGACGTTCTGAGCTCTATCTCGGTAAATGGCTTTTTCGACTCAGAACCGCTAGTAGGGATCCAGAATGAGGACGGATCCGTCAAGATTTTGGAGGGAAACCGCCGGTTGGCTGCAAGTCTTGTCTTGGCCAATGACCCAAGGGCAGCTTCTCAGAAGAAAAAAAGGGACTCTCATCCGCTCCGCGACGGAGTTGCCTTGGATAAAGTCCCTGTCATGGTCTATCCAAAGTCTATAGGCACGCGGCACTTACTTCCCTATTTAGGAGTTCGCCATATTGTCGGCGGCCGGCCTTGGGACTCTTACGCAAAAGCTCACTGGGTAGCCGAAACCTTAGCAGCTCCCAACAATAAACTCAGCCTTTTTGATATCAAAGCAATGCTGGGAGACACAAAGGGGCTCACGGATCGTTTGCTCGTTGCATATCAGGTTGTCCAACAACTTCAAAGCAACAATCTTTTTGATCCTCAAGACTCCGTGAAAAAGGGGCGTGGAAGCGCGGCTTTTCCCTTCTCACTGATTTACAATACTCTCGACGACCGCTCGCTTCGGAAATGGCTTGAGATCCCTGATGATGAAGCGGCGCAACAACCAGATCCCATTCCGAAACGCAGACTTTCAGATGCAGCATCTCTCGTTCGCCTGATTTGCGGAAGTTTGAAGGAAAGCTTTCCGCCAGCAGTCCAAGACAATCGCAAGCTTAGGGCTCTATCCCAAGCCGTGCAGGACCCAGTAACCTTTGCACAACTAAAGCAAGGCACTTCTATTGAAGAGGTCGAACGCGAAATCTTGCCACCCGATCAGAGGGTGCTCAATAATCTGGTCGCCGCCAGTCCCTATCTGGAAGATAGTGTTACGATCCTCACAAAGGCCCCCTTATCTGAAATGGATGCTGGCAGACTGCATCCCGAGGCCCTAAAGGTCAGCCGACTTGCAACCTCCATCAGCAAGACGCTAAAAGCCCAGGCGGGTGATGAAGATGACAATTAAGGCGGTTATTGATCGCCTTAATCGGCAAGCTCGTCAGAAGGCGATCGACGATGCCGACGAAGTTGAATGGCAGGCCGTTAGGGAAGGTTCAGCAATAGTTGAGTATGGCATCGCTGACGAGATTATTTCTGGTGAATTGCTGGACGCTGCCGAACTTATTGATGACTCCGAGCTGGACGTCAATGTAGAGGCGCCCTCTTGGATGGCTAGAGCAGAATCCGAAGAAAAAGAAGCTAGTGCTGTTGGTGAGGAAATTGAGCGACGGCGCTTAATCTTACAGGAAGGCTATCCTTTCAATGTTGGTGGACATCGATTGGAATATAGCCCTAGTGAAGATGGGATTTACGAGTTCTGCTTGGCTGTTTCAGTAAGCCGCAAGCTAACTCAAAAACCTTTTAACGAGCTTCCTCAAGCCTTTGAAGCACTATCGAAAGAAGTTCTTGTTGGTTGGATGGGGCCTGGAGCAAAAGGTTGGCAAACTGGTTTCCCGGGCCGCATTACAGCCGGTTTGCCCTCAACACTCCCCGAACTATGGCGCGACATCCATGAAGAAACGGGAGAGTGGGAGTGGCAGCTAGGAAAGAGCATTCCGGAAGACGCTGAAGACGATCAGAAAGATTTAGGAATGGATTTCCTAATTTGGAAATCCATCAATGATGTTAGACCACATGCACTGTTCTTGGCAGGCCAGTGCGCTTGTGGTCGAGACGCCCTCAATGGCAACGGCAAAAGCAGTGATCTAAAGTCCAGCTGGCTCAACGAATGGTTTCGAGTGACGAGTAAAGTTGACTTTGTGCCATGCTTGCTTTTACCAAGATGTTTAGGCGCATCGGCAAGTGAAGTGCGCGCACGCTCGGGAACGCTATTTTTTGACAGGCTTCGCTTGGTCTCTGCCGCTCGTCAGTTAAACCCCGATACGATCGGAACCGCTGACATCACGCGATTCGCTCGACTTACAGAATTGGTGAAAAATGACATTCCCTAAGCTCGCAAAGAAGCCAAGCCAGAGGCAGTCATATTTGCAGAGAATCGATGAAGTTCTCGTTCCTAGGCCTATAGACGGATTGGATGTGATCGATCTGTTCTGCGGGTGCGGAGGCTTAAGTTTAGGGTTTGAGGCAGCTGGGTTTACCACAGCCGGATTCGACGCTTCCACCGATGCGGTTTCTACTAACAACGCTAACTTATTTGGACGGGCAAGCCAGGTCTGGTTGGATGAAAGCTTTGATTGTCCACAATCACGAGTGATCATTGGAGGTCCTCCGTGCCAGCCCTTTAGCGAGATAGGGCTGCGAAAAGGGGCCAACGATGTCCGCAATGGTTTCCCAGTCTTTGTCAATGCGATTCGAGCCGCCAATCCAGAGTTTTGGATGTTTGAAAACGTCCCAGGAATGGCAAAGCAAAAATGCTATCTTGAACAGATCCTCCGGTCTCTCAAGCGACTCGGCTATCAGTTAGAAGCAAGGGTGGTTGATGCTTCTGTTTACGGAGTTCCTCAGCGGAGGCGGCGCCTTGTAGTAGTCGGATGGAAAAGGGGCTCGTTCCGCTGGCCATCAGCCTGCATGCCGTCAGCCAATGTTTCTGACGCAATTGGGCGCCTAATGAACACCGTCCCCGCGCATTCGCGCTTTCTGACGCCATCGATGGAGAATTACATCGCACGTTATGAAGCAGCTTCGAAATGTAGCAAACCGCGAGACCTTCATCCAAACACCCTTGCAAGGACAGTCACCTGTCGGAATCTCGCAGGTGCAACAGGTGACATGCTGAGAGTTGTGCTGCCCGACGGAAGAAAGCGGATGCTTTCCGTTCGAGAAGCAGCAAGACTACAAAGCTTTCCAGACTGGTTCCGCTTTATGGGCAGCGAGGCGAGTCAGTTTTCCCAAATCGGAAACGCAGTTCCGCCTCTGCTCGCATTTCAAATGGCAGAAGCCATCAAAGCTTTCCTTCGTTAGCAATGGAGTGAGCCATAGTGGGGAGCCAATGGGGTCAGTCATGGTTTATTGACATTTCGCAGTGCTCCGCCGGGATTTCCAAGGCAGTCGCCCCTCCATCAGTCGACGCAAACTGGTGCCTCGAAACTGTTCAGGCGCACGAAATGGGGTCAGTCATTGCCGGGCTGTTGCTCAAAACGCGGCTGTTCGAGCCGGGGTTCTTGGTGTGAAGAGGG
>CAZRIL010000239.1:0-4574 GCA_964600115.1 uncultured Chthoniobacter sp. | reverse complement strand
ATACTTCCGGCAGGTTGTCGGTGACCAGCACCGTGTGCTCGAAATGGGCGGAGGGGAGGCCGTCGTCGGTGACGGCGGTCCACTTGTCGGCGAGGACGCGGACTTTCGCCTTTCCCATGTTGATCATGGGCTCGATGGCGATCGTCATTCCGGCTTTCAGTTTGGGTCCTGTGCCACGCTTCCCGAAGTTGGGGACCTGAGGATCCTCATGGAGCTGGCGGCCGACGCCGTGTCCGACGAATTCCCTCACAACGCTGAAGCCGTTTTTATGGGCTTCCGTCTCCACGTAGTGGGAAATATCACCGATTTTGTTGGTCGGGCGGGCGAGATCGACAGCCCCTTGCAGGATCTCTTCAGTGACCATGAGCAAGCGCTCGATTTCAGGATCGATGATTCCGACCGGGACCGACATCGCGGTATCCCCGATCCAGCCATCGCGGATGATGCCGACGTCCATTTTCACGACATCGCCATAGGCGATTTTCCGCGGGCCAGGGATTCCGTGAACGACCTCCTCGTTGAGGCTGATGCAGATATGGCCCGGAAATTTTCTGTATCCGAGGAAGGCGCTGCGCACACCGGCATCGGACATGAGCTGGGAGGCGGCGTGGTTGATCTCGCCGGTGGTCACGCCAGGGGCGATCTGAGTGGCGAGTTCGTTGAGGATCTGCGCGGCAGCTTCTCCCGCGCGCCGCATCTTCTCGATTTCGTGAGGGCGTTTGATCGTGATCATTCGTCCGTCCTCAGATCATTGTAGAGCAGCTGAAAGACGGCATCGCGCCCGAAGCGCACGTCCACTTTTTTCAGCAGGCCGGCCTTCTCGTAGTAGTCGCAGATTGGTTTGGTGAACTCGTGGTATTGAGCCAGCCGCTGGTCGAGGGCTTCGATCGTATCATCCTGACGGCGGGCGAGAACTCCATCGCATTTCGGACAGGGATCATCAGCGGAGATCCTGTGGAATTTTTCGCTGAACACGGCTCCGCAATTCGAGCAGGTAAGACGTCCGAGCATGCGGACGCGAACCTCGTCATCGGGGAGTTCGAGCAGATAGACGGTCTGAAGCCCGATCGATTTTGGCCCGAGAAGCGAGTCGAGCGCGACCGCCTGGCCGATCGTGCGGGGAAAACCGTCAAAGATAAACCGGGAATGGGTTCCCAGCCATTGGCCGACAAAGCGGATCGCCAACTCATCGGGAAACAGAAGGCCGCGGCTCGCGTAGGAATCCGCCTCGACGCCGATCGGAGTACCCTTGGCGCGTTCCTGGCGCACGATGGCACCGGTGGAGACGTGAGGAATGCCGAAGACCGCCCCGAGGAGGGAGGCTTGCGTGCCCTTGCCGGAAGCCGGCGGACCGAGCAGAACAATTCGGTTCTTCAATTGTTCGGTGCGCGCACTAGTGTTGCGCTGCGAGATAAATTGTCACCCCTGCGATGACGAGGATGCCGAGCGCGGCATACATCCAGACGAGAGTCTGATCGTTGAGAAGGTTGCCCGAACCCATGCGGGGACGCTGATCGCGCGCTCCACGGATCCGGCCTTTGCGGAGGAATCCGTCGTAATGGCGCTGTAGCAGATGGGTCTCCACCTGGCGCATCGTATCCAGCACAACGCCGACGATGATCAGGAGGCCGGTGCCTCCGAAAAATTGCGAGGTCATGTAGGGCACATTCAGCCCCTGGGTGAGCATCTGAGGAAGGACCGCGATAATCGTGAGGAAAGCCGCTCCCGCAAAAGTGAGGCGGGTCATCGTGTAGTCGAGGAAATCTGCCGTCGGCTTGCCGGGGCGCACGCCCGGGATGAAGCCGCCGTATTTTTTCAAGTCATCGGCGATTTGGACCGGCTGGAATTGCGTGGCGACCCAGAAGTAGCTGAAAAAGAAAATCATCACGGCATACAGCGCGTAGTGAAGCCAGCCGTAGGTGAGGAGGTTCGAGAGTTCCTGCGCCCAGCGCTGGCCGGGGAAGGCCATGTTGAAAATGGTCGAAGGAAAAAGGAGGATCGCCTGGGCGAAGATGATCGGCATGACACCCGCGTAATTGATCTTGAGCGGCATGTATTGGGTCTGGCCGCCGTAAACTTTGCGGCCCACCACGCGCTTCGCATACTGGATGCTGATCTTTCGCTGCGCCTGTGTGACCGCGATGACCGCAGCAACCACAAAAACCAGAAAGGCCACCATGAGAACAAGGACGACCGGGCTGACAGCCGGCTGGGTATCGGCGGCCGACGGGACAAAAGTTCTCCAAGCCTGGATGAGGCCCGCAGGGAGCTGGGCCAGAATACCGATTGTGATGATCAGTGACACACCGTTGCCGATTCCGCGTTCCGTGATCTGGTCACCGATCCACATGAGGAACATGGTTCCCGCGGTCATCGTAAGGACGATCGTCATCTGAAATCCGAAACCGGGAGAAGACACGAGGTTGACCCCCATCCGGTTGATCGTGTCCATAATCCCCGGAAGAAACGGGTTATGGAGCGGATTTTCGAAAGATTTGGCGAGGAGGTAGCCCTGGAATATGCAAAGCGCGATCGTTGCATACCGGGTATACTGCATAATTTTCTGACGGCCGCCGTCTTCGCGGGAGAGCTTCCCGAGTTGCGGAATCACAGCCGTGAGCAGCTGAAGCATGATCGATGCGCTGATGAACGGCATCACGCCCAGCGAAAAAATCGCGCAGTTGGCAAGGGCGCCTCCGCTGAAGAGGTTGAAGAGATCCGCCACGCCGCCCGCCGATGCCGCGTTCGCGCGATCCATGAACCAGTGCCGGAGCACATCCGCATTCACGCCCGGAGCCGTGATCGCCGAACCGGCGCGCACGACAACAATCATCGCCATGGTGAACAGCACACGGGTGCGCAGTTCCGGGATCTTGAAGATGTTGGCGAAGGCGGCGATCATGCGGCCTTACTTCGAAGCTTCCGATTTCGGAATCTCAACGGTCCCGCCGGCTTTTTCAATTTTCTCCCGTGCGGTGGCGCTGACTTCGTCCACGAGCACATTCAATGCCTTGGTGATTTCACCGCGGCCGAGAATCTTGACGCCATCGAAGCGGCCGTTCACAAGACCCGCTTTGCGCAGGGAATCCTCGGTCACCGAGTCTCCCGCTGAGAATGTCTTCTCGAGCGAATCGAGATTGACGACGCCGTAAACGGTTTTGAAAGCGGCGTTGTTGAATCCGCGCTTGGGCAGACGGCGGTATATCGGCATCTGACCGCCCTCGAAACCTGGACGGATCGATCCGCCCGAGCGGGCCTTCTGGCCCTTGTGGCCTTTGCCGGAAGTCTTGCCCTTGCCGGAGCTTTCGCCGATACCGAGGCGCTTGCGGCGGTGTTTGGCACCGGGATTTGGTTTCAGGTCGTGAAGTCTCATGGGATCAGGCTGCTGCTGGCACCGCTGCTTCGACTTTGGGCCGGATGGCCTTGCCGCGCAGGCGGAAAATTTCTTCTTTTTGGCGGAGCTGGGTCAGGGCTGCGATGGTGGCGTGGACCACGTTCGCGTGGTTGCTCGATCCCAGCGATTTGGCGAGGACGTCGCGGATGCCGACCGCTTCGATGACGGCACGGACACCGCCACCCGCGATGACACCGGTTCCAGGAGATGCGGGACGAAGAAGGACGCGGCCACCGCCGAATTCCCCGACCACCTCATGCGGGATCGTGTTCTCATGCACGGCGATTTTGACCATGTGCTTCCTCGACGCGTCGGTTGCCTTGCGGATCGCTTCGCTCACTTCGTTCGCCTTGCCGAATCCGACTCCGACTTTGCCCTTGTGGTCACCGCAGACGATGAGGGCGCTGAAGCTGAAGCGGCGTCCGCCCTTCACAACTTTCGCGCATCGGTTAATGAACACGACTTTCTCCGTCGTCTCCTTGGGTTCGCTGGGTGTATCCGAGCGTGAATTCCTTCTATCTCTGGGTTTCGGAGGCATGGTGTGTGTTAATTAAAATTCAAATCCGCCTTCACGGGCGGCATCGGCCAGGGCTTTGACTTTGCCATGGTATTTGAAACCACCGCGATCGAAGACCACCTTGGTGATTTTTTTGGAAGCGGCGCGCTCGGCGACGAGCTTGCCGACTTTCTGGGCTCCCTCCACGTTTGCACGTGTTTTGGCACCCGAGCGGAGATCGGCCTCCGTCGTGTTGACGGAAACAATGGTTTTCCCGGCCTGGTCATCGATGACCTGGGCGGTGATGTGACGGCCGGAGAAATGGACGGCCAGACGCGGACGCTCTGCGGTTCCCGTGACTTTTTTGCGCAGGCGGACGTGGCGGTGTTGGCGTTTGTCGGTGGCGGACATGATTTATTGGACGGTTTTGCCTTCTTTGCGGCGGATTTGCTCGCCAACGAAACGCACGCCCTTGCCCTTGTAGGGTTCCGGCGGATAAAACGCGCGGATGTCGGCGGCGCACTGACCCACGATGTGGTTGTCAATGCCTTCGATGGTGATTTTCGTGTTGTCCGCGACTGTGATCTTAATCTCAGCGGGAATCGGGAAGAGGATCGGGTGGGATTTGCCGAGGCTCAGGTTGAGCGTCTTGCCCTGGACAGCGGCCTTGAAGCCGACGCCCTG
>CAZRIL010000238.1:0-4601 GCA_964600115.1 uncultured Chthoniobacter sp. | reverse complement strand
TTACGGACGGTAACACCGGCCAGTCCGTCGAGAAGAGCCTCCCTCATGGCCTGCGCAGAGAAGCGGTAATAGTCCCCCGGAAAAAAATGTTCCCCCAGCGTCAGCGTTCCCGCCATGAGACCATCATCTCGGGTCGTGCGTTTTAGAAACCGGAGGATTCTCCCAAGGACGGTGCCCGGACGATAGCCGTCATCGATTCCCATACCCGCATAGCCCGGCACACCGATGATCACGAGGCCACCGGGCCGCGTGACACGGCGGATCTCCGCCGCCGTCTTCCAGAAGAAGGCATCATGCTCCAGCGTGGCATTGCAGAGGACGGTCTCAAACGAGGCATCGCCGAAGCAGGTCATCGCATTCGCGTTGCCCTGCACGATCCGGATTTCCCCATCCGTCACCTCCGGATCGAGATTTATCCCTGTTTTTTCCCGAATTCCAGAAAGGCACTTCATGCGCAGCAAGCTGTCCGGGCCGGACACTGCGCCGACCTCAAGAACAGGTCCGGCGGCGTTCTCCGTCTGGCAGATTTTCTCAAACTCGCGGTAGATCAGCGGGTGCATCGGCGTTTGATATGCAAGAGCCAGCGCCGGAGAGAAACCCACACGATTTCTCTGAGGTCGAACTTGGAACTCCGCGCATAGGATCGGCTAAGGAGGAGTTTCGGATCAAACTGCCATATCACCTTCAGGGCGTGAAGGATTTCACGCGGGCTTCCCTTCTTCGCAAGTGCCGTGCCCACAAGGTGCTTGAGAATCAGACGCTGGTAGGACGCCAGCTTGGGGCGGAGTTCCCTTTCGTCGACAAGCCCCCTCCGAGCCGCCTCATTAACGGCTTCTTCAAGAGGAGAAAGGTTTTCAAGAATGCGGCCGAGCGGCACGCTGGTGCTTGCGTTGGAGCCGTGGCAGAACCAGCATCCCGCGATGGTCTTGGAAACAAGCACGTCACCATTGAGCGAAAACCTGAGAAGCGAGTCCAGATCGGACGAGCTGATATCCCGCCGGTAAAATCCGGAATCCACCCCGGCCTTGCGTTGATAGATAGTACCGAGGTGCGTGAAGAATCCGGTCTCCATAACAAAATCGAGATACACCCCCGGAGGCATCAGACAGACGTCGCCCTCGATCCGCGGAAGGATATCAACCGGACGGCTCCGGCCATTATCTTGGACAATCCGCTGCCCGGCTTGAAGGAAGAGCGGCTGTTTCCCGGCAGGGCATTCGAGATGGGCAAGCGAACGTCGGACGAACCCCGGGTCCCACAGACAATCATCCCCATCAAGCATGAGCACCCACTCGCCACGGGCATGTTCCGTCAGGGCGCTGCGGTAGTTGGCCACCCGCCCGAGATTCGAAGGATTCCGAACATAGCGAAGCCTCGGATCTGCCAGCCACGCCTCGACGCATGCGGCGGTATCGTCGGGTGAGGCATCGTCTAAAACAACGACCTCGATATTCCTGGCATCCTGCAAAAGCGCGCTGGCAATTGCACGACCGATGAGGCCGCTCTGGCGGTAGGTGGGGATGAGAATCGAGAGCCTTGGCGGCACGGACGAAGAGGACGGCGGGACCGCGCGGATCCATCTCAGCAGGCGCTCGGTTTCCAACTCGGGATCGGAGAGTTTTGGTCCGGCAGCCACCTGCGAGGCCATCCGCTCGCGGAGTCCCGCATCGCCAATCAATCGCGACAATCCTCGAGCAATGGCCTCAGGAGTGTTGTTCACGATAAGGCCGGTCTCGCCGTCGCGAATCAGTTCATCGGCCCCATTCACATTGGTCATGATGACCGGCCGGCCCATGACAAGCGCCTCCATCACAACGGTCGGGCAGCCCTCCGAAGACGAGAGAAGCGCGAACACATCGCAGTGTCGCATCCAGCCATAAACATGCTCCTGATTCCCCGCGAGGAGGAACCGGTCGCCCATCCCCAGCCGCTCGATCTCGTTTTCCAATGCGGGCCGTTCCGGTCCGGAGCCGACCACGATCCACCGAAAGTCAACACCGGTCTGCCGAAGGCGATGATGCACCTGAAGGCATTGCAGCACTTGCTTGTCGGGCGACAACCGCGAAACCGTCAGGACCACCGGCAGGTCCCCTCCACCCCAGTCGGGACGGGGAATCGACTTCTGTGCCATCAGATCGTCGAAGGGAAGCGGCGGGCGGAGAATCTCGAAGGGACGTCCATGAAGCTCCGGGCGAAAAAGCGCCATCCGCTCCCAGAGGCTCAGTGAAACCGGCGAAAAGAAATCCGCCGCATGGAGCGCCGCCTCGACGGTCGCCTCGGCGATCGAGCCAGTCTGATGTCGGAACGTCAGCCCCTCGTCCACAAGGAATACGATCTTGCGATCAGAATGAACCATCTGCAGCGCCACGCACGCGGCCCAGTCCGGAAAAATTGATGTCGCCAGCACCGCATCGTAGCAGGACTGGAAGGGGAACAGCCCGTGGTGCAGGAGGGCAAACTGAACGCCGCCGGGAACTTCGGCTTCCGGATCGAGCAGCGAGGGATCGATCGTGAAGACAGAAACATCACCAGGCACTTTCGCCAGCATGCGCTCCTCCGTTGGCCCCACAACGAGGAGATCAACCGTGCAGTGCGGAACCAGCCGCGCCATGTGCCGGACAGCAAGGAAAGCCGCACCGCCCCATGTGAACTCGCGGGCGAGAAAAAGAATCCGGGGACGGTCGTTCGTGTTCATTGCGCACCTGCCGCCAGCCGGCCCCTCCATTCCGCAAGAAGGTCCGCCATGCTCTGAGCGAGGGGAATCTGCGGAGTCCAGCCCGTGTGCTTGTGAAGAAGCGAATAATCACCCACCTGCCGTCGAAGCGAAGACGCGTCGCTCGGGAGCGCGTTGATAACAATCCCGCCAGCTTCCGCCTGCGAGGCGAGCAGGGAAACGATCTCCCGGATCGTTGTGGCGTGCCCGGAACACACGTTGTAAGCAACGCCGGGGCGACCGTGTTCAAGGAGCAACCAGTAGGCCTTCACAATATCCCGCACATCGCAAAAGTCCCGGGCTGCCTCGAGATCCCGAACGTCCAAAAGCCGTGGTCTGTCAGACGGTTCGAGCATTGCGATGCGGCGGGCGAGAGTGGCACAAACGAGGTTCTTCGGCTCATGAGGTCCCGTTTGGTTGAACGTCCGGGTGCGGACGATCTTTAATCCCGCAGCCGCGCCGAATTCGGCAGCAAGAACGTCCTGAGCCGCCTTGCTGGCCGCGTAGGGTGACCTGGGTGCCCAGGGCGCGGATTCGTTCACGGGTGCCGCCGGATCATCCGGCGCCGCATAGATCCCCGACGAGCCCGTCACCAGAATCCAAGCCTCAGGCGCCAGCCGTCGTGCTGCCTCCAGAAGATGAAACGTGCCGCCGACATTCGTCCGGAACATCTCCTCGGGAGATGCCGGGGCGGAACCATGCACGGCAGCAGCGAGATGAAAAATCCGGTGCGGCCGGCATTTCTCGAGACACTCTGCCGCAACGCCCGGGCTGGCCACGTCGCCGGAGAAGGCCGCAACCCCGGCGGGAAAATGCCGTCCGCGGGCGAGTCCCCAGACCTCGGCGCCGTTTCCGATGGCCAGCTCACACAAATGGCGGCCGGCACTGCCGGTCGCTCCTGTGATCAGGACCCGGAGGCGTTCTTTCATCCCTTCAGGAACCGCTCCACACCGTAGGTGTCCAGTGCCTCAACAGCCCGTGCATGATCGTCAGGACGTCCGATATCCTGCCAGTAGCCTTGGAAGGAATAGCATTGGACCGCGTGGTCGTTGCGCATGAGGTCCTGCATCAAGTCCGGCAGATCCGCACGTTCGCCGGCTTTCAAGAAACGCAGGACCTCGGGCTCCAAAACATAAATGCCCATGCTGGCGTGGAAATCGTGCGCCGGTTTTTCGATGTAGCGGGTTAGGCGGCCGGCTTCGTCCTTCTCGATGACGCCGAGATCGATCTCCACGCGCCGCGGGCAGACCGCGATCGAGGCCAAGGCCCCGCCGGCCACATGCGCTGCAACCATCTCTTTGAAATCCAGATCGGTCAGGATGTCTCCGTTCATCACGAGAAACCGCTCGTTCAGGTCGGGAATCAGCGCGAGCGGACCCGCTGTGCCGAGAGGCTGGTCTTCGCGGGAATAGGTGATGCGCACGCCGAAGCGGGAACCGTCCTCAAAGTAGGCCATCAAAAGCTCCGCCAAGTGCCCGACAGAAAGCGTGATGTCGGTAAACCCCTGCCGCACAAGCTGGCGGATGATCAGATCCAGAATCGGCTTGTCACCGACAGGGATGAGCGGCTTCGGGAATATTGTCGTGTAGGGCGCAAGCCTTCGGCCTTTGCCGCCTGCGAGGATGACGGCTTTCACAGCGTGTAGCGGGCGGGATCGAAGTGGTCCGGGTGGGTTCGCACCCACTCCACCGTCTCCTTCAAACCTTCCTGCAAATAGACCCTCGGCTGCCAACCGAGAAGCTGGCGCGCTTTGCTATTGTCCGAAAGAAGATGCCTGACCTCGCTGTCCGCTGGCCGGAAACGTTCAGGGTCCGATTTCAAACGAACCGGGCGGTCAACGATTTTTAAGATCTCCGTCGCGAGGTCACCGATGGTAACCGCCTTCCCG
>CAZRIL010000237.1:0-4620 GCA_964600115.1 uncultured Chthoniobacter sp. | reverse complement strand
GAACATCCCCAGCATCCCCCCTATCGCAAACCGGGCGATTCGCTTGAGATCGTTCCGAACGAACGGTGGATAAAATCCGACAAACGAGAGTTCTGCCCCCTTCCGCAAAGCGACAGCCTCCGCCGCCCCATGCCATTGATCTCGTGTCAGTGCCGCCCCTTTTTGCAAAAGCAAATTAACCCTCAGAGCAGGGAAATCCATCATCGTAAACAGACTGATTCGGGTGGTTCCAAAACGCAATATTATATTCCGTTTATGGGAATAGGCAAAAATCATTTCCCGGCTTAGTGAATGGGGCAATTCCAACCATGAGCTTTTCCCTCCGCCTCTTGTCCGCTCGGTTTGCTTTCGGCATTCTCTGTCTGGCACCTCTGACATTGGTGAATTCCGTCCGCGCGGCTGGCACCTATGATTACCTCTACGACTTCAATAGCAACTGGACGCTGGGCGCAGCGAACTCCAATCAGCGCAGAATCACGATCCCAAGGAAAAACGGAGTCGAGGTTCCGGTAATCAAGATGGTAATCTGCAGCTACCCGGGCTCCGGAGCGACAGGGAATGCAGGCGCTCCGCACGCATCGATGTCCCGCTGGGCCTACGATAACGGGATCGCCTTCTATTCGGTCGGATATCCGGGCAGCGCCGCCTCGGAGACATTCAGCGATCTCACAACATTTTCGGGTTCTGGCTACCTGAACCGGCCGGGCCTTGCGAATGTGCCTGTCATTGTCCAGGGCGGGTCGTTTGGTTGCAGCACGGCAATGGATGTCGCCAATACCTATCCTTCCCGGGTCATCGCGCTCTACGGCTACCACAAAGGCTCGGCAAGCGCTCCAATTTTTCCTCAGGAAATCCCGGCGCACGTCAGTTTCGGGGAAATGGATTCCGGGTACTCGGAATACAACACATCCCTCCATTGGAAATACCTGACCGATTGGGCGGCGCAGGGCGGGGCACCGCGCTCGTTTCAGTTCGATCGCGAATCGGCGCACACGGAAATTGTGGACCGACCGTCGCACCTGATGCTGTTCGTGGATTCGATGATTCCGCTCCGGTATCCGTATCAGCAGGGGATGGCCGGGAAGGATCCGGAGTTGGGCTCGGTGACACTCACCCCCGTCAATCTCGCCAACGGATGGCGTGGAGAGCACCTTCTCACCCCCTCGCAGCCGGCCGCCGCAGCCGCCATGTCCCTGCCCTACGCGTTGCGGTCGAAGGATTGGGAAAGCCCGAACCTCGCCATCGCCCCGGCGGCGCAGTTCGACCGCGCGAATCCGTATATGCACTCCTGGTTCCCCGATGCGAAGCTCGCCTGTGCGTGGCGATCACGCGCTGGACTTGGAGTCCGGCAGATGAAGTTGACCTTTCCCTCCCTGCCGTCGAGCGACGCGCAGGACAACACGATCCGCCCGGCTGCTTTCAACACCGACCAGACGGCGGACTGCCAGCTCGATACCGGCGTGTTCACCAGCGCGAACCGCGTGGAGTTTTTCGACAACGGGACGCGCGTCGCAAACGACACGACGTATCCCTTCGCCAACACCTACTCCTGGGTGCCCGGCGGCGAGGGCTTCCACGTTCTCTATGCCGTGGCCGTGGATGACTCCACGGGCGAACGCCGCGTCAGCGGATGCCGGATCGTGCGCGTCACGCCAAAGCTGGTTGCCGCGAATACCGCCCCGGCGATCTCGACGACGATTCCGGTGCAAACCGTGACCGTCGGCACCACCAGCATCTCCATCCCGATTACAGTCGGAGATGCAGAAACCGCGGCAGCCTCTCTCGGCCTTCTATACGTCAAGGAATCTGCCAGGGTGGACACCGATCCCCACAACGAGGGACTCGTGATCGCCCACACTGCCACGTTTGCCGGTGCGGGGGCGAACCGGACACTGAACATCACGCTCACCGACACCGCGACGACAGGCACGCTCTGGAGCGTGGTGCAGGTGAATGACGGGGACTTGCAGGCGAACTTGTATATCCGGATTAATGTTGTTCCCGCCACGGCCCTGCCCCCGATCTTCGTCCCATGGCGGTATCTCAACAGCGCCTACGGAACCCTCGGCGAGGTTGCCTACAACGGCGGATGGAGCCGGGAGATGTCGTTCCGGGTTTTCGATCCCGACACCGCTCCGGAAAATCTGACTGTCACCGCGACGTCGAACAACCAGTCCGGCATTCCGGACAGCAACATCATTGTCGGCGGCTACGGCGAATACCGCACGCTTAAGGTCAAAGCCACGGGATCCGCCTATACAACGGTCACGCTCACGGTCTCCGATGGCACGAACTCGGCCACCTCGCAATGGAGGCCGACCCCGGTGGCCGTAAGCGATATTGCGCCGGTGCTGAACATCACGCCCGACCAGTCGGCCTTTGTCGGAGAGCCGGCCTCGGTCATGGTCCGCCCGGTCGATTTCTTCACGTCGAGCCAGGCGATCCCGGGATTCAATTCTTTGACCGTCACGGCGACATCGAACAATCAGGCACTGCTTCCTGATGCCGGCATAAGCATAATCCCTGCGGGCTACGAGCGGCGGATTGTTTGTCAGCCGACAGCCGGGCAGACCGGCTCGGCGTCCGTGACCGTCACGGCGACCGATGAGGGTGGTCTCACGGCGACCGACACGTTCACCTTCACAGTCGGAACTGCTGTCACCCCAACAATCACCTCCCAGCCGGTCTCCGTGTCTCTTGTGGCAGGTGGCAACGTTCAACTCTCGGTCGCCGCGACCGGAGGAAATCCGAAAACCTACCAGTGGTATCTCGGCGCGAGCGGTGACGCGTCGTCGCCGGTTTCCGGCGGCACCGCATCCTCGCTCACCCTCAACAACCTGTCCGCATCGGGCAGCTACTGGGTGCGGGTCACCAACGCCGCAGGCAGCGCCAACAGCAGCGCTGCTCTGCTCAGCGTGGTCCACGCGCCGGCCATCACCACGCATCCGCTCTCGCAGTCGATCTATTCCGGGCAGACCGCCACGTTGAGTGTGGCGGCCACGGGCGAAGACCTGACCTACCAGTGGTATGAGGGCAACAGCGGCGACGTATCTGTCCCCGTGGCCGGTGCAACCGCCGCCTCGTTCACAACGCCAGCCCTCGCTGCCACAAAAAAATTCTGGGTGCGCGTTGGCAATATCGCGGGAACGGCGGACAGCGTTGCCGCCACGGCGGCGATCAAGACCCGCTCCTGGGTTGCCTATCACGACACGATCACGATTGCTGACGGCAATGCGGCGAATGTGACGGCTGCCAGCGTCGCCACGACGCCCGGAGCGAACACGAGCCTCAAGAATTTCAGCACCGCCGCCACGACCGGCGTCACGCTCAACGCACTGCTCACGGGAACGAAGACCGCAAAGACAAACGGCAACGTGACGCCTGCAGCCGGAACCGATGCCTACAAGGCATTCAACGGGATCATCTCGTTCCAGAACGGAACCACGCACAACTCCGAGCAGCTCGGCAGTTCGACCAATAATGTAGTTTTCACATTCAGCGGGCTCGACTCCACCGCGCGCTACAGCGTCGCGTTCTACGCCGCGCGCAATGCCTTCACGACCCCGAACAAATACATCTTGAGCGGAGCGGACAGCTTCCAGGAAGGCCACAGTTCCGGCGTGGGCAACGCGGGAGATGCGGACGCGGCCACTGCGGATGTCGCTTCGGGCACCGGCAGCACGACGAATGGATACCTCGTCAAATGGGTGGACATCGCGCCCGGCGCGGATGGCACTTTCGCCGTTCAGGTCGGCACATACACCGGCACAAGTGCGGCCATCATCCCCGAGGCGATCATGCTCGAAGCATTCACAAACACACCGCCAGCTGCCGAGATCGCCGCCCAGCCTCAGGGCTCGACGATTTCCTATAATGCCACGGCAAACCTTTCGGTAACGGCCAGCGGAACCGGGCTTGCCTACCAGTGGTATCGCGGCGCGGCGGGGGATACATCGAACCCGTTGGCCGGCACGATGTCCTCCAGCCTGACGACCCCGCAACTGACCGCCGACGCATCGTTCTGGGTGCGGATCACGAACGCGGGCGGTGTAGTGGACAGCCAAGCCGCAACCATCACGGTCGCGCCGCAGTTTCCGACAATCCTGACATCCGCTATCGAGGCGGGCATCGCGGGTGATGCCTTTCAATCCGCCCTTTCCGCATGGGGCGGCCAGGGGGCGATCACATGGAGCATCGTTTCTGGACAGCTTCCCTTCGGGCTCGCGCTTAACGCCACGACCGGCATGATCTCGGGCACGAGTGCCTCCGCCGGTTCCGCAACACTGGTTGTTCGCGCCACAGACACCCTCGGACACACGGCAGACAAGATCCTGGACGTGGTTCTCGGCAAAATCGAATGGACAGCCTACCACGACACTCAGGGCAACTACTTCGACGGCAACGCTGCCGGCACGACCTACGGAAACTCCGCGAACGCCAACAGCGGGGTTACGCTCAAGAACCTCGCGACTCAAACCGAAGTGCCGCAGAGCATCCAGATTTCCTCGACCGTCGGTACAAACGGCGGGTTCAAGCAACTGGTCAATGTGGACGTCACGGTCGGAGGGGACGCCGGTGCGCTTTTCAACGGCATTGTCTCGTTCGGCACGAACCAATACG
>CAZRIL010000236.1:0-4710 GCA_964600115.1 uncultured Chthoniobacter sp. | reverse complement strand
CCACTATGCCGTAGAGCCTCTGTTGCTTGCTCGCCCCCATGGCATCCTGCCCGCAAGTGTAAACTGTGAATGGTGCCGTTCCCAGAGTCTTCAATGTGAAGGCATGAGCAGCATCCCCCACCTTCAAAACTTCATCTGAAGAAATTCCGAAATATGCGGCCTGCTCAGCAATCCTGTCGGGAAACCTTTGATCGCCTGAGTGCTCGGGAGTATCGACGAAATACAGGCGGATGATGAGATCCCTGTCTTTGCATTTCACATGGAAGGAATCACCGTCCGCATACTTGGTATCACCAAGCGTGCAGCCTTCTAGTTTCTCCCAGTTTGGTTCCGAGGCGGCATGGAGGGTTGCTGCCAGGAGCAATGACAGGGCGATCAGGGGTAGTTTGGACATGTCGGGATATATGGAGATTGCGGGCCACATGGGAAGGATTTTCACCCATGGTGGGACGGCAACTTTTATCGCTTCTGCGTCACCATGAATTCGTTGCCATCCGGGTCCACGCACATCGCGAGATGAAGGGGATCCTCTGGCGTATCCTCGGGTTCCCGTGTCAGGCTCCCTCCGCAAGCTTTCAGTCGGTCGATCCCACCCCGGAGGTCATCGACTTGAAAAGTCAACCCGGTCCAGGTTCGTTTACCTTCTCCTCCGCCATGAATTCCAATGGTGGCTCCGGCAATCACCACTTCGCTCCAAACCTCAGATTCTCTGGTCACCTCCCCAGAGAAGAGGTCCCGGTAGAAATGAAGACAGCGCTGCCAGTCGGCGGCCCAGAGGGAGTATTTTACTTTGGTCACTTGCATGATGGGGAAGGTATCAGCGCCGAGCACATACGCCAGCAGGGGAATCAGGCATCCTTTCATCTTGAGGGAATGATGGCTTCTGGATTTTTAAACCGGCTTGTTACATGATATTCCCTGTAGCCCCTGATCCCGGAGCCCCATGAAGCCGAAATATACAACGCTCTCACCTGATATTTTTAACTACGTTTGCGACAACAGTTCAGGAAGCCACATCCCGATTCTTGATCAACTGCGGGCCGAAACTGAGCAACTGGGTGAAATAAGTGAAATGCTGATCGGCAAAGATCAGGGGATCTTCATGAGCATGTTGGTGAGATCCATCAGCGCAACCTCGGCAATTGAGGTTGGAACATTCACCGGCTACAGCTCCACGTGTATTGCACTGGGACTTCCTGCGCATGGTCGCCTGATTTGCGTGGACAAGAGCGAAGAGTGGACCCGGATCGCTCGCCGCTATTGGAAAGACGCGGGAGTTGCTGACAAAATTGAACTCAGGTTGGGTGCCGGAAGGGCGGTGCTTGGGGAATTGGCTTCGGATCAAACCTTCGACTTCGCTTTCATCGATGCTGACAAACCTGGCTACGATGCCTACTACGAACTGCTCTTGCCGCACATGCGTCCGAACAGCTTGATGCTTTTCGACAATATGCTCCGCAACGGGCAGGTGGTAAATCCAGGGAAGGACGATGTCGATACGCAGGCGTTAAACGCACTCAATCGAAAACTCGCATGCGATCCGCGAGTTGATTCTGTCCTGCTGACTGTCGGGGATGGCATCAACATGTGTCGCAAAAAGTGAAACGTGATTCCATTTTTGTTGAAAACAACCACCCCAATCAAAATCCTGTTCGTCTGCGGCAGAAATCAACGCCGGAGCCCGACTGCTGAGCAGATATTCAGGGACAACCCAAGATTGTCGGTCCGGTCAGCCGGCGTGAGCGACAGCAGCAGGAGAAGGATCAAGGAGAACGATCTCCACTGGGCCGATCTCGTTCTGGTAATGGAGCCAAAGTATGCGGCACGGATCAGATTCCAGTTCCCCGCTGAATCCATCCCGCCCATACGCTCCCTGGATATTCCCGACGACTACGAGTTTATGGATGATGAGCTGGTTGAATTGCTCAAAACGGCTGTAGAGCATGAGTTGACACGATGACGCTCACCCCGATAAAGCTTCGCTAAGCGCCGGGGCGTCAAATCGAACACTTACCACCCTCCTATCCACCGGGTATAAATATGAAAAACCTTTTCGTCGTGGTGTTAATCGCACTCGGTGCTTTCTATATGTACGACGCGAACTCCAATCGCAAGGAACTTGAAAGCGCGAGGATGCAAATTCAGCAGATCACACAAGAGCGCGATCAAGCTGTGCAAAAACTAAAGCAATTTGGTTACGCCCCGCCGCAATCCTCCTCATCTGAAACAACAAATTGGTTTCAGAAACGCTTACAAGAAAAATCCGCATTGGAGAAGTCTAACAGCAGAGGAAAATGATCCGTCAATCAGTAGCAGCTATGCATAACGGAAAAGGGTGTAACGGAGACGAGGCACACGCGCTTCAAATGTGCTCGGAATAGGCGAAAACAGCATAAAATGCGATTCTCATTCTACCTGTTGGCAGCAGTCGGGCTTCTTTGGGGTTTTGCCTTGGTGCTAGAATATCCACATGTTCGGTCCAACCCCTACGACTCTGCGATCATGACAGCGACAGCAGCAATAGAAAGTAGATCACTCTCTGATGATGCTAAAACTCTGCTGCCTTCAAAAACCGTCCTTGAAGTGGGGCGCTTTGCCACTGTTGCTCGGAAGACGATATACTACCAGCAACTCACGCATTGGTGGTCCGGTGCCATGATCATCATTTTGTCAGGCTCCCTTGTTATTGCCACCGTAATGCAAGGTCGAAAGAAGACCGGAAAAGGTAGAGCAAATGCAACCGCATCAAATGACCTGAACAAACCCGATATCCACTGATATAGAAAAGGCCAGCCATGGATCGCTCCACGCTGGCCTTTGGTGTGTCTGGAACTTGAGAGAACTACGCTTTCTTGCCTGCCTTCTTTGCGGCCCAACGGGCTTTCATGCTGGCAGCGAGTTTGGCTCTGCCTTCGGGGGTGAGTCCGCTCTTCTTTTTTGCCTTGGCTGACTTCTTGGCAGCCTTGACCGGTTTTGCAACAGGAGCCGCTACCGCAGGCTTGTCAGCAGATTTCTTGGCACCCTTTACCGCATAACGACCGGGTTCAACCTTCGTGGTCAGTTTCTTGCCTGTCGTGCTAAACCAAACCGAGATGTTTCCGGCCTTCGCTCCAAGCTTTTCGGCGATCTCTTTTACTTTGAGACCCTGGTCTCCGGCATCCTGCAGGACGGCGAGGATCTGCGCCTTGAGGTCACCCTGTTTGCCTGCCTTTGATTTGCGGGCCTTCTTTGCTTTGGCTTTCTTGGCAGGCTTGAAGGGAGAGATGGCCTCAGCGGCTTCAACAACCGAGGTGGAGGCGCCCTTCAGCGCCTTGGCGATTTCGTTTTCGATTTCTTCGAGCCCCTTCAGGATTTGCTCTTTCTTCTCCGTCAGGGTGAGCAGATGCCGTAGGGATCGGCTGGTTAGGTGTGTAAGACTCATATTGAGCAATGAGTAGGCAACAGGGGCCTGCAATTGGCAACAGATTATTTTCTTGGGACGAGAAGACAATCACAGGCATGCCACCCCGGCATAGCGTTGGAATCCCTCTGAATACCGTGCTAGGTTTTGCAGATGTGCGGCCGGTTCACCCTTGATACCACAAAGATCTCTCTGAAGGCATTCGCTGTCTCGCAGCTCCGCTACACCCCTCCGACCAGATTCAATATCGCCCCCACGACAGGTATCGCGGTGGTAAGGCGGGACCAGAAATCTGAAAGAGAGGTGGTGGAACTTCGCTGGGGCCTCATCCCGGTCTGGGCGAAACCCGATTCCAAGTTACCTCTGATGATCAACGCCAGGGCGGAGACGGTTGCCAGCAAGCCCTCCTACCGTTCAGCATTCAAATCCCGACGCTGCATTGTTCCTGCCACCGGATACTACGAGTGGAAGAAACTGCCGGATGGGACCAAGCAACCCTACTACTTCACTCTGGCGAACGGGGAACAGATTGCTTTTGGTGCCATCTGGGAAGGAGAGACCGTGGCCACAATCACCACGGTGCCAAACAAGGAGGCATCGGCGGTCCATGATCGAATGCCGGTCATTCTTCGTGAAGACCAATACGAGCGCTGGTTCTCACCAGATCCGCTCTCAGAGGATGAACGACTGGCTTTCCTGGGTCCGTTGCCTGATGGCAGTCTGAAGACCTACCCCGTGGATCGAAGGGTCGGGAGCGTGCGCCACGACGATCCGGGCTTGATTGATCCCCTGGCAGATTAAAGCAGCTCAACCCGGTTGGGATAGCTTGCCTTGGTCATTGGATATGAAGGATTCGTTTCCACAGGGGCGTATCCTCGATAATTATCCCAACCGTCGTAAATGTCTTCCCATCCTCAATCTTCTCGGGGGCACTTGTCTTGTCGGCCAGCGTTGGTGGGCAGTTGGTGCTGTCTTTTCTGTTGGTCGTGGCGCAGCCCGTGCCGAGCAGTGCGACCACAACGGCAACCAGAGCAGTAATTGGCCGAAGAAGCCTCAATCGATCCAGGAACAGCCAGACACCTATCGGCAGGTGCCTGTCTTCCGGGCTTTCCCGGTATGCCACGCATTTACGCCCCGGCGCCCGAAGAACTTGCCTGCGCTCTTCATCCGTCATCTCATCGAGGTTGTGAACGAAGTGCTGGCAGACGCTGCAAAAGCGTTTCTGTTCATTCCCGGTCAGGGAATCCCAGGTCTTGGGACAGGGTTTCTGGATGCGAGGGTGGGCGCGGAGTTTCATGGTCTGGCTTGAG
>CAZRIL010000235.1:0-4722 GCA_964600115.1 uncultured Chthoniobacter sp. | reverse complement strand
CGGTATCCCGGCTTCACGCACATGGACACCCGCGGCACAAACGCCGACTGGTAGGTCCCTTCCCTCCCCGAATAAACCGGGCCGACAAACGCAATACGGAACGGTCTCCGGAGGGTTTTTATTCCGGCAGGGAGAACCCTGCGGCGAGCCCGTTTTGGCGCACGCTCTGCAAGCGGACGCGCGCGTCAATTAGAGCGGTTTAAATAATGTGGCCATTGATTTGCGAGCTCCGAGGGCTGCAGGGTTGGCCGAGGCTTGCGCTCTCAGCCATACCATGGATGGCGTCCGCATTTCCCGTTCCCGGATTGGACATACTCGTGCATCGGGGTATAACGCGGACGCGATGAAACGGATCCGAATCACCCACACGACCGAGTATTACTACAACCAGCCGGTCACGTTCGGCCCGCACCGTGCGCTGATGCGGCCGCGCGAGGGGCACGACGTGCACATCCACAGCGGGCGGTTGGAAATCGAGCCGAAGGCATCAATCCGGTGGCTCCGCGACCTGAACGCGAATTCCGTGGCCATCGTGACATTCCCGGAGCCCGCAACCAAATTGCGGGTATTCAGCGAGGTGAATGTCGATCTTTACGACGAATTGCTCATCGAGTGCCACATCGATCCGCGCGCGCGCTCGTTCCCGTTCCAGTATTCCGCGAACGAGCATTTGGGTCTGATCCCCTACCGGATGCCGAGCTATCCGCACGATGGGCCCGCTCTGCAGAAATGGCTGGGTGCTCTCTATGAACCGGGCCAGCTCATCGATACGTTGGAACTTCTCAACAATCTCAACACGCGGATTTTCGAGACGTTGAAATACCAGCGCCGCGAAGATCCCGGCGTCCAAACCCCCAGCGCAACCATCGCTCTCGGCGGCGGGTCCTGCCGCGACTACGCAGTGCTGATGATGGAGGCGGCGCGGAGCTGGGGGTTCGCCGCGCAATTTGTCACCGGCTACGTCCAGATGGGTGAGGGCCAACACGGGGCCACGCACGCATGGACCGAGATCTACATCCCGGGAGCCGGCTGGCAGGGCTATGATCCCACGAACAACAAACAGGTCGGCGACGAGCATATTTCCGTCGCCGTCGCGCCTTCGCATCAGGAGGCTTCTCCGTTTTCAGGCTCATGGAAAGGGCCCGCGAATGCTTTTGACCGGATGGAGGTTTCCGTGCAGGTGGTGGGGCTGACAGGAAAAAACTCATGAACTCCCAGCTCGCCATCGTTCTCGGACTGCTCGGAATCTCGATCGCGATGTTTGCGGTGAACAAGCCGCGGATGGACGCTGTCGGCCTGATCATGCTCACCGTGCTGCCCTTCACCGGTGCGATCACCATGGGGGAAGCGCTCGCAGGCTTCAGCGATCCGAATATCGTGCTCCTCGGGGCGTTGTTTGTCATTGGGGAGGGGCTCGTGCGCACGGGTGTCGCCCAGCGGCTCGGCGACTGGCTCATCCGGACCGCAGGCACGAGCGAGTCCCGGCTGGTGGCCCTGCTCATGGCGGTCGTCACCACACTTGGCGCCTTCATGAGCTCGACCGGGGTGGTGGCCATCTTCATTCCGGTTGCTCTGCGGATCTCCCAGAGCACCGGTGCGGCTGCGAGCCAGCTCATGATGCCGATTTCCATGGCAGCGCTCATCAGCGGGATGATGACCCTTGTTGCCACTGCTCCCAACCTCGTCGTGAACAGCGAACTCGTCCGCAGCGGATCGGAGGGATTCAGCTTTTTCAGCTTCACCCCGTTCGGGGTTCCGATTCTCGTTCTCGGGATCGCGTATATGCTCTTCGCCCGCCGCTGGCTGGCCTCAAAATCATCAGGCGGAGCCGATAGTGTCCGGCAGGTGAGCCTGCAGGACTGGATCGAAAAATACCAGCTCGTGGACCGGGAGTTCCGCGTCCGCGTGACGCCGGAATCCTCGCTGGTCGGATTGACGCTGGGCGAGGCCAACGTGCGGGACGACTCGGGGATCAACGTGGTCGCCATCGAGCGCACCCGCCGGTTCTCTAAGGAAACATTCGCTCCTGTCGCGGAGACCCAACTTGAGGCGAATGACGTTCTCCTCGTGGATGTGTTCGCCCCGGACGTCGACATTCCCGGGGCCTGCTCGCGTCTTGCTCTCGAGAAATTGCCGACCACCGGCGCCTACTTCAGCGACCGTTCGCAGCAGCTCGGCATGGCGGAGGTCATGGTCGCGGCCGACTCCAGCCTGGTTGGCAAATCCGTCATCGAATCGGATTTCCGCAACCGCTTCCACCTGACCGCGCTCGGTCTCCGGCACGGACGAACCGCAAGCGGGCGCGGGTATGCGGCCGAACCGTTGAGGGTTGGCGACACGCTGCTTGTCATCGGACCCTGGAAGAAGATCGGGCGCCTGCAGTCCGACCGGTCCGACCTTGTTCTCCTTAACCTGCCGGCGGAACGTTCGGAGGTCTTGCTGGTCCAGGGAAAAGCGTTGCACGCATTGATATCATTGGTCGTGATGGTCGGCCTGATGGTCAGCGGCGTTGTCCCGAATGTTCAGGCCGCCCTCATTGCCTGCCTCCTCATGGGGACACTGCGCTGCATCGATCTCGACAGCTCCTATCGTTCGATTCATTGGAAGAGCCTGATCCTGATTGTCGGCATGCTTCCCTTTTCGATAGCGCTGCAAAAGACCGGTGGCGTCGAACTGGCTGCGGAGGGGCTGATGGCTGTCACCGCAGGGCTGGGGGACTACGGAGTGCTGGCGTGCCTGTTCGGCATCACGGCCATTCTGGGACTCTTTATTTCCAATACCGCCACCGCCGTGCTGATGGCGCCGGTCGCCCTGGCGATTGCGGCGGATCTGAACGCGTCGCCCTATCCTTTTGCGATGATCGTCGCGCTTGCCGCATCCACGGCATTCATGACCCCGATTTCGTCGCCGGTGAATACTCTGGTCGTCGCGCCGGGCAACTACAGTTTCGGCGACTTCGTGAAAGTCGGCGTGCCGTTCTCCATCGTCGTGATGGTCGTCAGCGTTTTGCTGGTGCCTTGGCTGCTCCCGCTCCACCAGCATTGATCAGATGCTTGCGGAGAACCCGCCGCATCTCTTCGATCGCCATCGGGTGCCGGAATGCCCCGTGGCCCGCCGGGACGATCAGTTGGGATTCTGCTGTTGCAAGGTGGGCGCTGGAGTAGGGGACGACGCCGTCCGAACTGTTCGGGGAATCCCCCCGTCCTCGGTCTCCGAGGATCGTGTGATGGGGCGCCTCTATGGGGCGTTTGTTCAAGGCCCGCAGAAAAGGGGATCGGGGAGAGAGGCCGGTGATGCTTGTCGGCGGTCGCCGGAGGTCCAGCGTGGTGACCACTTCGGAAACCTCCGCAACCGCGCCGACGATGTTGTTCGGCAGACGGATGAGCGAGGCGAAGAACCCGGCCGGCCCCGCCAGCGCCATGTCGCTGCCCTGATGGGGGACACAAACGAAGATGACGCGGCGCACGTTCTTGTCCCTTTCAAAGATCAGGGTATCTCGCAAAAGCGGCGACTTGGGCAGACGCGCGATAACGCGCGGTGAGTCCTTCCCGAAAATTTCGTTCAGCAGCGCATTGCCGCCCGAACTCGATGCCTGCGCCCGCGAGATGATCCCCCCCATGCTGTGCCCGACCAGCACCATGCCGTGATCGATGCGATACCGGGACTCCGCGGACCTCAGGGCCTGGCGCAAGTCCAGCGCGGAAACAGGAATCGGCTGCCCGGTCGGATAGAAGAACGCCCAGAATTGGAAATTCTTCCGGATGGCGGGGTCCGCCTGCAATCCGTTTACGACTTCGCCCCACATTTGCGGGGTTGAAAGCAGCCCGTGCACGAGGACCACGGGAATCCGGTCCGGATCGTAGGGCTGCATAAAAATCAGGCTCGTGGGATATGTGAACCGGTCCACCTGGAACAACCAGCGAAGGCTGAGGATCAGCGGGTTTCCCCGCCGGAATGTCGCGAGGTTCGGAGCGAAGAGGTTGCCTGCGACCGGGCGCATTTTTCCGCCGATGCGGATGGATTTTGTGACTTCGGGATTGAGGAAACGGATGGTCGTTTCACAAATGCCGCCGCGCATCTGCATATCCGCGACGACTGTGACGGGCAGGCGGTATCCCATGAGCGGCTCGAACGGCTGAACCGTGCGGTCGGGCTTACTTTCTCCGATCACGGGCACTCCCCAGCCCGGCCATTGCAGAGATGCCGCCGCCCTCGTCCTCGCTGGGCGGATGGGTGTCAGCCTGTTCAGGAGTGCTGGTGGCCAGTCGCGCGGATCGGTTGCAATCCGGACACGGTAAACGACGCCGTCCGGCCCGGTGAACTCCGATTTATGCAGTTGTGCCCCGTCAAAATTGGATTCCACGAAGCGCCCGAGCGCGACATTTGCGATGTCGCGGGCCTCGGGTGAATCCTGCGCAATCGCGGCCCGGAGGGAGGCCAGGCTTTTTGACGAAGCTTCCTTCTCCTCGAGGTTCCGCCGCGCGGAGGCCGCCCACGTGCTGGCTTGTGCGAGGGTTCCTTCGCGCACACGCGGGGGCGCCGGATACTTCGAGATCGGGGCGCATCCGGAGATGGTCGAAACCGCGAGGACCGCAATCCAGCAAGACATGGGCAAGATGCCCACGCCACGGATTTTTTTCGAGCTCCACGGAATGCAGATCTTCATAATGCGCTTTCCGTGTAGCAGTCCGTCTGGCATAGATCAAACCCCATGGTGATCCG
>CAZRIL010000234.1:0-4831 GCA_964600115.1 uncultured Chthoniobacter sp. | reverse complement strand
CCAGCGAGTGAAGACCCGCTTTGTGGGAGCAGGAACAGGCAGATGGAACAGTTTTCGCAGGAAGGCGATGAAGAAATGCATGGGCGGGATGATACCATCGACCGAGTTGTGAGCAAGGTGATCGCGTTCCCTTTGGCGGGACTCTTGAGGACAGGGCTCACTGTAAAAAGCACCGGGCCGTTGGCGAGATGATCAGAAAAAACAAAGAAACTGATCCGCCAGCGGCCCGTGTTGCTGCCTTAACCTGTAGATTTGACCAGTTCGGGCGGTCGCCGTTCAATTTATCTTCAAATCAGGGTGGCTGGCTCGGTGGTGAACAACTTGGGAGTAAAGTTCACCTCGCCGGGCCCAGTAGTTCCTTGCTGACAAGAACCCTGCAGACAGTTTTCAGTTGTTCCGGTTCGTCAACCCAGAATTTCAGTTACCGATCCACTGCGGTGAGGGGCTTTTCAATTCTGCAAGTATTGCTTTCTGATAAACCCCCGGATCAGGAAGATTTGAGGGTGAGGTGAATGCCAGTGCAACCTGATCAATAGTTGTTGTGCTCTGCCCCCCGAAATCCAGAGACCGAGGTGTTCCATGACCTGGAGACTCGGACTGCAAATCATACCATCGGAATGTGAGTGCCCCAGGCTGTGGATGGTAGCTCGCGAGCATGCCCCCAAGTCGAGTGAGGATGCGTTGGTAAACGGGCGCTGGGCAAATGAAGAACAGCCCTTTCGTGCAAAGCGGTTCCCGGCGCAACACGTGGCCTTTATAAATGATCTGCGGCAATATGCGCTTGGATACATTCTCCCAGTTTATACCAGCCTTGCTCCCTTTCGTCGGGGTTTCTCCTCGATACAAAGCATCAACTTCAGCCTCGTAGCTGCCGGTTGTGTCCATCGTCTGCAATTCCACCGCCACGAATTCTTTCAATTGCCCGTCTGCATCTACGAGTGCGAGCACCCAATCAACAAAATATCCACCGCCTTTACCGCGATTTGGCAAGCGCAACTCCTTGCCCCAGCGTTTTCCGAAAACATGGACATCATTGCCGTCATTGAGTGCCTCAGAATTTGTTTTGCACAGCCGAGCCTGTTTGCCGAAACATGACTGAGCTACATCCAGAAGCACCCGATATTCGTGTGCATACATCCGATTTGGGCAACATATTACCGGCCCACTCGTAACCGGCTTCAACGCACAAGCACCAGACACCGTTTTGCTCTTGAATTTCTTGATACAGGCTCCTTTTACAAACGGGCATGCACCGAGCTTGCGATATTCTTGTGCCTCAGAACTTTTATCGAGCGGATCGAATCCAAAAAACTCGAATACCCTAAGCGACATTCTCGAACCTCTCTGCTTTCTCCTGTTTCATCAGATGTTTCTGAATCCGTCGGGCCAGAACTTCTGCTAACAATACAGGGACTGCGTTCCCAACCTGTTCAAACTGTGCAACGCGTGGACCGAGAAACTTGTAGGAATCAGGAAAGGATTGAATGCGTGCTGCCTCGCGCACGGTGAGAGCACGATCTTGATCAGGAAGGAATACGGCTCCCCAATGAGGATCACACTTCGTCAAAACAGTTCCCGCCAAACCGCTGTGACGAAGTCGACCGTAGCGTTTTGTGTGATCAGAGAGACGGGCTTTCTTCATTCCCCCAGGCAATAGATCGCGTGGAATATCGCGCCAAGATCCACCCGGTTTAATGTGCTTCATACGCTCGACATTCTGTGATGAGAGAACACCCGCAAAATGGTTGTAGGTTACAGTCTCACCGCTACGCATCATTCGTGCGAAGTCACTGTGGGCCTTCTTGTCGTAGTGAACAATTTCCCCTCCTTCACCCATTTTTAAGCGAGGCAAATCTTTGAGGGCGTCTCCAACCGTCACGGCAGGCTTCAGAACCGTTTCCTCCAGTGGCATCAGGCGATAGGTCATAGTGGTGCCGCCCTTGAAATTGGCACGGGCAACAGCAAAATGTGTTGGGTATGGGTGTTCTGGTGCCGGAGAAACCCGAGACCCAAGAATGATGGTCCTCCAGCGTTCCTGAGGCACCCCGTAATGAGCAGCAAAGAGAATTTTTACGCTCAAATGGTAGCCATGGTCACGCAATGCCCCGAGAATCCGCTCAAAAATGACGCCTCCACCAAGGGACAGCATCCCTGGCACATTCTCAAACAAGAGGGCTTTGGGCTCAAACTCGTCAAGAAACCGGATGTAGTGGCGGAACAGACTGTTGCGGGAGTCATCCAAGAACCGCTCAGGTGCATTGATCGAAAAACCCTGACATGGGGGTCCACCAACCAAAACGTCCAAATCGCCTTTGGCCAACCCCAATTCCCGGCGCAACTTGGTCGTGTCGACCTCCTCAATGGGGCAATTTTCAGCCAACGTAACAGGGTGATTAGCCCGGAAAGTATGAATTGCCCACTCGTTTATATCGTTCGCGTAAAGACATTGATATCCAGCGCGACGAAACCCCTCAGTCAATCCCCCGGCACCACAAAAAAGGTCAACCGTCGTCCACGGGCGTCTGGCGATTCTGTAGTGATTGCTTGCCTCACGTAGAACAACTGGACCACTTACATCTGTCACCCGTAACTTCGAGCGACGTGTTGCCTTTTTGGTAACTTTCACAGGCTTCTTGCCAGGTCCCTTTTTTTGGGGGTGTTTGGACGAACTGGGCATGAAATCCCATAAACGAATCCGTGTGCTGCTGGCAAGGTTTGAAATCACGAGAGTGAAAACAGTCGGGGGAACAGTGGGCTGCCTGAGTGGAACTGTCGTGCATCTCGTTCTTGATTGCATCTGTCCACATGAATACAAATTGTTAATGCGACGCACGTTACTCCTCCTGATGCTCCTGGGCACGTGCCCCGTCGCCAACGCACGAATCGGCGAGACCGAAAGCGAATGCAATTCCCGATACGGCACACCGAAGAGGGTATCGGAGATCGTGCCAGGATGCCCAACCAACGAATACGATTACCACGGGTTTAAAATCAAAATCGCCTTCCCCGGCTTCAATAATCCGGCGATCAAGATGTATTTTTCAAAGCCATTGGGGCCTTTTCTCAAAGATGACGAGGTAACTGCAATCCTGAGCGCAAATACCAAGGAGGGAACAACGTGGAAGAGGGTTGCGAGCGAGAGCGAATTGGCGAAAAAGTCTGATCTGATTACAAGAATGACGACGGCGATGGTAACGAGTTCAATGGGCGCAAGATCCTGGGTTCGCAGTGATGGAGTTACGGCGGAACTTCAGGTCCAGAAATTTGGCCTGACGATTCAATCGCCCGAGGCGGTCGTCAGGGAGAAAAGAGGAAAGGACGAGGCGGAAGCCAAGCGCAAGGCTGCGATTCCAAATTTCTGATTATGGGTTTCAACGATGAGTAGGCGTCGCCCTAGATCTGACATGGAGGGAATCGTCCGAGCGGTCGTGGCTCTTGTTGTGCTTGTTGTTGGATATGGTGTTCTGGCTGGTGGCTCGGGAAGCAAACCCATCGGAACCTCGGCACCAGGACCGTTGGAGATTTTCACTGGCCTTGCTGGGATTGCGTTTACTATCGCCTTGATCGTAGCAGTGGCGTGTGGAGTCGTTTTTCTGGTCTGGAAAATGGCGTCGACCACTCCCCCGGCACCGAGCAAACCTGTCCGGAATGATGAATGGGATCCACCGCTTGATGCGCAACCGAAATCTCCCGACATTGGTTCGTGCCTGGACAGGCTCGACTGGTTCCAGCTCGAAAAGCTCGTTGCGGTTCTCTTTGAGCAGTCCAGTTACAGGGTGGAGTCTCGCGGGGGAGCCCAACCGGATGGTGGGATTGATCTGGTGGTTGAGACAGAGGGGGACCGCATCGCCATTCAGTGCAAAAAGTGGGCGACATGGAAATGCGGGGTCGCTGTTGTTCGGGAATTAATGGGATCAATGATCCATGAGGGGATCAGCCAAGGATACCTGGTGGCCAGGGAAGTAACGAACGAGGCTCGGGAGTTGGCTGAAAAGCACGCGATTGGGATCATTGACCGTGAGAAACTCGTAACTTGGATAGGGGAATGCCTCACTGCTGGAAATTCAGCCGTGCTTTCCGCGCTTGAGAGTCCTGAAAAATGTTGCCCGAAGTGTGGTGCACGCATGGTGCTCCGAACTGCGGCCAAAGGACGGAGTGCAGGTGCAGATTTTTGGGGATGTTCCACGTTTCCCCGATGCCGTGGAATTATCAGGTGAGCTGGCTCCCGATCAAACCTTCCACCGGCTCTCCGGGATACACTTCTCGGCGTCGCCCCCATGCACGACTTGGTATTCAAAAGCGGAAAGCATCGCGCTGACCTGTGCCTTGACCACTGGATCCGGGTTCTCTTTCCACCACCGATGGGCTTGATTCTTTAACCAGTCCAGTAGGGACATCGAACAGGGGCTGGTTCGAACGATCCAACCGTCGAAATTGAGGTAGTTCGGGCCGACGACCATTTTCTTGGGAAAGGGAAGTGTCGGGAAATCATCTGAGGAGGTGAACACCTTTCCTTCCGGAGAAATAATTACATGCCAGTCTTCTTTTTGCGGCAGCGGCCGGGGGATGTTATCTATGGTTACGTGGCGCCTGCAAATGCCTCCTGTTTCAGCGGCGGTGCGGGCCAGGAACGACGCGCCACAGATCGGGCAGGTGGTTTTTCCCTCGGGCGGCCAGTCGTGGTCCATGGGAGGAGTGTGTGCGAAGCCTCCCGTCGCTGACAATAATTCTCTTACATCCTGGTTACATCATCCTCACCATAAAGTTGCGGACCTATGATCATCCAAGTTTTGTTTCAGAGCAAGAAGATCAAGGAACTCAACCTTGGTCG
>CAZRIL010000233.1:0-4836 GCA_964600115.1 uncultured Chthoniobacter sp. | reverse complement strand
ACTGGAGAAAAGCCTCGTCAATGGAGGCAGCCTCGCGGTGACGGCAGCCAAGTCTGATTCCCGCCTGCCGGCAGCAGACGATGTGCTCCGAAGCATGCTAAGGGACGAGCAAGAAGCTGGCTTCGAAACAATGAAGCCTTTCGAGATGTTCCGCGAGCGAGTCTTCAAACACCGCGAGGACCTCAAGGCCACGGTTACAAGAATCCTTGATGGTGGACAGACTCTCGCAGGCTACGGCGCCTCCACGAAAGGCAATGTCCTGCTACAATTCTGTGGCTTCAGCGCGAAAGATATTCCGCTCATCGGCGAGGTGAACGCGGAAAAATTCGGGCGCATGACACCCGGAACCGGGATACCGATTGTCTCGGAAACCGAAATGCACGAAGCCCGCCCTGACGTGCTTCTGGTGCTTCCGTGGCACTTCCGGGAGAATTTTATCTCACGTGAACCGGGTTTTATCGCCCGTGGTGGGCGCATGCTTTTCCCGCTTCCAGCCATTGATTTTTATCCGCATTGAGAACGCTCGTCATTATCCCCACCTACAACGAGCGGGAGAACATCGAGCCAATTGTCAACCAGCTCGCTGCGCTCAAGATCGAACTGACATGTCTCTTTGTTGATGACGGCTCGCCTGACGGGACAGGGCCCGAGGTAGAAAGACTTTCCGTTTCGCACCCTTGGATACGCCTTATCCAAAGAGGCGCCAAACGCGGTATTGGTGGAGCACATCTTGATGGTCTGGCTTGGGCGAAGGCTGAGGGCTTTGAGATCGTTGTCACGATGGATTGCGACCTCACACACTCCCCGTCCGATATCCCGGCGCTGCTGGAAGCCTCTGATCGAGCCGATGTCGTCGTCGGATCACGTTATCTCCGCAAGGGAAGCCTGGAAGGATGGAATTGGAGGAGAAAAATCCTCACCCTCACGGCTCACCTGCTGACCCGCATCCTCCTTGGCATACCTTACGACTGCACAGGAGCCTTTCGCGTTTATCGAATGGATCGCATCCCCCAGGACGTGTTTGGTCTTGTCCGCTCAAGGAGCTACCCCTTCTTTTTTGAATCGCTCTTTTTGCTCGCAGTGAATGGAGCCCGTATTGTTGAACTCCCGATCAGCCTGCCGCCGCGAACTTACGGAAGTTCCAAAATGCCCGCAGATGAGCCCTTCCGAGGCATCCGACAACTCGTCGATGTCGCTGTAGACCGCCTCCTCCAGCCGGAACGCTTCCGGATCCCACGTAACCCCGTCACACCCAATCCGGCCATGAGTAAAGATGCCGGCGGGTGGGATGACTATTGGGCCCGTGCCGATCAGCCGCAGAGCAAACTCTACCAGACGATTGCCACAATCTACCGGCGGCTTGTCATCGCCCCCCGCCTGACAAAGTATTTCCACTCTGTTTTTCAGGAGGGCGATCTCGTCCTGCACGCGGGATGCGGCAGCGGCCAGGTGGATGCTGCCAACCAGAAACACGCACGGATTATCGGCCTTGATGCCTCTCTAAAAGCCCTCGAGATCTACAGCCGGTGCGTGCCCCTTGCAACGGCAACATGCCATGCCTCGGTCTTCGCGATTCCATTTCCTGACCATACGTTTGACGGAGCGTATCATCTCGGCGTGATCGAGCACTTTGATCGTGACGAGATCCGGCAGTTTCTGCGGGAACTCCGCCGCGTGCTCAAGCCGCAGGCAAAGCTGCTGATCTTCTGGCCACACGAGAGGGCCACCAGCGTCGCTGTGATCAAAGCCTGGCATCGAATTGCACGAAAGAATGCCGAACCGCTCCACCCTCCCGAGATTTCCTTGGCCAAAGGAAAAAGCTGGGTCCGGGAGGTCCTAGCCGAGTCGGGGTTTGAAATGGAGAGCTACGACTTCGGGCCGGCAGATTTCTGGGTTCAGGCCGTCATCACTGCTTGCCCCGCAGATTGTTAAGGTCAAAGCGGACCATCTCGCGCACCCAAACTTCAAAAGGCTTCTCTGTCCTCCATCCGAGAAGGCGTTGAGCTTTTGAAGCATCCCCCTTCCGGTGGTTAGTGAAATCCGGCCTGAAAAGATCAGGCCGGACATCCACGCAGTGTTCAGGCTTCAACCCCACCTCGGAGAAGGCGACATCCACAAGCTCCCGCACCGGCCTTGCGCACCCCGATGCGAAGACATAGTCCTCCGGGGCCGCTGCCTCCAAAGCAAGGCGGAACCCTCTCACAAAATCCGCGGCATCGCTCCAGTCGCGCACCGCATCGAGATTACCCAATTCGAGCTTCGCCTGCATACCGAGTGAAATGCGGGCTGCGGATCTGGTGATCCGGCGTGATGCAAAATCCTCACGCCGGAGGTGCGACTCGTGGTTGAAAAGGATTCCTGTGGAACCAAACACGCCACAATGCCTCCGGAAGTGTTCTACCAACTGCTGACCGGCTAGTTTTGCGATCGCATACGGATGTGTCGGGCGCGGTGTTGTCACCTCGCTCTGCGGTGTCTCCACCGGGTCGCCGTATATCTCGCTTGAACTCGCAAAGAAGAAGCGCGTGGCCGGGGATTCTTCATAAATCCACCGAAGAAATTCCAGCGTCACGTTAACAGAAAGAAGGAAAACATGGCGTTGAAACTCAGCCGAGTCCTCCAGCTTACTCGGGCAGGCAAGATGAAAAATCTCCCGGGGACGCAAAGTTCTGAGAAGCATCCGGATGGCACCCGGATCGCCATAGTCAACGCTGTAGCACCCAGGCAAAGAGACCGATGAGGAAGTGCCGACAACGCACCGCCCCGCTTTGCGCAACTCCCCCGCGAGCAAGGTGCCGTCCTGCCCTCGAATCCCTGTAATCAATGAGAACGGTGCGTCCGATCCGTTGGGGCTGGCGCTAGGAGACATTTCGTTACCATACGTGAAAAACGCGTGAAGGCATCATACTTCGAAAGCGTCTTTAAGCACGATCCCTGGCATCAGGGAGCGCATTATCACGCTCCGTCGAAGGCGTGCCGACCGAGCCGACCCTTGCAATCCGGCCCTCGATTCCGCGTGATTCCCTACAAAGAATCACCTAAAACACGCCCTCGCCCCATTCTATGTCCGATAAATCGCTCTCTTCCGATCCCGATCCGCGAAACGGCGCGGGAGATGTGGCCATATCATCTTCCAGAGGGCGCTCCCTTGGCTTGGCGATTGTTGCGGTCGCTCTCGTGGCCTTGCTGACCTGGTGCTGGACCCTGCAGTCAGTGTCGAATCAGGAACTCCTCGCCAACTATGCCAAGGCAGCGGATTTTCTGGCAGGGGCATCGAGTGTGGGTGGTTTCGCTTGGTGGTCGCCGATGTTTCTCATGGGCACGAGCCTTGCGTTTGCCTGGTCGTTCATGGTGACGAATGTTCTGATGCTGGCGCTTTCGCTCCCGTTCGGCTTTCTGGCCGGACCGAAGATCGCCGTAGCAATATGCCTCGGTGCAGGCGCTTGGGGCACCTACCGGTTTGTTCGCCTTTACTCCGGCGACCGTACCTCAGCCACGGTCGGAAGCTTTTTGTTTCTTCTTTGCCCATCGGTGCTGACGCGGGCGGTCGGGTTCGAGCATTTCGTTGTCATCTGCTCGATGGCGGCCCTTCCTTGGACCTTCTTTGCGCTGGCTAACTTTTTCCGGAAGCCGTCACGCGCCTCCGCCGTAGCGGCGGGAGTGGCTTACTCAGTGATGTTCCTCGCATATGGAAAAACCGGGCTGATGGCACTTCCGGTCCTGGCTATTTTCTCGCTCGTGGAGCTGCTCCGCGCACCCTCAGGCTCCAGGCCCACGCGCGGTCTGTTTCTTCTCGCCGCCGGGACCGTCCTGATTCTTGCCGTGCTGCCCAACCTCCCGGCTCTGCGTGAGGCGCGGATGGTGGCAATGTTTGAGTTTGGCCCGTTCGAGGGGTGGCAGAAATCGTTCAGCACAAAGTCACCGCTCGGCTGGATTGACCGGGCCGGCTGGCTGACGGAAGGGATCGATTCACGCTACGCACCCACCACGGCAAATGGAGGCACTTACCTTGGCCTGCTTGTAGCGGCGGGTCTGTGGTTTGCGCTCTTCACCGGCAAAGTCCATGCATCGGAGAGCGGACGGAGGGCCCGCCTGCTCATCGTGCTCGGGCTTCTCATGTATTGGCTTTCCTTTGGTCCTCGGAACGTTATCGCCGGTCAATTTGCATTTCTTGAACTTGCGCAGGCCGCTCCAGATACCGCTCCCGCGCTCGGATGGCTGCTCTTCTGCGTGCAGATCTGGGTGATTTTCAAATTGATCCCTCCGGCGTGGCCGCTCCGAAACATGCTGGCCCTCATCGGCTCCGCCGTCTTCCTGCTGGTTCCGGGATTTCGCGTGCTCGAGTGGCTTCCGCTCTACCGTAATATCCGCGCCCCCTTCGACTTCTTTCAGGTCACAGGCATGCTCTGTCTCATCTTCGCCGCCGCGATCTTGATACCACCAATGGTGCGGGGCATCCGGGTGCCGGCCCTGCGGTCGGGACTCACCACGGCTTTGATTGCGCTGGCTTTTCTGGATGTGAGTCCCTACGCGAAGCCGTTTTTTCAGTCCAAGAACGACGGGAGTGTCTTCAGCGACTTTTTAGCCACTCAGGATTACCTGAAAAAATCGAAAATTCCCGGCCGCGTCTTTGTATTCTCAGGACGCTACTTCTACCTCCTGACACCGTCCCTCTCCGGCCGCCCACTCGTCTCGGAAGCATTCAATAGCTACCTTCAACAGCGGGGCGCAACGATTCTTTCCGGAGCGGCCTTTATCTCCGACGACCACCTCAAAGCGTTCCTGCAGGTTGCAGGCATCTCCCACATCCTCGTGGATAAAACAGATCCGGACACC
>CAZRIL010000232.1:0-4862 GCA_964600115.1 uncultured Chthoniobacter sp. | reverse complement strand
TGCAGCCGTAGCTCAATTGGATAGAGCATCTGACTACGGATCAGAAGGTTGAAGGTTCGAGTCCTTCCGGCTGCACCACCCCTCTCTCTCCTTCCCGGAGCGATTTACTTCCCCAGCCAGCAGGCAGCAGGGCCGTACAAAACAGTGGCCTGCCGAAATTGTCGGCGAGCTTTTTGATCAACGGCGCAGGAGAAACTCCGGATCCCGACGGCTTATCTCGCGCGGTTTTGTTGTGCCGCCGCGATGGGTGCAAACACGCAGCAGAGTCCGAGCAGGGCAAGAACGGTGAAGGAAATGATGGGGAGAATCATATAGTCCAAATAAAGCCTCCCTCGAACCGGAATCAACTCCCTTCCGCCCGTTTTTTGCTCCGCAGCAAAAAGCGGAGGGATTCCCTTGCGGCGATTTTCCGGTGGCGGCGGAGGGCATCCGAGATTAGAGGGAGAAATGCTGACCACCGACGAGATCGAGAGGGCCGTAAAGGCAGGAACCGGGCCGACCTTGATCCATGTGTTGCCTCCGGAAGTTTTCGACGCGAAACGGATTCCGGGCTCCCGGAATGCCTGTGTTTACGAGACGGCCTTTCTTTCCCGGGTCGGGGAGATTCAGCCGGACAAAGCGGGGCCGATCCTTGTCTACGGCGCAGGGGACGGATCACACGATGCCGCTGCCGCGCAGCAGAAGCTCCACGAGGCAGGCTATACCGATGTCGGGATCATCGAGGGAGGGCTGGCAGCTTGGGAAAGTGAAGGCCGCGCCCTCGAGGGAACCGGACACTTGCCGTCTCTGCCGGACCTCGACGGACTGTTTGCCGTCGTTCCCTCCGCCAGTTTCGTTCGCTGGACGGGGCGCAACCTTTTTAATCATCACAGCGGGACCGTCGCCGTGCGCGAAGGAAGCCTCTCCCTGGAGAAAAACACCCTCAAGGCGGCCGCCTTCACCATTGATCTGACGACCATCGTCTGCGAGGACATCGCGGACCCGGCCATGAACCGGATGCTGATTTCCCATCTGGAATCCGACGACTTTTTCGATGTTCCCCACCATCCTCTGGCCACCTTTGTGGCGACCGCCGTCGAGCCGATAGCCGGAGCTCAGGAAGGTATGCCAAACTTCCAACTGACCGGTCGCTTCACGCTGCGCGGTGTAAAGCGTGAATTGGTTTTTCCCATCCTTGTCGCCGCGGGCGATTCGGACACCGTGACCGGCCAGGCGGTCCTCGGGCTCGACCGGACCGACTTCGGCAGCATCTACGGGTCCGGCCGGTTTTTTCGGTTTCTGGGGAAGCATGTCGTCAACGACATCGTCCACCTTCATGTGAAGATCACGGCGAAGCGCTCCGTCGCCTGAGATGCCGCTAGTGACTTCCGCCCATCTGCCAGGTCTTCAAGGCCTCGATCGGGTGGATGAGCATGATCACATTCATCGTAAGATTGTCGCGAACCCAGAGCGCACACCCGATCTCCATCGCAAGAAGCAATGCCACGCTCGCCCAAACAGGCAATCGCCAGGCGAGCAGAAACCCGAACGACATCATCAGCACGTCGCTCACCGAGTTGAAGATGCTGTCGCCCGCATAGCCGAGGGCGATCGTCGCATCCCGGTAGCGATCGATAATGATCGGCGAGTTCTCCAGGATTTCCCATCCAACCTCAAGCACGACCGCGATCAGGTACCGATACCGGAGCGGCAAGCCACGGGCAACCAGCCAGAGGATAAAGAAAAAGACGAACCCGTGACCGATGTGAGAGAACGAATAGGCATCGGCGAATCCCTGCGAACACTGGCTGCTCCAGATATCCGATACCCAAAGAACGGGCTGGCCGCCGGGGCCGAAAAACGAGCGTCCAAGCCAAAGCTCCATAAGCACCATGGCAATCAGAAGGCCCGCCACCCACGCTCCGAGCTGAAGTCGTTTGTTCAAGCCTTCCGATTAGCGGGACAGCGCCCGATTGTCGACCCAAGGAAATGCCCGGTTCGAAACGATCGCCTCATGGACGGGGCACCCAGAGCGGCGTCATCTGCAGCATCTGGACTTCCGGACGTGTGGCATCGATGAGGGCGACCGGCTTCACCGGCACATTCCCGCGACGGTAGGAAATCGAGCCTGTCACCCCGGGGAAGGGCTGCGCGAGCCTCAGGGTCCGGATCAATGCCCTGTCACCGCCACCGGATGAGGCAACCGCACGGAGAAGCAGAAGGGCGGCATCGCGACCGAGGCCGGCAAAGGCACCGGCCTTTTGACCGTTCTTTTTCAACGCGGCACGAAACGCCTTAACATCCGCTGCGGTGGCCGCTCCCGCGGTCCGGGCCGGGAAGGCATGCGTGGTAAAAAAAACGTCGGCCGCGAGAGGGTTTTTTGCCCATTTTGCCGGCGCGTCGTAGCCGTCGCCGCCAAGGATCGGACCGGCAAAACCTTTCCCCCGAAGCACGGCGATGATCCCGATCGCTTCCTCTGCCGTTTCCGCTGCGAGGTAGATCGCCTCTGCCTTCAAAACCGCCGGCGGAATCAAAAGCACCTCGCCGGGCCGGTAGCCAAGGCGACCCGTGATGCGGCCCCGATGCCGGTGGAAGGCCGAAGTGAAATACCGGTTCAGAAGTCGCGTGTAGGATTTCGTTTCGTTGTAGAGCACGGCCGCGGATCTGATCTTTCGCGTTCCGACGAGCCACTCGGCAGCGACCGCCGCCTGTGCGTTGTCACCGAAACAGGCAAGGAAAGTCCTTCCACCCCATACTTGACCGGGAAGCCGGGGCGAGGTCGCTCCCGACGTGATGAAAACTTTGCCCCGCCTGGCAGCGACATCCGCGGCAGCCCGGGCGAGGTCGGTATCGGAGAGTCCGACAAAACCGCTCAAGCCGGGATCCTTTTCCAGAGCCTTCTCAACCGCGCTGGCAGCGGCTTTGGCCGTCGAATCGATGGGATAAAGAGTCACCGACACCTTGGAGCCACCTATGCCGCCACCGCGATTCACCTGATCCACCACCGCGCGGACCCCCTGCCACGAGGGTTCGTCAATCGGCGCCTGCGGCCCGGACGTCGAGTAAACCGCCGCGATGCGCACCTCCGCCAGGGCGGGGAGCGAGACAAGAAAGGCGGCGGCGAGAAGGAGAGAGAACGTTTTCATCCGACCCGCTTCTACCCGAATGCCCGCGCCATCGTCGAATCCGTAAAATCATTTCACATCCCATGCCCGACATTGCCGCGCTACCAACTAGCCAGACCGACCAATCCTCGAATTCTCCCCTCGGGAAAGACGGTCCGATGGATAGATCCCTTACCCCCTCGCGATGGTCAGGCGTATGGAAAAATAACGCGATGTCGTGCGCTGAGAAAACATCGTGGCGGGAAGGGCCGTGCTCAGGCTGCGAACGAGCCGCAGGCCGATACCGGTCCCGCCCTCGACACCGGCACTTTCCTTCCGGTCATTGGTAAGCCTTATGACAATGCTTCTTCCATCCATTCCATGGGACACGCGGCATCTGACCCGATTTACGGCATATCGGAGCGCGTTTCCGAACAGGTTGTGAAGAATCTGCTGGAGAAGATCCGCACTGGAGTAGCAGCAGAGTTCTGATTGCAGAATCCATTCCCATCGAAGCGATCGCTGCTCAGCCAACAACGTGTAAGATTCCTTCAAGTCCTCAAGAAGAGCATCAAGGTCAAAGGACTTGGGGTGAAGCTCCATTTTCCCACCCTCAACTTTCGCCGTGAGAAGCAAGCGCTCGACAAGCTGCGAAAGCCTCCGGATTTCTTCCTGAACGTCCTCCGAGAAATCCGGCGGAAGCTCTGCTGCGGTCGACTCTATGCGCATACGAAGAAGTGTCAGCGGTGTCCGTAGTTCATGGGCGACGCGGGCCGAGAACTCCGCCATTTCCTCATAGGAGTGATTCACACGCCGGAGCAGCTCATTAAGATGCTCAACGAGCGCGGCGAGTTCGGGTTCACGTTCCGGAACGGCGACCCCACGAGCAAGCGACGCCGGCTGCAGCCCGGCCAACTCGCTGTTGATCCGCCGGATAGGCTGCACCGAGCGCAGGGCAATGACGTAGCCAACGACGACGCTCAACAGCACAAGAGGCCCTCCTGCCCAAAGGAGGACCTGGACGAGTTCACCAAGAATATCCTGTACCTCCTCGTCGGTGTAACTGCCATGGATTACCCAGTTGGGAAACTCGGGATGGGAACGGTCCCATCGATCCTTCCTCAACTCCTCGTCAAGGTGATGGTGCGCAGTGACAACAAGAACTGAAGCGAGCACGATCAGCGAAAGCGCGAACCAGACAGCCAGCTTCAACCGGAAGCTCACGGGGTTTCCTCTCTCAAAGCGAAGCCTATGCCCCGAAGCGTCTGGATCAGAGGACGGCAACCGGGAAGGTCGATTTTCTTCCGCAGATAGTTGACGTAGACGTTCAGGACATTGGTTCCGGAATCAAAATGCTGATCCCAGACCCTTTCTACGAGAGCCGTCTTGGATACGGGTCGCGGCGACGCCTCAGCCAGAACCTCGAGGAGCGCAAACTCGCGATTCGTCAGGCGGATCTCCTCGCCAGCCCGCCGGGCGATCCGTGCCCGGAGATCAATCTCAAGATCTCCGACACAAAGCACATCATCCGATCCTGGCCGCGCCCGACGCCGTAGAGCGCGCAGCCGGGCGAGACGTTCCTCGGTCGAGTATGGATTCACGATATAGTCATCAGCTCCGGAATCGAGTCCGCTCACCTTCTCGCGAACCTCCCCCCTCGCCGTGGCGAGGAGAATGGGGCAGTTACACCCGGAAACGCGTGCCGAACGGATAACGCTCACACCATCGCGGCCCGGCATCGTGATATCCAGGACGGCAGCATCGTAGGAATGCTCGCTC
>CAZRIL010000231.1:0-4879 GCA_964600115.1 uncultured Chthoniobacter sp. | reverse complement strand
TCGGCGTGAACTACTACTACTCGCAGGACGCCTCGGTCATCCGGTTCGTCAAGCGCCCTCACGGCGAACTCACTTCGAACTACACCCAGAACGGCTGGGAGATTGATCCTGAGGGCTTTTACGAGACGCTCGTCAACGTCAACAAGCGCTACGGCAAGCCGATCGTCGTCTCCGAAAACGGGATCGGCACCCAGAGCGAACAGAAGAAGATCCGCTACTTCCGCGAGCACGTGAACCAGATGCGCCGCGCCATGAACGACGGGGTCGATATCCGCGGGTATTTCCCCTGGACGCTCATCGACAACTACGAATGGGCGGAAGGCTACGCAGCTAATTTCGGCCTGACCCATGTGGACAGGAAAAACATGCAGCTTGTGATCGAGCCGGCCGGCGAGTGGTTCCAGAAGTTCATCAAGGCAAATCCGGAACCCTGATTCCTGACCCTTCAACCCAGCGCCTGCCCCGGATCGCGGATGTCAGGAGGGGCAGCCGGAAAGAGCGAATTCGATTCTGATTTCTTTGGCCGCCGGGATCCACTATACGGCAGAAAAACACGCATGAAACCATTCCTCCGACCGTTTCTCTTTGCTTCCCTGCCGCTCGCGCTCATTTCCTGCAACAAAGAAGTCGAACAATCCGCCCCGCCCCCATTGGTTACCGTGACGCCGGTGCAGGAACGCGAGATCCAGGATTTCGTCGTGTTCACCGGCCGGACGGAAGCCGTGCAGACGGTTGATGTCCGCGCCCGGGTCAGCGGGTATCTCACCGAGACTAAATTCCAGGACGGCCAGGATGTGAAGAAGGGCGACGTGCTCTTCGTGATCGATCCGAGGCCCTACCAGGCCGATCTCGACCGGGCGCAGGCGGAATTCAACAAGGCGCAGGCGGACCTCCAGCTCGCAGGCATCGAATACAACCGCTCGCGCGAACTGCGCCAGAAGAATGCGATCTCCGCCCAGGATTTCGACGCGAAGTCCGCCGCCTACCTCAAGTCCCAGAGCGCGCTCGCATCCGCAAAGGCCGATCTGGACACTTCGAAGCTGAATTTGGAATTCACAAGCATCACTTCGCCGATCGATGGACAGACCAGCAAAGCCGCGGTGACTCCGGGAAACCTTGTCACACCGGACATGAAGGATCCGCTCACCGTCATCGTTTCCACAAATCCCATTTACGCCTACGCCGACATCGACGAGCGCCAGCTCCTGAAATACATCCGGCTGCAGAACTCGGAGCACAAGGAGGGGGATGTGCCGGAGACGGTGCCTGAAAAAAAGCCGCAACCAAAAACCCCGATCCACCTCCAGCTTGCGGATGAAAAAGGTTTTCCCCATGAGGGATACATCGACTTCGCGGACAACCGGCTCAACAGCGCCACCGGTACGATTCCGATCCGCGGAGTCTTCGAGGACAACTCCAGCCTGCTTGGCCCGGGCATGTTTGTCCGCCTCCGCTTCCCGGGCGGCCCGAAATATAAAACCCTTCTCGTCCCGCAGGAAAGCATCGGGACCGACCAGGGGCAGAAGTTTGTCCTCATCGTCCAGGCGGACGGCACGGTGGACTACCGGCTCGTCGAACCCGGAGCCATTCAGGATGACGGCTGGCGGGCGGTTGCGGGCAAGGACCTCAAAGCCGGAGACAACGTGATAGTCGACGGCCTCATGAAAGCGCGGGTGGGCGAAAAGGTCACCACGAAGCCATGGAGCGGCGACGGGCTTCCTGCCTCCGCGCCTGCGACCACCACGGGGACCAATCCGTGAACATCAGCCATTTCTTCATCGACCGCCCGATCTTTGCCTCGGTGCTGTCGATCATCATCACGATTGTCGGAGCGGTGGCTCTGATGGTGCTGCCGGTCGCCCAGTATCCGGAGATCACGCCGCCGACAGTGCAGGTGGCCGCAAGCTATCCGGGTGCCGATGCCACGACGGTCGCGGAGACGATCGGCGCCCCGATCGAGCAGCAGATCAACGGTGTCGAGAACATGCTCTACATGTCGTCGAAATCCAACAGCGACGGCTCCTATGTCCTCACGATCACCTTCAAGCTCGGCACGAACCTCGATACCGCGCAGGTTCTCACCCAGAACCGTGTGAATCTCGCCCTCCCCCTCCTCCCGGAGGATGTCCGCCGGAACGGCGTTGCGGTCAAGAAGCAGTCGGCCTCGATGATGATGGTCGTCAACCTCATCTCGCCGGACAACCGCTTCGATGCGCTCTACCTCGGCAACTACGCGATCCTTCAGCTCAAAGACGCGCTCGCCCGCGTGAACGGCGTCGGTGACATCAGCATCTTCGGCTACGAATACAGCATGAGGATCTGGCTCGATCCGGAGAAGCTTTCCGCACGCGCCCTCGCAGCGGAGGATGTTGTCGCCGCCATCCGCGAGCAAAATGTGCAGGTCGCAGCTGGCACGATCGGCGCCCCGCCGGTCCCGGACGGCACCACCTTCCAATACACGGTGAATACCCAGGGCCGGCTCACGAGCCCGGACGAGTTTGAGCAGATCGTGGTCAAGCAGGGCTCCCGCGGCGAGATCGTCCGCCTCGGGGATATCGGCCGCGCGGAACTCGGTGCAAAGACCTACAATATCGACAGCACGCTGGACGGGAGGCCGACAGTCGGCCTCGCGATCTACCAGCAGCCCGGCGGCAATGCTTTGGAGACCGCAAAAAGCATCCGGAAGCTCATGGAGGAATTGAAAACCCGCTTCCCGGAGGGCATGGAATACAGGATCGACTACGACACGACCGGCTTCGTCCAGGAATCCGTCAACTCGGTCGTGCACACGCTCTTCGAGGCAGTTGCCCTTGTGATCCTGGTCGTCCTGCTGTTCCTGCAATCCTGGCGGGCAACAATCATCCCGCTGATCGCGGTGCCGGTCTCCCTGATTGGAACATTTGCCGCCATGGCGGCCTTCGGGTTTTCGCTCAACAACATTTCCCTCTTCGGCATCGTGCTCGCCATCGGCATCGTTGTGGATGACGCAATCGTGGTCGTGGAAAATGTGGAGCGCAACCTCCACCTGGGCATGGGCCCGGTTGAGGCCGCAAAGAAGGCCATGACCGAGGTCTTCGGGGCTGTAATCGCCGTGTCGCTCGTGCTGACGGCCGTCTTTGTTCCGACGGCGTTCATCACGGGTATTTCCGGAGAATTTTACCGCCAGTTCGCGCTGACGATCGCCGTTTCGACCATCATATCGGCATTCAATTCCGTGACCCTGAGTCCCGCCCTCGCCGCACTTCTGCTCCAGCCGCCGGGAGCAAGAAAGGACGCCTTTGCGCGCCTGCTCGATGCCGTGTTTGGCTGGCTTTTCCGCGGATTCAACTCCATTTTCGACAAAGTCACCCTCCGCTACGGCAATGCGGTGTCCGGGCTGACGCGGATGACGACCTTCGTCGTGATCCTCTACCTCGCGCTCCTCGGCCTGACAGGCCTCGGGTTTTTGAAAACCCCTGTGGGTTTCATCCCGCAGCAGGACAAAGGCTACCTCATTGCAAACGTCCAGCTTCCTGACGCCTCCTCGATCAACCGAACCAAGGCGGTCGCTGAAGCGGCGGACAAAATCATCCGCGAAACCCCGGGGGTTGCCCACACTCTGCTCATCAGCGGGCTGTCCGTGATCTCCGGCTCGAACATCCCGAACGCCGCCACCATTTTTGTGATTCTCGACGAATTCGGAAATCGAAAATCCCCCGCGCTTTCCGGCACGGCCATCGCCAGCCAGCTCAATGCGAAGCTCTCGCAAATCCCGCAGGCGCTCAGCGGGGTTTTCGGGCCTCCTCCCGTTGATGGACTGGGAAGCACCGGAGGCTTCCGCCTGATGGTCCAGGACCGCGGGGGCATGGGATACGAAGCGCTCGAAGCGGCTGCGCAAAATCTGGTCGCAGCGGCGTCCAAGAATCCCAGCCTCACAAACCTCTTCTCAAGCTTCAGCTCCGGCACACCCCAGCTCTTCCTGGATATCGACCGGGTGAAAGCCAAATCCCTCGACGTCCCGTTGACCAGCATTTTCAGCACGCTGCAGATTTCTCTCGGATCGGCCTACGTGAACGACATCACCCTCTTCGGGCGCTCGTTCCAGGTCAATGCCCAGGCGGACTCCCGCTTCCGCGTGTTGCCGGACGACATCCTCAGACTCAAGGCCCGCAGCAACACCGGAGCGATGGTTCCCCTGGCCACGCTCGGCACAGTCTCCGAGATCACCGCCCCGGATTCTGTCCTGCGCTACAACCTGTATCCGGCGGCTGATATCGTCGGCGGCACGGCCGCCGGCGTGAGTTCCGGACAGGCGGTCACCATCATGCAGAACCTCGCGAAGAAAACCCTCCCCCGCAGCATGGGCTTCGAGTGGACGGATCTCACCTACCAGCAGATCCTTGCCGGAAATGTGGCGCTCTTCATCTTCCCGCTTTGCGTGCTGTTCGTCTTTCTCACGCTCGCCGCGCAATATGAGAGCTGGTCCCTGCCGATGGCCATCATCCTCATCGTTCCCATGTGCCTGCTCTCCGCGATCGCGGGCGTTCTCCTGCGCGGAATGGACAACAATATTTTCACCCAGATCGGATTCATCGTGCTCGTCGGGCTCGCCTGCAAAAACGCGATCCTCATCGTCGAGTTTGCCAAGCAGCTCGAGGATGGCGGCAAAAACCGATTTGAGGCCGTCGTCGAATCGTGCCGGCTCCGGCTGCGCCCGATCCTCATGACCTCGTTCGCCTTCATACTCGGCGTGGTCCCGCTGGTCCTCGCCTCCGGACCGGGTTCGGAAATGCGGCAGGCCCTCGGAACCGCCGTCTTCTCCGGAATGCTCGGCGTCACATTCTTCGGCATCTTTCTCACTCCGGTCTTCTATGTGATCATCCGGGGATTCACAAAAAAA
>CAZRIL010000230.1:0-5009 GCA_964600115.1 uncultured Chthoniobacter sp. | reverse complement strand
ACGAACTCGCCGCCGTAGTCGATGATGCCCGTGTCACCGAGGTCGTCCGCGGTGCGGACCTGCTCACCTCAACCGCCCGCCAGATTCTCCTGCACGAGGCCCTCGGGCAGTCTTCGCCCCGCTGGTTCCACTGCCCTCTGGTCCGCGACGCCTCCGGCCAACGCCTCTCCAAACGCGCGGCTGGCCTTAGCATCCGCGAGCTCCGCGATGCCGGACGCTTGCCGCACGAGATCATCAACGAACTCGCCGCCTTGGACAGGGCAAGGCAAGACGATGCCGTGCTCACTGGCCTTGTCGCCAGACTCACCGCCTGATTCACTTGGAGCGCCGACATCCTGGCCACCGCGATATTCTCGATGATCCTCGTCATCCGCGATCTATTTCCGGGTGCATGGATTCCAGAGATTCATGAATCCCGCCTGCATGACAGCTGCCTGCTTCAGATAGGCAATTTCAAGGACGCAATTGGGAGTCATGAAGTTGTGGACATGCTCCAGGATTTCAAGATTCCAACTTGAGGGAAGACCGACAAGCGGAGTCAGGAAAATTTCCGATTGGAATGAATGAGCGCGAGGCGCTGCCTGACGCATTCTGCGGAGCGGAGGCCGTCGGGCGGTGTGTTTTTGACGTAGTCCAGAAGACGGTCAATCGAACTTGTTGCAACGTGCAAACGTGTATCCGAAGAAGAATAGTAAATGAGGACGCTACCGTCTTTCCTGTGAACCCAACCGTTGCTGAAAACAACATTCGAGACATCTCCGGTGCGCTCTTTATCGAAAGGGGCGATGAAGTAGCCCTGCGGCTTGGCGATTACTTTTGTCGGATCTTCCAAGCCGGTCAGAAAAAGATAGAGGACGTAGCGAAGCCCTGCGGCGGTATTCCGGACGCCGTGGGCGAGATGCAGCCAGCCGTCTTTGGTTTTGATCGGAGCTGGTCCCTGGCCGTTTTTTAATTCGTTGATCGTATGGTAAACACGCTGATCGATGATGATCTCCTTGCCCGTGCGCGCCTTTTCCATGGTCGAACAGAGTGCCCAGCCGATGCCGCCGCCTGAACCTGTGTCTATGAACCCGTCCTGCGGCCTCGTGTAGAGTGCGTATTTTCCTCCGACAAAGTCCGGATGGAGGACGACGTTACGCTGCTGTGCCGAAGGAGTCTTGATGTCCGGCAGGCGTTCCCATTTTTTCAGGTCCTTTGTGCGCACGAGTCCGCACTGGGCGACCGCGCTGGATTGGTCGGATGGCTTGGCTTCCGGGTCGCGGCGCTCGGTGCAGAAGAGGCCGTAGATCCAGCCGTCCTCGTGCTTCACGAGCCGCATGTCGTAGATATTGGTATCCGGCTCACCGGTCTCCGGGATCACGCACGGCTCGTCCCAAAACCGGAAGCCATCGATCCCGTTCTTTGATTCCGCGATGGCAAAGAAGCTCTTGCGGTCCCAGCCTTCGACGCGCACGCAGAGCAGGATTTTCCCCTTCCACTCGATGGCTCCGGCATTGAAGGCCGCGTTGATGCCGAGCCGCTCCATGAGGAACGGGTTCGACTTCGGATTCAAATCGTAGCGCCATTCAAGCGGGACGTGGTTGGCGGTAACAACCGGGTTGATGTAGCGCTCGTAGAGGCCGTTATACCAGGATGGGTCGATGCGATTGCGGCGGCCGACGAGCGAGGCATGGGATTTGCGGAGAGCGGCGAGATTATTGGAAAAGGATGATTTCATCGGTTTGGCTGAACATATAACGCTTAAGCTGAGGCTGTCATCTTCGTGCCGGGAAAGCCGTTCGAAACATTCTTGCTCAAGGAAACCACTTCGTCCGCGTCCAGCGCGCGGCGATAAACCGCCAGTCCGCCCAGACGCCCGACAAACCAGTTTCCCATCTCACCTTTGCGGTGCACGGCGCCGACAGTAAAATCGGAAGTGCCGGGAAAGATTCCGCCGGGATAAGGAAATGGATTCAGGCCGGCGCGTTCGTGAAGGTCTCCGTCCAGATAAGCCATGGCTGACAGACCGTCGTAGGTGAAGGCCACGCAGTGCCAGTCGAAGTAGGGCACACGCCCGCCCCCGATCGCCGCATCCATGCACCATCGAAAGGATGGGGTGGGGCCTCCGGAGGATGACAGGTGGCCGCAAACATTGTCGGCTCCTCCATGAATGCGCAGATCCAGGAACAGCGCATATTGCCGCTGACTCAGCGTTTCATTCCACATTCCGGCAATGGCCTCGCACTCGATCTCCGGCTTTCTGTAGCGCTCAATCCACGCCACAACACTCAGGCATTCCTGCAGACGAAGTTCCCCGCATTGAGGATGCGGGATCACGAAGTGCTGTTGGTAAGCGAGATTCGCGCAATATTTTCCGAACACTCCGCCCTCGATCCGCTCGATCGGTCCGCCGGCTTCCTGGAGCTCTGCGGGAAAACAGCCCTTTGCCTTGCGAAGTTGTCCACCCGGTTCCTGAAAGTCCCAGAAGCTGACAAGATCGTTGATTTCCGTGGGGTGGCTCATAAGGCGTGCAGAGGTAGGCAAACGAGCACGGAGTGGCAGCTGCCTTTCGCCTGTTCCGGGATCAAGTGATCCGGGCAGTTCTTTCCATTCAGTTCTGTTTTCATGGATATGATTCCAGGCGTTCTGCGAATGATGACCTCGAACGTGGCTCCTCGCCAGCGGCGAAGGGCCGAAACCTCATCCCACTCCGGAGGAAGTTGAGGGTCGATTTTCATGCCGCCGGATTCCGCCCGCAGGCCGAACAGGCAATCGACAACGGTGCGGTAATACCATGCGGCCGTCCCGGTGTTGGCCGAGTGTGTGCTCAGGCCGGCTTTTTCACCGCAGGGTGTACCGAAGTAGGAATTCGGAATGTAGAGCGGCAGTTGGCCGGATCGGGTGAGGGGATTTGAGCCCGAGCCCGTGAGGAGCCTGCGAAGGACCCGATAGGCCTGCGCGGGTTTCCGGGCCTGATAGAGCGCATAGGCGTAGAACGTGGCCGCGTGGGAATAGACGGATCCGTTCTCGAGGCGGCCGGGGGATTTCTGGCTCAGCTTGCCGATATCCTCCCTCATTTTCTTGTAGGCGGGAGCAAGCATCATAGGGCCCGATGGCGTTTCCAAATGTTGCTCAACAGAAGCGATACAGGCATGCGTCCGCTCAGGTGTTGCCGTGCCGGACATGATCGCCCAGCTCTGGGCGTTGAGAAAAATCCGGCCCTCCTGATCTTTGGTGCTGCCGAATGGAAGCCCGGCGTCCGTGAATCCACGAACATACCACTGCCCGTCCCATGCGAGTCTGTTGATGGCTTTCCTCAATAAATCGGCCTCTCGCCGGTAGCCGGCTGCGAGCTCTGTGTCGCCACGGTCAGCGCAGACAGGGGCCCAGGTGTCGAGTGCGAATGCCAGTGCTTCCGAGAGCCAGATCGATTCTCCCTTCTCACCGTGTCCTGCCATGTTGAGTGGATCGTTCCAGTCTCCCTGCCCAATGCGTGAAAGCCCGCGCAGTGTGCGGTCCGCAAGAAGCCAATTCAATCCCCTGCAAACATGGTTGTAAAGTGATGCTGTGGACTCCGGCGTGTCCGAGAAGCAAACGGGTTCATCAAGAATCGATTTGTCGCCGGTTTCGTGCAGGTAATACGTGATCGCCGCCGGTCCCCACGAGTTGATGTCCTTGTGAGGAACCGTGTTGATGCGGAGCTGGCTCGCCCCGGGCTCGAGCGGCATTCCATGCGGAAGCCAGCCATCCTGCTTTTGGAATGAGTAAAACTTTAGAAACCACCGGCGGCTTGAAGCCGGATCGACCAGGGAGCCTGCCATCGCATCCTGCAGCAGGTTCCGCCCCTGGGGAGCTGACATATATCGCATGGCCCGCACCAGCATGAGCGAACGTCGCGGCAGCCAGTGATTCACGTAGGCGTCGAAATCCGGATCCGGCGTGCGGACCTGAATCGCCGACGGATATTTTCCGTCACGCTCCGCGGCCTCGCGGAGCGCAGCTTCAACGCCGCCCGGAACCATGTAGCGGCGGGCAGCGGCTTTGGCATCGTCGCCCGTGGCGCCAGGTCCGAACGCAAATTGGATCCGGAACAATTCTCCCGGCATCGGATCCCGGTTGAATTGGAAAATCGCGGCGGCCTCGGTCTCGGCATCCGCCCAGCGGTCGGCCCGGGGCAGTTCCGGCTGACACAACGCATCCGGGGCAGCGGGGGTCCCATGCCCCAGGAAATCCTCGATGTTCCACATCCAGCCGTCCGGCGCGGTATCGGTGACTGCAAAGACCGCGTTGTCCGCATCCCGCAATTTGTAGTAGTCCCGGTAGTCAACGTAGTAGGGAAAGAAATCGAAGACGATGCCCGGCAGGTCCGGTTCGTAGCGCGAATTGTTCCTGAGCCACGAAGGTTTACCGATCGGCAGATAGCTGAACAGAGACAGCGACCTGGAAGCTTCAGAGCAGTTCTCCACTTCCACTGTCCACAATTCCACAGGATCATCAGGCGGGATGACCACCCGGACCGTGCAGTGGATACCAAAGAGTGAGACCTTCCACGAAATATCCGTCTTTCCGGCGGAGAACAAAAACCCGTCAGGCTCACAGCGGACCGGACCCTGGGGAACCGTCCAGATTTCGCCGGATTCGTTGTCTCTGAGGTAAAATGTTCTCAGCGGCAGGGAAAATGGTGTGAAGTCGGGGTTCAGCCAGCCGGACCCGAGGACCTTGCCGCGATGGTCGATCTGCAGATACATCCTGTCGTTCCAAAGATCGGCGTCGGCGGACCGGATGAGGCACGGATCGTGCAATTCAAAACGGTTTCCTTCAGGTGAAAAATGGAACGCTGGTTTGTGCATTTCAGCAGGATGGTTTTGGAGATCGGAACGGCGCCCGGTCGCGAAGAGACAAAGGCTATTGGCTGGCCGCAAAATTATCCTCGAGCAGACGCGGAAGCAGGCCGTGGGTTGGCCTCCAGAGGGCCGACGTGTCGCGCGGATCGAAGTTGAAGACCTCGCGTCCGTCCTCGACGACGAGTT
>CAZRIL010000229.1:0-5099 GCA_964600115.1 uncultured Chthoniobacter sp. | reverse complement strand
GTCGCTCATCCCCCATCGCGGGCCCACCGCTTTTTGATGGTCCGGACGCGCGACGGTGCCATCGTCGTAAACGAAGACTGTTAGTTTCCCGGATCCATCGGAGTCACGCAGCTTGAGGGCCGCCTTGTTTTTCGGCTCCACGCGGATCGATGGCTTTCCGTCGGGCCCGGGCCTGGAAGGATCCATCTGCACGCCCCCCTCAACAGTCCAGGATTTCAGATCCGAAACGCTCTCCGCATGCGCCAGGACAGCGGATAAAATGAGCACAAGAAATGGTTTCATAGATTTTTGGCGACTGCGACCGGACCGGCATCGGGCATTGCCTGCACCAGGGCGAACAATCCGCCCCCGTGTTCGAGGACTTTTGCGCCGACGGGCTTCCCTGCCTGCACCGCACTGATCTCTTTCCAATCGTCGGGGATGCGCATTTTTATCGTCAGGGGATATTTGAAATAGCTGTCGTCCATTTCATCTGTGAGCGTGAACGTGAGCCTTCCAGGTTCGGGCGGCCCGACCCTCAGCGTGGCCGTATCGCGCTCCTGCCCGTATTTGGCGACATCGGTGTAAAGCCCGACCCACAGGTTCCCGCGATTTTCCTTGATGAACTCGAAGGTTCGCTTGAAAAGGTCCGGGTTTGCGCTGACACCGTGGGCAAAGAGAACCGCCCAACCCCGGTAGTAAATCCCCTTGTAGAGCCCCGGATCCAGAATCGTATGCACGTTGCCAGAGTTCGCGGAGTCGAAGCTCCAGCTGCTCATTGCGTTCGTGGACATGTAATCGGTCTGGTTGGCCTTGTTCGGCGCGCCGGTTGCCCCGCGGGCGACCCGGAAATATTTAGCGGCGGTCTTGCGGTCGTTGTAGATCGTATTTTTCCCGCCGGGATACGCCAGAGCTGACACCTTTAGTCCCGGAATGTTTTCCTCGATCTGCTTGATGGAAATCGCATATTCCCACTCGATCCCCTTGGAGACATCGGTTGCGGGCTTGTCGGCTGCCGCCAGCCTCGCGGCGGCCAACTCCTCAGCAGACAGCCGGACCAGTGCCGCCCCCTGCTCCGGTTTGGAATCGGACGCGGATTTGTTCTCCGGAGAAGCCGCGCCATACCCTGAGTCAGCGGCCGCCTCCGAACCTGTCGCCGGTTTGGCCGATCGGGCCTTCGCATAATCCCACTCCGGCGTGCCCCACCCCGGATCAAGAACGTGGAGATGCGTCACGGTGTGGGACTCCACGCCGTGGCCGAGATTGTGCAGCTCTTGATATTGGGACCAGAGCCCGTTCGAGCTGCGGCCTTCCTTCATGATCCGGCCGCTCACCAAAAACCACGTTACCTGAAAATCGTAGAGCTCGGCCTGTTCTTTCCACCAGTCCACCTCTCCCGGAAAATTATCATCCACCCCCAGGCTGAGCGCGGCCAACTTGTCATCTTGCCACAGGCAGATCTCCGCTTCCCCGACCGTCTCCGGCCAGGATTTTTCCGCAGCTTGAAATCGCGGAGCAGTTGGTTTTTCAGGCAGGTTGAAACGGTTCGTCTCCTTCGCATGGGAGACCAGAGCCGGAAGCAGAAGAAAAAATAGAAGACGATTCATTCGAAGGGGGAGGTCATGCACACCTTGACGGCACTGGATTTTCACTGCAACCATGGGTTTAACAATGGCCGCACATCGGCGATATCACATGTTTGATTAGTGGCTTGACGATGTCAACCCCGGCTGCGAAACATTTTCCCCGCTTCCCACCATGAACCTTTCCAAGCGCAGACTATCCATCTCTTCCATTCTGTTGTCCGTCGTCCTTACGGCATATTCGCAACCGGCACCAGCGCTCAGGCTGCCGGCAATTTTGAGCGACCACATGGTGATCCAGCGGGATGTCCCCGTGCGCGTGTGGGGATGGGCCAAGCCGGGCGACACCGTGAATGTCGTTCTCGGCAAGGAAACCGGGAGCGGCAGGGCGGATGGCAGCGGCGGGTGGATTATCACCCTCGGCAAAGTCCCCGCATCCGCCAGCCCGCTTGAGATGGAGGTGAGCAGCGGCACAGACACGATCAAGGTGCGCGACATCCTGGCCGGCGACGTCTGGGTTTGCTCCGGCCAGTCCAACATGGCCTTCCAGCTCGGGGAGTGCCAGGGAGCTTCGGCCGAACTCGCGCAGGCCAACCGCCCGGAGATGCGGTTCTTTCAAATTGCGCATGATTCCTCGGGTGTTCCGCTGCCGGACTGCAAGGGGCAATGGGTGGTCTGCACGCCGGATTCCGCCAAATCGTTTTCCGCAGTCGGTTACTATTTTGGCCGGGAAATTCTGCTGTCGCAAAAATCTCCTGTCGGCCTGATCGGGGCGAACCTCGGCGCGTCAAAGGCGGAAGTCTGGCTGAGCCGGGAGGCGCTCGCGGAGTCCGCCGACCTGCAGAAGGCCTATCTCCAGCCGGTCGCCGGAATTCTCGAACATCCCGAGGCTGCCAAGGCCGCCCACGAACAGTGGCTTGCGGAAGGGGGAGAGCAATACGGGAAGGACAGGAAGCAATGGTATATGGACCGGTTCGCAGCGCTGAAAAAGGGCGAACCGTTTGACCGGCCGATGCCCGTTCCGCCGAAGCCCGAGCCCCCGTTTTTCACGGCACAGACCACATTCCCCACAGTCCTCTTCAATGCAAAAATCCACCCGCTCCTGAATTTTCCCATCCGTGGCGCCTTGTGGTATCAGGGCGAATCGAACGCCAATGACCCGCTCTACGACAAGCTCCTTTCCGCATTGATCACGGACTGGCGGAAGCGCTGGCAGGTTGGCGACTTCCCGTTTCTCATCGTGCAGTTACCGAACAAGAGCAAGCAGCAGAAGGATCCGTCCGAGCCTGTGACCGGCTGGGCACCTGTGCGTGAGAAGCAGATGAAAGCTCATCAGGCCGTCCCCAACACCGGCCTCGTCGCAGGCATCGACCTCGGCAGCACGGAATCCCCGGACGAAGGCAAAAACCTGCATCCCGCCGAAAAGGAAAACATCGGCCGCCGCCTCGCGCTCGCGGCCGGCCAGTATGCCTACGGGGAAAAGACCGGCTCCAGCGGCCCGATCATCGAAAACGCGATCGTCGAGGGGAACAAAATCCGAATCGGTTTCCGCCATGCCGGCGAAGGCCTCAGGATCGGAGTTCCTCCAAAAACCTCGCTCACCCCGCCGCCGCCGACCGACGGGCTCCGCGGATTTGCCATCGCCGGAAAGGCTAAGAAGTTCGTTCCCGCAAAGGCGTCCATTGAGGGGGGCGATCACGTTCTGGTGTGGAGCGAGGCTGTCGCCGAGCCCGCGTTCGTGCGCTATGGCTGGCAAATGAGCCCGGTCGTCAATCTCTACAACAGCGCCGGCCTGCCGGCTTTCCCCTTCCGAACGGACACGGATTGATACCCCCGCCGCCGTTGTATCACATGTGTGATTAGCGGCTTGACGAGGCCTGTCCCGCCTGCGAAACAATTGCCATATGCCCGCCCTTTCCTCCGACACGCGAATTCTTGTCACGGGAGGCTGCGGCTTTTTGGGCAGCCACCTGGTGAGCGTGCTGCGTTCGCGTTTTCCGGTGGTTCCGTTCGACGTGAGGAATCCCGGGGGCGACGGGTCATTTGTTGAAGGTTCCGTGACGGATGCCGGGCGGATCGATGATGTTCTGGAGGGGATGGGCGGGCTGGTGATTTCCCACATGGCGCCACGGGCTCCCGGTGTTTACGACAGCCCCAAGATGCCGTTCGAGATCAATGTCAACGGGACCGCATTCCTCCTGGACGCGGCGGTGCGGAGGGGAGTGAAGCGTGTGGTGCTGATCTCCAGCGTAGCGGTCGTTCAGCAGTTCATGACGGCAGGGAAGTTTTTGTCCACGGATCTTCCCTCCGCCCCGGATTCGATTTACGGACTCACGAAGTCGCTGCAGGAGGAGACCGCGCGATACTATCATTCCCGGCATGGCCTGGAGATTGCGATGCTGCGGCCCGCCTACATAAGCATGGGGGATACGCTGGAGGACAAATACGGCCGCAGACGCCCCAGCGTGAACTGGCAGTTCATCGATCCCCGGGACATCGGGGCGGCGGCGCTGGCGGCCTTTGTCCTCAAGGACCTCGGATGCGAAACGTTCTACCTGATGGCCGGCCCGGGCGCCGGGGAGCGCGCGGATATCGGCCATACCATTGCCAGGCTCGGTTGGACGCCGCAGTTCCGGTTCACAGGGTTCCCCGTCGATGCGGCGTGATTTTGCCCGGCACAAATTCTTTTTACCAGCCGACACCAGCAATCCATTCATGAGCAAGCTCCCACTCTATCGCGACGCCAGAAAGCCGATTCCAGCGAGGATCAAGGACCTCTTGAAACGGATGACCTTGGAGGAAAAAGTCGCCCAGCTGGTTTCCCCCTGCCCCGTCAACCAGGTCAGACCGCCCGGGTATAACGACGAAGATGTCCTCGCCAAGGCAAAGGAATACATCGACAAGGGCATCGGCCAACTCGGCTGTGCCGTCCGGCACGCGTCGGCGGAAACCGCCCCCCGCCTCGCCAATGCGATTCAGCGCCATGCGCGGGAAGAAACCCGTTTAGGCATTCCGGTCCTGATCCAGGATGAGTGCGTGCACGGGTGCAAATCGATCGGCTCGACGATGTTCCCCATGTCCATCGGTCTCGCTGCCACATGGAACGACACTCTGCTGGAAAAGATCGTCCACGCCATCGGCAAAGAGGTCCAGGCGCGCGGAGTGAAACAATGCTTCTCCCCCACGCTGAATCTGGCGCGTGACGTCCGCTGCGGCCGGACGGAGGAAACCTACGGAGAAGACCCGTATCTCCTCACCCGGATGGGCGTCACCTTCATCAAGACCCTCCAAAAGTATGGCATCGCAGCCACCCCGAAACATTTTGCCGCAAACTTCGTCGGCGACGGGGGGCGCGACAGCCATGCGGTGCATTTTTCCGAACGTATCCTCCGCGAGGTTTACTTCCCGGGCTTCAAGGCGGCTGTCCAGGAAGCCGGGGCGCTGTCGATCATGATCGCGCACACCGCGATCGACGGCATCCCCTGCAGCAACAATTCCTGGCTGATGGGCGACATCCTCCGCAAAGAATGGGGATTC
>CAZRIL010000228.1:0-5131 GCA_964600115.1 uncultured Chthoniobacter sp. | reverse complement strand
ATGGCCCTGAGCGCATCCACCCCGACTTCGGACGCCTGGTCGGCCAGAAGGCAGAAGAGGCCGAGTGGCAGCAGGTAAAGGATCCAGTCCAGTATGCTGATAAACATTTCGTAGACGGCGGAAAAGAAGTTCGAGGCCGTGATGTGGGCCTGGCCTTTGACCTGAACGAGCGCCAGCCCCAGGAGAATGGCCATGAAGACAACCGACAGGAGATTCTCGGAGGCGAGGGTATCGACAGCATTCTCGGGAATGAAGTTCTTGATGAATCCCACAGCCCCGGGCTCGACCTGATCAAAGGCCGGCGACTTCCGGGCAATGCCGTCCAGTGTTTGGCCGATAAACTCACACTGATCATTGTCGGGCTTGAGAAACCGGGTCGCGGCCAGAGCCGCAAATGTGCCCAGGAAACCCGCGACGAGGGTCCCGCACACCAGCGTGAAAATTGTGCGCCAAAGAAATTTGCGGGCATTGCTGGAGGCGTGCATGCGCGAAACCCCGGTTACCAGGGCACAAAAAATAATCGGGGTAACCGTCATCGTGAGAAGCTTGATGTAAATTTCTCCGATGGGGGCGAACGTCCCGGCGAGATGCGGCCAGCTGATCCCCACAAACAACCCGAGGGCCGCTGACAAAATGCAAACCCAGGGCTTTCTCGACAGCCCGAGAAGAATGGAGACCGGGCTATTTGTCGGTTCGCTTTTCATGCAGGTTGGACGATGGAATTTTCGACATTTGCAGCCAGGCGGCTGTGAATGAGAGGAGGAGGAGACCAACGGCCCCGGCCGGCCGCAGCGGAAATGCCTCATCGCGAATCGACGCGGCTTCGTGCTTCTGCCCGGAAGGGTGGCGGTGCGGGCCGGTCGTCGCGCTCAGGACGAGAGAAGCCGGAGAGGAGGCAGCGCCAAGATGGAACTCCAGCAGGGAAGCGTGGGCGGCAAAAAACTCCCCGGTGGAATTGGTTTTGTATTGCCTGGCGGCTTCATCGGCGATCGGGCCAAGATGCGGCATTCCGGGGTTGATGGCGACCGCGATCCTTTCCTGATGGTCTGGGATTTCCATCAAGGCATAGTAGAGGGCGAGTTCGGGGTGGAGCTGGGTTTGCAGACGAAAGCTGAATTCGTCTCCAAGGGCCGCATCGACGCTCTGGGTCATCAGCAGCCGGAAAAGATCTGCGTCGCTCCCGTAGGGAACCGCGGTGGCATTCGGGAAAAGGACGGCAAAAAGTTCCTCAAAAGAACCGGGGCTTTCCACGGCCACCCGGGAGCTCGGGTGGTCGAGGGATCGGACGAGCGGGCTGTGCGGGGAAAATTCCCCCGGGTTCGCACCCGGAGCCGGCAAACAGTTCCGGCGGATCAACAGCGACGAGGAGAAGATGGCGTAAGGGGCGCTGAAGAGGACTTTCTGCAGGCGGGCCGAAGTGACTCCCAGATTGCTGATCCCCAGATCTGCCTCGCCGCGCGATACGGCGTCGATGACCGATCGGGACGTCGGGTGGTCGCGTTGCAGATCGAGCCGGACACCCAGAGCCCGGGCGATGGCTTTGGCCATTGAGACGTCGATTCCAACGACAGATTGGCCATCGGGGAGCACGAATCGCAAGGCCTCGCTGATGCCGGCTGACCGCCCGTTTGCAATCATGGAAAACGGCGGTGTTTCCGCGCTTGATTGCGCGACAATGAGGCGGCCTCTTTCCTTGATTATCCGGATGTCCGGAAAAACCTGCGCGCTCGACGAGGCGGCCCCGCTGTTCTCCGGGATGTCAGAGGAGAAACACGGGAGCATCCCGATCAGGACGGCAACCATCACCGATGTCATCGTGCCATTCAGCAGCGGTGGGGAGGTTGCGTGACTTTTTGTCATGGCCACTGATAGATGATTGCTTTCGGCTCTCTTGCACGGGGGCCCGGAGATTGAAGCTAGAAACGGAGGTGGCCCTGCAGGGATATTGGCAAGGCGGCGTTTGGCCGTCAAGCAGGGCGAAGGCCCGGGCAACTTCGGGAACAATGGCAAAGCCCGGCCCGTTGGCACTTTGGTGTGTGATCAAAAGATGGGTGAGGTCCCATGCGGGTAGGGGCGGGTCTCCGGACCGACCGCGGAAAGAGGCCGTGGCGGGCCGGGGACGTCCCGCCGTACCGAAAATGGCTTTGCCACCTCACCCACATTTGATCACACCCGGCACTCGTGAACACCAGCAGGATTTTATTGCCAGCATGCCCCCGTTGAGCCCATGATTAAGGAAGTCCGCCAACGACACCTCCACATCCCAACCACCTGTGGCAGGATGCATGCACCGCATGAAAAACTGCAAAGCCGCCGACAAACGGAACCTCGCTCCAAGCGACCGGGAGGAGCGGTCGGGGAATATTGGGACGGAGGAGGACGGAGCGCCGGCGCTCCGCGCGTCGGGAAGCGAAATCACCGCTCTCAAGCGGGCGGAAAACACATTGAACTTCCTGGCGCGGTCAAGCGCCGGTCCTGCATCGGGCGACTTTTTCCGTGACCTGGCACGAAACATCTCCGAGACGCTGGACATGGGATTCGTTTGCATCGACCGGCTCGACGATGACACCCTGACCGCCCATACAGTAGCCGTCTACTCGAACGGAAATTTCGAGGACAATGTGTCCTACGCTCTCTCTTAAGGATACCCCCTGCGGCGAGGTGGTCGGGAAACAGGTCTGCTGTTTTCCCGCGTCGATCAAAACGCTGTTTCCGAACGATGTGGTGCTGCAACAAATGGAAGCCGAGAGCTACATCGGGACCACACTGTGGAGCCATGACGGCCGCCCCATCGGGTTGATCGCGGTTATCGGAGCCCGGCCGATGACCAACCGGGAGCAGGCGGAATCCCTGCTCAAACTGGTGGCTGAGCGCGCTGCAGCCGAGCTGGAGCGCACCCAGGCGGAAGCAGCCCATCGGGAAACCTCCATGCGGCTTCAGGAATCCGTTCGCGCGGCAAATGTCGGCCTGTGGGACTGGGATCTGGCCACCAATCACGTCCACTACTCGCCCGAATGGAAAGGGCAAATCGGCTACGAGGATGCGGAGATTGGCGATTCGTTGGAGGAGTGGCAGAGCAGGTTACATCCCGAGGACCTGGCCCCGACGCTGAAGAAAATCGGCGATGCAATCGCCGGGGATTGCCAGCACTACCAGACGGAGTTTCGTTTCCGCCATAAAGACGGTTCGTATCGATGGATTGTCGCCCAGTGCTCCCTGCTGCAGGACAAAAATGGCAAGGTGGTCCGCATTGTTGGTTCCCACATAGATCTCACAGAGCACAAGCAGGCAACAGATGCGCTGCGGCGAAGCGAAGCCCTGCTGAATGCCTCCCAGGGCCTCGCCAGGATCGGCGGTTGGGAGTGGAACCTGCCCGGCCAGAAGATGACGTGGACAGATGAGACTTATCGCATTCATGAACTTATCCCCGGCGACATCCCCTCTGGATCGGACAAGCACATTGCCAGGAGCTTGGAATGCTACGACGAAAGCGACCGGCCTGCGGTTCTTGCGGCATTTCGCAGGTGTGTCGAGAAAGGCGAGCCCTACGATTTGGAGTTCCCCTTCACGACGCTAAAAGGCCGTCGCCTGTGGGTTCGCACATTGGCCAATGCCGTGACGAAGGACGGGAAGGTGGAGCGGGTGATCGGCCTGATCATGGACATCACCGCGCGCAAGAAGGCTGAGGAGGAACGGGAGGAGGCTCTGCTCCGGGCAGAGGCGGCCTCGCATGCAAAAAGCGAATTCCTCGCCGTGATGAGTCATGAACTGCGCTCCCCGCTCAATGGGGTGCTGGGATTCGCAGGGCTCCTTTCCGACACCAGCCTTAGCGATGAGCAAAGGGACTATGTTCAGACGATCAGTTCCAGCGGCGAGCACCTCCTCTCTCTTGTCAACGATATCCTCGACTACGCCAGCATGGAGCACGGGGCCATGAAGATTGTTGAAGCGCCGTTCGCGCTTGCCGGCCTTGTGGACATTTCCCGCCAAACCGTCACCACAATCGCCGCGGAAAAAAGGATCGGCTTGCATACCGTGATCGCGCCCGGCGTGCCGGAGCAAATCCTCGGCGATGAACGCCGGATCCGCCAGATTCTCATCAACCTTCTCAACAATGCCGTTAAATTCACCTCCAGGGGATCGGTCATCCTCCGGATAGCGCCTGCGCTGGACGGCACAAGGCGGTTTCTGGATTTCTCAATCGAAGACAGCGGCATCGGCATCTCTCCGGAAATGCTCGCTCGCCTGTTCCAGCCGTTCACGCAAGCAGACTCAAAACTGAATCGCACTTACGGCGGCACCGGCCTCGGCTTGTCGATTTCCAAGCGCCTCGCCGAGGCAATGGGCGGCTCGCTCTGCGTCACCTCCACTCCGGGCGAGGGCAGCACTTTCACTTTCCGCTTCCCGTTGCAGCCTTCCCCTGACACGTCCCCGCTTGCTTGCCCGGACCAAACAGGCACCGGGCCGCTTCCAGGCGCTCCGGTGCTAGTCGTGGATGACCTCGAGGAAAGCCGGAAGCTGGTCGGGAAGGTGCTCCAGAAACTCGGCTACACGGCCGAATTTGCGAATAACGGCAACGAGGCGGTCAAGGCCTTCGCGCCGGGGAAATATTCAGCCATACTCATGGATATTGCGATGCCCGGGATGGACGGACCTGAGGCGACGAGAAGGATCCGGGAAATCGAAACCGCCACCGGAACCCATGTCCCGATCATCGCCCTCACTGCAAACGTGCTCACCGGTGCCTGCGGGCAGTGCCTGGCCGCCGGCATGGACGATTTTCTCGGCAAGCCATTCACAAAGAGCGGGCTCGCCGCCAAGCTCCAGGCGTCCTGGTGATTGACGGATAATCAGGCCGTCGGGAGCGGGCCGGCTTCCGGCATCGCAGGTGACAGGGGCTCGAAATAATACGCATTTTTTAATTGATTATATGATTGTATGCGCATATAGTCATCACATGCAGAAAAAATTATTCGGCTGGAAAAGCGTTGGCGGGGAGGGTGTGAGATGATCCGTTTTCTTGTTCCCGTATTGATCGGCTGCGCGATTGGCGCGGCGATGGGGTATTTCGGGCAGTGCACCTCCGGGGCGTGCCCTCTGACATCGACCTGGTGGCGCGGCGCCCTGTATG
>CAZRIL010000227.1:0-5158 GCA_964600115.1 uncultured Chthoniobacter sp. | reverse complement strand
AGGCTGCCGTGCGGTCGTTCGAAGTTGTATTCATAGGCATAGTTGCTGGTGGCAGTGTTGGCTTCGCGCACGTCGAAAATGAGTTCACGATCCAGCAGTTCCAGACGCACCTGGGCGTGGAAGCTTCCCATGGGGCCGTTTTCCTGCCGGGAAGTTTTACGCGGGCCAGGCAGAGGATTTGCAGACACGTGCTGCAAACCACGACCGCACCGAGAAGGTGTCTGGCAAGCTAACGCGCAAGAACGGTCCTTGGACACTGGTTTGGAGTGAGATGCACCACAGCCGAGCGACAGCAATCGCGCGGGAAAGTTTGCTCTATTGTGCCGGTGTTGTGAAAGTCTAACGCGGGGCCTATCTCGGAAAGTTGCGGGAACTTCGCGATTCCCGCCTCATTAAAGTCATCACGGGAATGCGGCGTGTCGGCAAGTCCACGATCCTCGCGGATTTCCGGGATGAACTGCTGGCCTCCGGCGTTCCCAGACGGCGGGTTCACTTCGTGAATTTTGAGGAGCGCCGGAATCTGCGTCTTACGGAATGGATGGCACTTCACGACGAAATCGAGGGGGCTCGACCCCCGTGGAACCAACGATATCTTCCTTGATGAAATCCAAATGGTGAACGGCTTCGAGCGGCTCCTCGACTCGCTTTTCGTCAAGCCGAACACCGACCTTTACGTGACGGGCAGCAACGCCTTCTTGTTGTCGGGCGAACTCGCCACGCTGCTGGGCGGGCGGCATATCTCGCTCCATGTCCTGCCCTCCTCGTTCTCCGAGTTTTCGCTCGTCCGTCCCGGCCAGAGTGCCGACACGCTTTTCCGCGCTTATGTCAACGCCTCGACCCTTCCCGAGGCCGTCAACCTCGCCAGCCGTGCCCCCGGTCAGGTGAATCAATACCTCCGCGAGGTTTTCGACGCCGTCGTGCGCAAGGACATCGTGACACGGGCGGCCATCCGCGACATGGGCAATTTTGAGGAAGTGACGAGGTTTGCCTTCGACAGCGTGGGGTCCTTCGTGTCGCCGTGGCGCATCACGGACACGATCAATGCGGCGCGCAAGCAAAAGGAAACCGGTATTTCACACAACACTGTGGAAAGTTACCTTAGCCATCTCACGGCGGCCTTTGTCCTGTATCAGACCAACCGCTATGACATCAAGGGACGAAACCTGCTCAAGACCCAGCAGAAATACTACGCCGTCGATCTGGGTTTGAAGAACGCGATGAGCGGCGTGGGCAGCGAGATGAACCTGGGGCATGAATTGGAAAACATTGTCTACTTGGAATTGCGCCGACGACATCTGGGCGACATCTGGGTTGGCAAGCAGGACGACAGCGAGGTGGATTTTGTCGTGCAAAACCATGCCGGGGAACGGCGTTATTACCAAGTCGCCTGGTCGGTGGCAGAGGCGGAGACTATGGAACGGGAACTGCGTCCTTTGCGCAAAATCCGGGACAACCATCCCAAAATCCTCCTGACGGCGGATCCCGACACGGTGACCATCGAGGGCATCCGCAAAGTCAATCTCATCGAATGGCTTTCTGGCGGAGCGGATGTATAGGTCATGGCCAATGATGCCCGTTTGTGATATCGAAAACTACCCGCTGATCCAAATCGGGCAAAAAGCCGGTTTTTAGAGGCGGCGCGAAAGCGGAACAGGGTTTTAGCATAGGGCAGAAACCGCAGTCCGGAACACCGGAGTTCGACTCGGGTTGCGCATGGTGGCAATGCCGTGCCGGAGAAGCGAACTCGCGGGATTCCAACGCCCTGATTTTCAGAGATTTTCCGCCTTCCCATCCCGCCAAACCCGAGCAAGAACATGGTCAGAATCCATGCCAACCAGCCCGTCAGCCGCCAGTTTCAAATCTCTCTCGGGGGTATAGAGGAACCCTCGGTTTACCGAACCGAAGGAGGAATTGGGGCACGTTTTTTGTTCGATTCGGGTTGTGCATGGGGAGGCCTCGCTTCAACCGTTTCGCATTGTCAGTCACCCTTCATCGTATTACCATGATACCGTGACCACGATATCATTCAAAGTCAGCTTGGATGAGGCGCGGGAGATTCGCGCTCGGGCCCGGCGCGAGCGGCTCACGGTGTCCGAATACCTCAGGCGTTGAGCGGTCGCCTCTTTTCAACCTTCGGCCCTCATCCCACTCACGCGGTGTCCGCTTACGGGAGCAATGATCTTTGGCGCGGTGGATGGTCTTGCGCCCCTCACGGTGGAGTCCACCCGGGAAATGCTGGCGGACGTTCCCTGAGACCCATGCACCACCTCCTCGATGTGAATTTGCTCGTAGCCTGGGGCTGGGCCGACCATGTCGACCACGACCGCACCATGCGCTGGATCGCCGAACGGAAGAAGGAACGCAGCGCCAAGCTTTTCACCTCTGCCATTCCCGAGATCGGCTTCGTCCGTGTCTCGGTGCAACGTTCCGGCGGACGCATTTCCATCGCAACGGCGGCGGAAGTTCTGCGTGGCATGTTGGATTCACTCGGCCCCATTCACGAGTTTTTGCCCGACGATCTGGTGGTGTCGAATGGCCCGACTGGTGCGCCACCGCAGCTCGCACCACCGCCGTCCACTTGCTCCTCCTTGCCCAGCGACACACCCTCCATCTCGTCACCTTGGACGCGGGGATCCCCGGTGCGATCCTCCTGCCCGTCCTTCGCCCCTCGACCAAACCCTGACCGATCTTCCCGTGACGCCCTCCAGACACCCGCCAAGTCCATTCTCGAAAATCGCCAACGAACAGAAGGTCAACTTCGCGTGGGTGCAGCACTTCATCCACCACCTCGCCCCACAGACTGTCCTGCGCGACAGCGCATTCCCTCAACGCGAAGCCACTCCGCAGGTCGTGAGCGAAGGCGCACTTTCTCAAAATTCCGGCACCGCTCGCGTGCGACTGGCTGGGGCGCTCGGAACTTGAATCCGCGAATCGCCACGCATGAGCCTCACCGAGTCCATCGTCGAAAACGCCGCCCTGAAGTGGTTTGGGGAGCTGGGCTAACAACACCCCCCCCCTCTCCGCTTCTTCGAGGAAAGATCAGGACTTCCACTTGGAGGATCGCCAAATTTTTATCCTGCAAAGCCCCGCCAGAAGAGCATAACGCCCTCTAATCGGCAGAAATGCGGAAAAATGCTGCGGACTCCGGAACGTCAAACTCGAATTCAAGCTCCCCGGCGCTGTTGATTGCGATGGCGGCCGGAACAAAGCGCTTCGGCGCAAAATCGATGAGATTGGTTGACGACTGGAGGGCAAGCGTCAGGCGGAACTTGCCGTTGGTTGCGTCGCGCAGCAGGAGGGGCTTGCCGACATGGAGGGCGCGCAAGCCCGCCGCTGTGTAGAGGTTGTAACTGGCCGGATCTCCCGTCACATCCGCCCGGCCTTGGGTGCGGGCTGTGGAGATGGCTGCCATGGCCGTATCCAGTTCCGCTTGCTTCGCGGCGACTTCGGCTCTGACGGTTTCGATTTCTACGTTGAGGTTAGTGATCTGGTCCTGCAACGCGCTGATGGTAGCGCGCAGACTTTCAATAATTTCCTCGGGCTCTTGGGCGCAGAGCGAAGGCCACGGGATGAAACAAAGAACCGAGAACAGCAGAAAGAGTCGGTAGAATCTCATGGCTATGAAGTCGGATAGGAAATCGGTTTTGGACCACACGGTAAATTGGCCCGGACCTTGAATTGAAAGGCGCCGATTTTTCGGCGGTAATTTGCCCGATGGGACCTTGGAAGTCAAGCGTCAGGTTGTCCAGCCTGAGTTCCGGGCCTTTGGTTGGAATGATGCGCGGGTTTATGGATGCGCTTGAGAGGAGATCACGATAGTCCAGAGGGCGGAAAAATGCCGGGAAAAGAGTCCGACTCCAGCCCGGACGACACCGGAGACTCCGCGTCCTTGCCGGATCTCGCCCTCACCTGAAAGGCGGATGATGTGGCCCGCAAAACTGAAGAATCGGGACTCAATTGATCCAGTTGGTCCCGCCTTTCTCAATCCAGCGGCCGGTGAATTCTCGCAGGGATTGGTCCGTCGTCGAACGTCGGTCATTCTCCTTAGCGATCATTTGGGAGAACCCGCGTTCAGCACCGAGATGAACCGGCAGGTGCCCGAAGCCAGACTCTCCCGGTTCGGGGCCTGAGAGGCGCGGCTTCGCGGTCAAGCGTTGGGTGTTTCGGGATTCGAGCACATGCGCAGGCCGTGCCCTGCGTTTCTCAGGGTTTAGGGCGCACGAGAAGGCGGATGAAAAGGCGTCCGGCGGACGACGACGGGACGGGGATCCGGACCTGCCTCTTGACGTAACTTCCCATGTCCACGCCGCCGGCGGCGACAGCGTTTGAGGCCACCGACCACGTTTTCAAATCCGTGGAGGTCTGGACGAGAAACTCGACGCGTTTCACATTGGCGGCCTGACGGTAGGAAAAGATCGCGTAGTCCTGGCCGCCCGACGTTTCGATGGCAATTTCCGTCACGGAGGGTCTGGTGCCGGACTGACCGGTGAGGGTAAAGGAATACTCCTGGAAGTTGGTCAGACCGTCGCCCTCGGGGTCGGCCCCCGGAAGCCTTTGGAGGGCGGAGAGCCCGCCCTTGGCCGAATCAATGAACCCCTCGTAGGAAGTCACGCGAAACCGCGCCGCGTAGCTGGCCGACTGGATGATATTTTGGATGTGGTCGATGAGAATCGTCTCTCCTCCCTGATCCACGGGGAACAGGTATCCATTGAAAAAATCGGGATAGGTCAACTGCTGCCGGAGAAGTCCCGCCAAGATGATGGAAACCAGCACCGCGTTGCTATTCGTCGCGGGGAGATTGAAGGGCGTCATTCCGGCCACCGGCGGTGGATCAAAGCTTTGCGTGGAGATCCGGCCGAGCATGAGGTTGCGTTTGGCGGTGAGTTCGGCCGGCGGGCTGGAGGCCAGCAACGGGAGCCAGTAGTCGAGATCCGCCTGGTTGGCTGCGGAGGCGAGATCGGCTTGGGAAAAGTTGGTGGGGCTCCTCTTGACGGCGGCCAGGTAGATGGTCTGGATGAAGGCCGTATTATCCGTGGCAAACCGGGGGACCTTGGCGTTAAAAACCTCCAACAGGTTTTGATTGAAGGCTGTGCTGATGGTCGCTAGGGCGTCGTTTGTTCTCACCGCCTCGCGGTAGATGGAGATCCCGTTTTGCAGG
>CAZRIL010000226.1:0-5165 GCA_964600115.1 uncultured Chthoniobacter sp. | reverse complement strand
GCGGCCGGGATGGCGTCCCAGAACTGGAGGAACGCATTTTTTTCAAAGCCGATATCCACGAACATCGCCTTGATGCCGGATTCGATATTCCTAACCTTGCCCTTGTAAATTCCGCCGACGATATTGCGATCGGTTTCGCGTTCGATCGTATATTCTTCGAGCTTGTTGTTCTCGAGGAGGGCGACCCGCTTCTCGAGCCGCTCGCAGCTGACGATGAGTTTGATCCCTGTGGATTTTTTACGGATTCCCAAAATTCTTTTAACGGTCTCTATCATTTGAAGGCTTTCTGTTGTTGGCGTGCCCGGCACGCGGTTGTGATGTTGTTCACCGGCGGTTTTGTGGAGGAGGTTTCTGCTGGCGGTTTCCACCGTCGTTTTTCTCCTTTTTGCCACCGAGGAAATTGAAAAATTTCTGCAGGGCATTCGGCTTGCTCTGCTGGTTCTTGACGCGGCCGCGGTCATCGGCTTCCTGGCGGACATTCGGCTGGGCGGCCGGGCTGTTCTCCTGGGCGGTCCCTGCGGCGGCATCCGCCGCACTGCCGGCCTCACCGTCGTCGCCCACGGTCGTTGCGGCCGGGATGTCCCGCCCGAAGTCGATGCTCTCGACAAAGCGGAAGTTCCCTTTCGCGGGCTCCAATGCGGCCAGTTGCGGCACCTCCTCGCCCTTCTCCATATTCAGGATATCCTCAAGAATTTTGGCGGCAATCGGTGCGGACACGCCGCCGCCGGACTTGGCTCCCTGCACAAAGGTCACGACCGCATATCTCGGGTCCTCATACGGGGCGAAGGATATGAACCATGTATGGTTGTCCTTTACTCCGGACCGCGTGAACTGGGCCGTGCCCGTTTTCCCGGCTACTTCAAAATCCTTGATCCTCGCGCGCCCCGCTGTTCCGCCTCCCTCATTCACGACCTTCCACATCCCGCGGCGGACCTTTTCCACCTGCTCGGCGGTTAAGCCGGCATCGGTGATCAGGTTGCTGCGAACGCGGGCCGGGTCCTGCGCGACGACTGTGCCATCCTGAGCAATGACCCGATCGATCAGGCGGGGGTAGTAAACGGTCCCTCCGTTTGCGACCGCAGACGCGACCATCGCCATCTGCAGAGGCGTCGCGAGGACATCGCCCTGCCCGATGGAGGTGTTGGCTGTGAGACCGGATGTCCAGCGGGCCTGCGGATTAATGCTGGCCAGCCATTCTTTGCCGGGCAGAACTCCCGGAGCTTCGCCGGAGAGAGGGATTCCCGATTTTTGACCGAGGCCGAGCATGTTGCCGACCGCGTCGATCTGCTCGATGGTGGCGGCATTCCCGTATTGGTAGAAAAATGCGTTGCAGGAATGCTTGATCGCATCCGAGAGGCCTAGTGTTCCATGGGAGCCACCCTTGTCGGCAATCCAGCATTTCATGTATTTGTCGCCGTAGGTCACTCCACCCGAACAGGTGAACGTGCGGTTGCCGACCCCGGCCCTGAGGCCTGCGAGAGCGATGGGGATCTTGTAGGTCGATCCGGGCGCATACGCACTGATCGCCCGGTTCAGGAGCGGGTTCGTTTCGTCATTGGTCAGTTCCTTCCACTCCAGGGACGGGATGGATGGAATAAAGACATTGGGATCGTAGGACGGGACCGAAGCCATCGCCAGTATGTCACCGTTCTGGGGATTCACCACGACCGCGGCACCGCGCCCAACGGCGCGAAGGGCCTGCTCGGCAAAATATTGAATCCTTGCATCGATGGTGAGGAATACATTGTTCCCCTGCATGGGCTCCTTGCGGTTGACCTCCCCCTCGATCACACCCTTGACATTGCGCTGCAGGATTCGCGCGCCGGGCTGACCTTTAAGGTATTCGTTCATATACAGCTCGACCTGCGCCTTGCCCTCCATGTCGGGTTCGTAAAAATTGAAGTTTTTCAGATCGGGGAGCTTGTCGAAGTCGTTCGGCATTCCGACGTAACCGAGAAGGTGGGCCGCAAGCGAACCGTAAACATACCAGCGAACCGGCTTGACCGTCACGTTCACACCGGGAAGACCAAGGTTTTTTTCGGAGAAGACGGCCATCTGTCCGAATTCCAAATCCTGCCTGTAGCTGTAGGGCACCTCCTGATTGGTGCGGTAGTGGATCTGAAGGGCATTCGCGTTGTAGTCCTCGGCGACTCCCAGCTCCTCCAGCCTGGGGATGACCTCCTCGGAAACAATTTTCACGACGTCGGCTTCTTTCAAATCCCGGGGCATGTTGTGAACACGTCCCCGGTAGCTGACCATTGGGAGGGATCCTTTGGATTCCCGGTAGGCCCGGACCATGTCGGGCAGGTAGAAGTCGACCTCGAAGCTCGCGCGGTTCTCGACGAGCTTGACCCCGTTTCTGTCAAGGATCTCTCCCCGCACCGCCGGAATTCTGACCGACACCTGCGAGCGGTTCCCGATGCGTGCGGTATATTCAGCGCCGCGCGCGATCTGGACATACCAGAGCCGGAAGACCAGGCCGGAAAATGCCAGGAGCATGATCAGCCCAAGAAAGAGGATTCGTGCGGTGGAGCGGGAGCGCTTCATGTCCTAGTAGGCCCGCGACCGCCAGGGGTTCTCGGGGATAAGGGTTGCGAACGGCCTCACGATGACGTGGAGCAGCGGTGCGAACAGCCCCGCCAGCAGGCCGGGTGCAAGAATCCGCCAGAGGACAGCCTGGTCGAAGTAGAAGCTCTCGCGCCTCAGTGAGATCATGGCGAACTGCATGAGCAGGAACGCCGATGTGCAAATGACGCTGAGCGGAATCACCGGCCACCAGTGGCCCTGCAGATAAGAGGGCCGGACCCCATTGGCTATGCATCCACAAATCACAAAGAAGACAATAGAACAGCCCAGCGCAATTTCAACCCGCCCGGCCACAACATGAAGATACATGAGATCGGAGAGCAGACCGGTGAAGCAGGCCACTGCAAGCATCGCGGGAAATGGAAGCACCATCGCCGCATAGCAGAAGATCATCGGAACAAAAAGAAACCGCGCCCCGTGAAGCACGTGGATCCCCGGAAGACCCTGCTGGACCAGGAAAGCGACGAAGATCCCGAGGCATGCGGCAAAGGCACCGATGGTCGGCTTCATTTCGCCCCCACGACGACAAACACATCCTCGGTCTGAGAGATGTCCACGGCCGGCTCCACAAGCGCCTGGCCGTCCAGAGGACGTGTTCGGAATTCTTTGATAGTGCCGATCAGGATGCCCGACGGGAAAACCCCGTTGCTGATGCCGGCGGTGTAAACTTTTTGCCCTGGCTCCAGGGCCGCGTTTTTTGTGAGGAAGTTCAGCTGCAGCACTCCTGCGGATCCGCTTTCCTGCACGCGCATTCCGGAAAGGATGCCCTGCTCGCGGGTTCCCTCGACCTTGGCGGCCACCCGGCAGGTCTCATCGGTGATCAGCACCACGATAGTTTCATTTTTTGTGACGGTCGTCGTCTTTCCCACCAGGCCGACATCCGTGAGCACCGGCTGGTCGGTCTCGATGCCGTCCTCGAATCCGCGGTTGATCTTCACGGTATTCCACCAGGTCGAGGCATCGCGGGAGATCACCCTGGCCGCAAGCAGACGGAAGACGGACCTCTCGCGATATTCGAGAGCGAGCCGCAGCCGGTTGTTCTCTCCCTCCATCTCGCGCAGGAGATTGTTCGTCGTCAGGAGCACCCTGTTGACCTCGGTCAGCTTCCGGTTGTCGGCCTCGATCTCATCGAGCGTTTTGAGTCCCTTGCCCATCGAGCCGAGTTGCTCCTGGACAGCCGTCCCGGTCCTCAGGAACGGGGCGAGAAAGGAGAGGAAAGTCCCCTGCAGGGATTGCTGCGATGCCGTGGGGAGCACCGAGAGATAGACGGCCAGCATAAGCACGGCCAGCAGGAGAGCGATGTAGAGCTTCTTCATGCAGGATCAGGGGCGGTGGCCCCGTGCAATCACGGATGCGGGCGCTCGGAAGAAACCGCCCGGAGGAATTTGAGCTCCGAGAGCGCGCGGCCGGTTCCCTCGGCGACTGCGCTCAGGGGATCCTCGGCGACATGCACGGGCAGTCCGGTTTCTTCGGCAAGCAATTTGTCCAGCCCCCGCAGGAGGGCGCCCCCGCCGGCAAGCACAAGCCCGCGGTCCACCAGATCGGCGGAGAGTTCGGGAGGACATCTTTCAAGGGTGATGCGGACGGAGTCCACGATTGTTGAGAGGGGTTCGAGGAGAGCTTCGCGGACCTCCTGCGAGGAAATGGAAATCGTTTTCGGAAGACCCGCCACCAGATCCCGACCCTTGACCTCCATGCTCACTTCCTTCTCGAGCTTGTAGGCCGATCCAATTTTAATTTTGATCTCCTCGGCCGTGCGCTCGCCGATCATGAGGTTGTAGGCGCGCTTCATGTAGTTCGCGATCGCCTCGTCGAGCTCATCGCCGGCCACGCGCACGCTGCGGCTGAATACGATTCCGCTCAGCGAGATGAGGGCGACCTCGGTGGTTCCACCGCCGATATCGATGATCATGTTGCCTGCGGCATCCTGCACCGGAAGGCCGACGCCGATCGCGGCCGCCATGGGCTCTTCGATGAGATAGACTTCCCTCGCCCCGGCGTGGGTGGCGGATTCCTTGACCGCGCGCTTTTCCACTTCGGTGATACCGCTCGGCACCGCGATGACCACGCGCGGGCGGACCATCCGCCGGCGGTTGTGGACTTTGCTGATGAAATGCCGGAGCATCGCCTGCGTGATTTCGAAGTCTGCGATCACGCCGTCTTTGAGCGGGCGGATCGCCACAATATTGCCGGGGGTGCGGCCGAGCATGCGCTTGGCCTCGTCCCCGACTGCGAGCACGCGGTTGGTGCCCTGTTGAACGGCTACGACAGAGGGCTCGCGCAGCACAATCCCGTGGTCTTTGACATACACGAGCGTATTTGCGGTCCCGAGGTCGATGCCAATGTCGTTGGAGAAAAATCCCAGAAGGTTGTCAAACATCAGATATGGATTCGAATTGAGGTAAAGTATTGAGTTGGAGTGACAGTCCCCACTCCGCCCCCGTCGCCAAGTGGCGGGCGGGACTGTCGAAGCGATCAACTTGATTTTCCCGAGCCCCTGCGTCAAGGCTATCCTTGACATTCTTTCGGTTTTTCCCACGCCAAGGGGTGGACGAGGGGAAGCGGATAAAGCCAATGCT
>CAZRIL010000225.1:0-5229 GCA_964600115.1 uncultured Chthoniobacter sp. | reverse complement strand
AGTTCCTCTCAAAAGGCTGGGATGAGAGCGTGCTGAACAGGTATTTCCGCGCGGCCCGCCCGCTTTACACGAGGCAGATCTTCATTCCGCTGATCTCAGCCGACAGCGCCCCGCGCGCCTTTGGCGTGGAAAAGATCGTCCAGCCCAGCTTCTGGCTCATCCATTACAAAGGCCAGGTCGCGGCACCAAGCGACGGGTTCTGGCGGTTTTGGGGAGACGGTGAGGAAGTCTGCAGCGTCGCCGTCAACGGACGCAATGTCCTCCTCGCAAACTGGCGAGAGATCACCACGCCAAACGTCCCCTGGAAATCCCCCGAACCGCCCGGGATGAAGGTGGCAAACTCTCAGATGCGGGCCGGGGACTGGATACAACTCAAGGCCGGCCAGGTCGTGGACCTCGACGTGCTCATCGGCGAGCGGGCCGGCGGGGTTTTTTGCGCATTCCTTCTCATCGAGAAGCGGGGGGAGAAATACAATCAAGTGGATGGCTTCCCGGTGTTGCCTGTCTTTCAGCTTGCCCCCTTCAAGACCCCCCAACCCCCGAGCACGAAGACGGGCCCGCCAATCCAGCAGGACGGCCCGATCTGGAAAGCGGCCCAGTAAGCTCAGACATCCTGACCTGCGGGGGAAAACGGGTGATCTGAAACAGAGGGCGCCGCATGCGGCGGGGCCTCAAGGAAGGGCGATTTGCAATCGCCCCGGCGGTTGCAAACCGCCGATCCCCGGTTCATCCGCTTTCATCCTTCCACCATTTTCGATGGGTAACATCAGGATGTCTGAGGCTACTGTCAGCCCCGTTGGCCGCGGTGGAACAATCCGGGCCATAGGCACAGCGGAGCAAGAAAAAGGAAACTGGCCACGAGGCACCAGGCGACCCCGGTCGCACAAACAAACCCCAGTCCGGTGAGCGCCGGATTCTGCGCCAAAGTCAGAGCTCCAAATCCGGTGATCGTCGTCAGCGCGCTGATCAGAACCGGCTTCATCACGGCCGGCAGGCTGGCGCGGGCATCACCTTTTTCCCGCGCCGCAAGAATCAGGTGGACCCCGTAATCCACACCGACTGCCAGGATCAATGGAAAGGCGAGCACGTTCAGAAGGTTGATCGGATGACCGCTGAACTTCAGGGTGGCGACCGTGCCGCACATTGCCAGAAGAAGGGTTCCCATGTGCAGGGCCAGAAGCCGGAGGTTGCGGTAGGTGAAAAGAAGGATCAGCAGGATGATTCCGACAACGGCGCTGCCAAAAACAACCAGCTCGCGGGTTGCCCACGGAACCAGGTCGTTGAGCATCTGGCTCCATCCCGTGACCATCGCGTCGGGCATCGTATCCAGCACTGCACTCTCCAGAACCTGTCGCGAGGCACGGTCCGCCCCAGCAGGCATCTGGACATAGTAGATCACGTCCCCGGTCACCGGAGCCAGCATACGGTCGAGCACGAACCACCATGGGGACAGCGGGGAAAGTTGATCGCTCAGCGGGCTTCGGGACTGCAAATATCTGAAGAGCCTTGTTGCAGAGTCCAGTGATCCGGGCCGGAGTCCTGTTGTGCGGGCCGCATCTGTCGCGGCGGCTTCGAGCCCGTCCCAGTCCACGGATTGCAGGCGGGCCAGATTTCTGGAGACACGCACAGGATCCTGAACAAGCGCGGATGGAGTCGAATATTTCACGATCAGGCCACGTTTTTTGAGGCCTTCGAGTTTGCCATCCAAGGCGAGTAGTGAGGAGCTGTTCGCTGGCCCCGGAACGACGATCATCACTGGCTCGAACGTCGCCGGAAAGAGTTCCATGATCCTCGCGAGCGCTTTCGCAGCAGGAATCTGCCTGGGTTCCAAAGAATGGGTGGAAGTGTCAAACCGCAGAGCCCTCCATGGCAGAACGGCAAGGAGGAAGGCGGCTGCGAGCAGGATGCTCCCCAGCCGGAATGTCCATCGTGATGCCAGGAGCCGGGAGCAGAGCCCCAGGACAGGGTCGCTCCGGCGGACCGGAATTTCCCGCTCGAAAAGCGGCATGAAAAAAATCATCCCGAGCGCGCCCGCCGAAACGCCGATCGCGATCAGGATGCCGAGCTGCGCGAACCCGGCGGACCCGCTGAAGACAAGCGAGGCGAACCCCAGGCTGGTCGTGAGGGCGACCCAAAGGATCCCCGGCATGCCGTGCCTCGTGGAATCCTCGATGGCCTGCTCGCGCGACAGCCCCATCGCCCTTGCGCTGACATAGCGCTGGTAGAGAAGCAGACTGAAATCATCCCCGAGACCGACGAGGATCGAGCAGAACCCCATCGCGACGACATTCATCTTGTCAAAGACCATCGACCCGCAGGCCAACGCGATCAGGCAGGTCCAGGCCAGGATGAGCACGGAACCTGCAAGCGGGACAAGCGACCGGAACGAAAACCAGAAAAGCAGAGTCACAGCCGCGATCGAAACGAGCCCGGTCACCGCGATGTCGCGGTGCATCGAGTTGGAAATTTCATCAACGTAGGCGGAGCGACCGGTGACGGCGATCAGCGGGGCTCCGGGGCGCTGCGAAAACTCACGCACAAACGAATGCACCTTCTCCATCAAAGCCCGGCAATCACCCGCCGAGAGACTCGGCATATCGGCAATGACCGGGATGATCCGGGCCCGGCCATCAGGGGTCACCATGTCGAAGTTTTCGCTGACAGAGAGCTGCTTCGAAAGCTGGTCCGCGACCGGAGCGATCAGCCCGGTGGGATCGTTCATGAGCTCGATCCGCGCGAGCGGGGAACCGGCCATGGCTTTTGCGGCAAGATCCTTCAGGCGGCTCCGGAGAGCATTCGGATCCAGCCTTTCCATCGACTTTTCAAACTCCGTCTCCTCCTGTCCGAGAACAAGCGGTGCGGCGAGAGCGGGCAGGGTTTCCCGGCCCTTCTGCGACTCCAGGGGCGAGGCATCGAGCATTCTGAGAACCCATGGCTGGCGGCCGAGTTCCTCCAGAAATTCCTCGGTGCCGTCCGGATTCCCATCTGCAGGGACCTCCACAAGAAATGCCAGCTCCCTCGCAGAGTTGAACTGAGAGTTGTAGATCTTCAAACCCTGCACGGACGCGGCGTCGGATGGCAGAAGGTTCAGGATCTCGGAATCGAAAGACTGACGGCTCTGAAAAAGAAATATCGAGGCGAACAGGAGCAGGATCGCCGCGCCGATCAGGACGCCCGGACGACGGACCGCGATGAATGCGAGGCTGCGGGCTAGCATTGGAAACAATGCGGAACGATATTCAGGGAGAACGGGCGTCCCGCCCGTTTGGGCGCTGAAAATGAGAGCACCCGGCAGCCTCGTTCACTGGTGGGACGCCTGTGCTCCCTGTCAGACGTTGAAGCGGAACTCGACGACATCGCCATCCTGGACAACATATTCCTTGCCTTCGAGACGGAGCTTGCCGGCTTCCTTTGCCTTGGCCTCTGAGCCGAAGGCCATCAGATCGTCGAATGCAATAATCTGCGCCGCGATGAACCCGCGCTCGAAGTCGCTGTGGATCACGCCTGCGGCAGCGGGGGCCTTGTCGCCCGTGTGGATCGTCCATGCCCGGGTTTCCTTCGGGCCGGTTGTCAGGTAGGTCCGCAAACCGAGCAGATGATACGCGGCGCGGATGAGCTGGCTCACACCGCTGTCGGTCACCCCCAGCCCCGCAAGAAATTCCCTGGCCTCTTCGGCAGGAAGATCCGCCAGCTCGCTTTCAATCTGGGCGCTGATAACCACCGCCTCGCTGCCGAGGTGGGTGGCTGCATACTCGCGGACCGCCCCGACAAATTTGGCGGCCGGCGAATCGCCCGCCAAGTCGTTCTCCCCGACATTGCAGGCAAAGAGGGTCGGCTTGGAAGACAGGAGAAAAAAGCCTTTGAGCAGAAGTTTTTCCTCGGGCCCGAGATCGGCGGTCAGAGCGGGCCGTCCGGCATCAAGGTGGGGAAGAAGTTTTTCGGCCAGCGCCAGTTCGGCCTTGGCTTCCTTGTCTCCGGCCCGTGCGCCTTTTTGCGAGCGCTCGATGCGCTTTTTCACCGAAGCCATATCCGCGAGGATGAGCTCCGTGTTGATGATCTCGATGTCGCGCACGGGATCCACCGAACCGGTCACGTGGTGGATGTCCTCGCTCTCGAAGCAGCGGACGACCTGGATGATGGCATCCACCTCGCGGATATGGCTCAGGAACTGGTTCCCAAGGCCCTCCCCCTCGCTCGCGCCGGCCACGAGGCCCGCGATGTCGACGAACTCGATCGCAGCGGGCAGGATTTTTTCCGACTTGGAAATTGCGGCCAGCTTATCGAGCCGGTCATCCGGCACGCTGACGATTCCGACGTTCGGTTCGATCGTGCAAAAGGGAAAGTTCGCCGCCTGCGCCTTGCGGGTGCGGGTGACTGCGTTGAAGAGTGTGGACTTGCCGACATTGGGCAGCCCGACGATTCCGGCTCTGAGCATAGGCGGCAGAACCTACAGGGCGAGGGGCCGGGGAGGAAGGACGAAAATCCGGATGCCCTGATATTGAATGGGTGAAGCGGTGGTTTTTATCGCGTCTGCCCCTGGCCCAAGGGGATCCCTGCCTTGCATTTTTTGATCTCCGGCGCGAGCGTGCGGACCCATCATGCTGCAACGAATGATATCCTATTGGGTCTATGGCGGCGCGTTGGCAGGGGTTTTGCTTCTGGTGCTGGCTCCCCTGCTCGTTGCCGGTTGGCCGCACGCGATTGCCGCCACATTCCTTCTCCTTCCCGTCTACATGCTGCACCAGCTTGAGGAGCACAATGGCGACCGGTTCAGATTGTTCTTCAACGCAACGATCGGAAAAGGGCGCGACGTCCTGTCCCCGGCCGCCGTTTTTATCACCAATGTTCCCGGCGTTTGGGGGGTGATTGCCTTCTCGTTGTGGATGGCGAACAAGGTGGCTCCGGGTTTCGCGCTGATCGCCGTCTATCTGGTCCTCGTCAACGCGGTCGTGCATATCGTCCATGCCGTGGTTTTCCGGGGCTACAATCCCGGGCTCTGGACCGCGCTCGTTCTCTTTCTGCCCATGGGCGGTATCGCACTCCGGCTCGTTCAGATCTCAGGAGCCGGCAGCCCGGAGTTTCATGCCCTGGGGCTGACGCTGGCCATCGCCATCCACGCGGCCATCATTGTGCACGTTCGCATGGTTGGGTTTCGCCATACGTCAAACAAATAGTCGCGCATCATCGCATCGCATCCCGCCAGGAGCGCGGGCTTCCAGCCTGCACTCC
>CAZRIL010000224.1:0-5300 GCA_964600115.1 uncultured Chthoniobacter sp. | reverse complement strand
TGGCGACTTCCACCGGAGCAGTGGTGGGATAGACGAGGGATTCAATGCGGCGCAGAGCCAGCTGGATGCGCCGCTCGGTTTGGACGGGGTGTTTTAACATGGAACGATTTGAGAAATGAGATTGCGGCAGACAGTTGGTTCAAGAGACGTTCGGGGTGAAGGACGCCGCGAATTCCAGCGTGCCATTTCCGACAAGACGCCGGGAGAGTTCCCGGAGATGGACGATGGCATTCGGCGGCACCGCATAATTCAATCGGGTCCCATCCTTTGTTGTTTGCCACGCGATCAGGGCCATCCCGGAATCGGTCCAAAAACCAACCGCCGCCCGCGGAAATTCGTCCCAATCCGGCGCGATCGAATAAGAATCGGAACCGGTGTTTCCGCCACGGAGCCCGAGAACCTCTTCAATAAGAAACGACGGCAGCATCGCTCCCCATGCATGACTCGCGCTGCCGATAAAGGCTTCCGGACTTCCAACCGGTCGATAGAAAAGCTCATTCCGCTCCCAAATTGTGGTCGCCCCACTATCCCACGAGGGCGTGAGACGTGCGACCAAGGTATCGAAAGCAAAGCGCGTCTGCCCGGCCCGCGCCAGCACCCGACCAAATGTCTGGTGAAAAAAGGGCGACATGTGGACCACCGGGTGCTTGGGCGAAAGAAAAACACTTTCCAAAACTTCCCGGTAGGTGACATCGGGAAGATTCGCGTGGGCCAGCATCAAGAGATTCGTCGGTTCGGAAACAACGGAACTCTGACGGTCGTGGACCACACAATCCACGAACGCCCGCCGATTGGAATCCCATGCCGCATCGCGCAGGCGCTCCTGCAACACCGTCAGGCCGGAATGATAACGCAGCGCCCCTTCGTCGTCGCCGACGCGGAGGGCACAAGCCGCCATGCAGCGCCGGGCTCCCAAGTAAAGCGCATTGAGCGGCGTCACCATCCCCCGTCGGGAAACGTCCAAAGCCGGACCGCCCGGTGTTTCACCCCAGTCAATGAATGTCCAGTGGGGAACGTCCGCCAGAAGGCCATCTTCGCGGGTAAACCGCGTGAACCATCGCATAACGGCCACCATGTGGGGCCACCATTTCTCCAGCAGAGACTCGTCCCCGGTACGGCGGGCGTATTCTTCATGACTGAAAATCCAGCTCAGCATGAATGCCGGAATGGGCGCTGTGTGTTCATGCCGGCCCGGATAGCGGGGCAGCAAGCAGCCGTTCCAGTCGATGGATTGGCCGATCTGATTGAGCAGACGCCGCCAAAGCCGAGTTTCGCGATAGAGCGTAAAAAGCGCCGACGCTTGCCGCTCCCCGTCACCCATCCACTGCTGCTGCTCCCGCGAAGGCGAGTCCAAAAGGCCATCCTGAGCGCAAAGCCGAAGGGTTCGAAAGCAATTCTGAATCAGCCCATCCGCCACGGGTTCACCCACGGCAATCGACGGGTCTGCGGGCAAAGGATACTCCATCGTGCGCACAGCCGCGACCCGGACTTCGGCCGGCCCGTCAATCCATATCTGAACGTGGGCAAACGCTTTCCAGCCAAACTGCACCTCGAGCCTATTGGTTCCATCGCGCAGAATGAAGCGATCGCATACCCTACGCAGATCCGGCGCGAAAGCCGCCAGGCGCCGCCCGTCAAGGTGTTCTGCATAATACACATCGACCACACATCCAGCCGATCCTTCAATTTCCAACTGCAGAAATCCGCAGAGCACTTCGGGCCATGAGAGATTGAGCACGGCCGGGCCTCCGGTGGCGACTGGCAGTGATTTCACCTCCTCACGCCATTCCACTTCGGGCAGTGACAGCCCCAGGCGGTCATCGGCCGGAGCGTTTCCGGTAAACCGTCCAATCGCCGACACGGCAGTGGTGGAAACGATCCGGCTGACCGGTCGCGGAATGTCCCGGGCCTCGAAAGAAAACCACGGCATATTCTCGGTCGAGGGATAGAGCGGAACAACGGCGGTCCAATCGGTGTCGTCGAATTCGGACTCCATCCAACCCTCAATGCGCTCGCGTTCGTCGCTGATCTCCATCGGTCCCAAGGTTCCCGAAACGCGCAATGCGGTACGACCCAGCCAGGAGGCGGGCCGGCTTTTCCAGAACCGATCTGTTCCCAAATGCCAGGGACAGCCGGATTCATCGACTCCGTTCGCCTCCGCGATCAGCATCTGGTGCAGCGAAGTATTGGCACCTGTGCTGTAACCGTAATGGAGGGCAAAGATCGCGAAGACATGACGCCCGCGCTCAAGATCGAGGGGGTAAACATCGAACTGCGCCAGACGATGGTCACAGCGGGACGGACCCCAGCCAATCAGCGTTCCATCCAGATAAGCGCGATACCGGGTGTCAGCGAAAACCTTCCAATTCCCACCTTGGATGGAACCGGGGAGATCAAAGGTTCTTCGGAAGAGAAAACATCCGTTTTTTTTGCCATTGAAATACTCGGCGTCGCGGGAATCCCAGACGGGAACAGTGCCGGGCGAGAAGGCGTCCGGCAGCGGGTGGGCGGGCCGTTCATAGAAGGACTTCATTGGTTCGAGAGCGGGTCTGCCGTCTTTGCTCCAAAAAAAAGACAGGACCGACCGGTGACTTGAGGTGACCGGCGGTCCTGCCTGGTATCCTCCCCGCAGAGAAATTATTCGAAAATGCGGATCTCGCTGAGCATGGCATCTCCATCGTCCTGATCATTGGATTCGATGGTGACTTTGAGGTAGCGGGTCTGCCGGTCCAGAGGAAGGGTAACCCGATTTCCATTCCCCGCGGTGAACGCACGCCGTGCGATTTCGACGACCTCTTCAAACTTTTCTCCGTCCTCGCTGACCGACACAGCCAGTTCCTGATTCCGGGCCGTAATATAGTTGGGCGGAATCTGCAGTTCGATGCGGCCGACTTTCTTGGTATCACCGAGGTCAATGACGATTTCGGCAGGAACAGTTCCTCGCCAGACGTTGTAGAGGTTGTTGTCGTTCAGATGCCGTAGATTTGAGAACGCGCCGTTGGTCGTCTGGTCGCACGTGATCACGGCTTCGCGAGCGAGATTGGGACCCTCTTCGTCTTTCTCTTCGGCCGATACGGTGGCCATCGCAACCGCCGCGGCCGCGGCAACTGCGAGGATTTTTAATGTTTGGGAACGCATGGGTGTTTTCATGGAAGACTGGGAATGAGTTCAGGGAGCTTTTGCTTTCACCACGGCAGGATTGTAGCCGGTGTAGAGGGGCACAAAGTAGTTTCCCGGACTGGTGGCTCGTGGCGGAAGATCGGCGGCGAGGACTTTTCGGAGCTGACCTCCGCGTTTCTCCCAGATGGCATTCTTGTACTGGCGGGACATGAAGGTCGTGCCGACATAGCTCACGTGGCTCTCGTCGTTAAAGACCTTGGGTTTTCCGCTATCCGGAGTCGCGGCCATATTCTGATAGCCACCCAGAACCTCGATCACCCCGCCGTTGGTGGCGACAAAGGCGGATTGGTCGGCCTCGGTTTTGTAGCCCATAACCCAGAGGACCCCGCCACTGGAGGAAAAATTCGTGTGGGTGCGGGATTCATCATTCACCGAACGCACATAGATCCGCGCTCCCGGAGGACAAAACTCCGGACGATCACTTCCAGCCAGTTCGCAAACGTTTTGGGCCTGAACGATAACCGGCTCCTTGGTTGCCACGGTCAGAGTGACTCCTCCGTTCCGAATATGCGTTTCGCGGGGTGCTTCAAAGCGGATCTCGGGCCCCTGGCTGCAGCCATCGATGAAAAGTGGCTTTTCCGAGCGTTCCTTGATGACAAGAGGCGAACGCAGAATGACATCCTGTCCAAGGAAAACGATCTGCTCCACCGTCGGGGGCACGATGAACTCGCCCTCCTTCAGATGACTGCTGTAGGTTCGCGTGAAGCCAACAACCGGCTTGCCGGAGTTTAGCGCAGCTTGGATCTTTTCTTCCACGGTGCCGGTAAATTGCTCCGGATCCGCCCATTTCGTCAGGTCGGTCTCCCACGGAATCAACTTCACCTCGGGAATCGTGAGATTCATGCTCTTTTTGGGCGACAGGGAGTTGAGGGTTACCACCTCCCCGGAGACAAACTCATCGATGCGGCCTTTGACTGCCGGCTGCCCGTCGCGGGCGATTGCGATCCCGTATCCCTTGATTTCAACATTGCGGGCGAAGAGTTGCTGACTGGAAGAGTTGTTGAACTCGATCGCCGCCGCCGCCGGACTCCCACCCTCCAGGAGACTGTCCAGCAGGACCAATTGGGCCACCTTGCCATTCATGGTGATGGCGGGAACCGAGTTTTGGCTCCAAAGCTTGCGCACGCTGGCCATGGCCGGGCCGACTTCCAATCCGACCCGCTTCTGACCTTTCAGTGTGACGTACTCCAAAGTCGGCTGATTCTCCCGTAAATCGTCGAAGCGGATGCCATAGTCAAAACCTTCAACGGTGATGTCACAAAAATGACCCTGCACCGACCACCAAGGGAACCAGAGTCCGATGGCACCCGTCCCATCTCCCGAACGAATGGTAATATTCTCCATCGAGCTGATATTCGCAGCCATGAAGGTCATGCCCACGGCTCCGGGATTTCCCCGGCCGGTATCGATGGTAAAGTTCCGGGCGTGATTGCCCCACATGATGTTTCCTTGCGCTTCGGGAAGCTTGGACCAAGGAAGAACCGGTTTCGGCTTGCTGGGATCTCCGAAGCCCGGTGCATTATCCTTGAGTTTGATCACGGTGTCTCGCCGGTCCTGCCCCCAAATCCGGAGATAGCAAAACCCTCGCGTCATATTGCCTTCGTGGACGAGAGAGTCCGAAACCAAGTAGGTGCCTTTCGGAAGATACAAGTGATAGCTATGCCCACCCCGCTCTCCACCTCCCCGCATCTCATTGAGTTTATCGCGCAAAAAATTCAGGGCGGTGATGAACGCCTGGGTGTCATCCGTTACCCCATCTCCCTTCGCGTTGAATGGGGGGTCTTTGATGTTCAGGAAGGTTCCGCGCGAGTTGTTGCTTTTAAACGCGCGTTCCGGCAGCACGATTTCCATCGGCACGTTGCGATCGCCGTAAACGGGCTCTGCCCGCACAGAGGAGGAAGCAAACGCCGAACCGAGAACCAAACTTGATAACAAAACGCGGAATAGCATCACAGGAGGAAACAATGTAATTGAATGAAACAATCATTTATCATAGATCCGAACCTGTCAATGATCTGTTCGATTTTCTCGCGCGCTTTCACCGCCGTTCTCTGCTTGGGGCTGTTCGTTTCCCTGCACGCGCAGGAACTGCCTCCCCCAATCCTGAAAATTCCTCGGGC
>CAZRIL010000223.1:0-5307 GCA_964600115.1 uncultured Chthoniobacter sp. | reverse complement strand
CACCAATTTTTCAGCGCTCAAATATCAGCACTTCCCATGCCGAACACTATTGGCGTCCCGCCCGCGAACGGAAACGAAGGCGGGCAGGGATGCCCGCGCTCCGTTGGATCCACCCATGCCGCGCCAAAACGTAAAAGGCCGGACACCTGTTCGATGCCCGGCCTTTTTTTGGGTGTGTGTTAGTTTGTTCGATCAGAGCTTGATCTCGCGCCGACGCCGCAGGTTCCAGAGCATGAACGCGGAACCGATGCCGATCATGACCCAGGTTTTCGGCTCGGGGATGCTTTGAATATTAATATCATCAAATCTGGCGGTGTAGGTTCCGCTGGCATTGCTGCCGATTTTAAAATCCGCTATTGTTTGACTGACGGTCGTAACGGAACGGTCGTTAAGTTGCTTTGATGTGCCCACCCAAAGATCCCATTTATCGTTGGCAACGGACTCCGTGCTTCCGTCCGGGGCCAAATATGTCGCTGACGATCCAGAATTATTCGCCACCCAAGTCAGTGTTTGCAATCCGCTGAAAGTTCCTGCTCCATTGGTGGAACCGGTGATGTCACGGACCACAAACCCAGTTGTGGCGGTTGAGTTGATTCCAAACTTCGCATATACGCTCGCATTTGACTCTTGCGAATTATTGGTTGTAAATCCGCTACCAACCGAGATTTCAAAGGCATTCGTCAAGGCGGTGGTACCTGCCGTTAGGTTGAATGTGAAGGTGAACTGCATTATATTGGGCACAGGAGAAAAATCAGTGGTGCGCGATGCGAAAGCGCCATTTCCTCCAGTGCTTGCGAATTGAAGAGAATTCGATGCTATTGACCACGCCTTGGCTGCACCTGAGGTTGAGATAGCATTCCATTGCCCGGTCGTCGGAGATGAAGCATTGACATATGTAGCGGTCGTGCCACCAGATGCGAAATCTTGATTGAAGATGACCGCCGCATTAACCCCCGCCAGCGTGGCCGCCGCGAGGCCGATGATTGTGAGAAGTTTTTTCATAGTATTTGTTTGGTAAGTTATCGCTTTGTTTATTGGTTAGTTCTTCGACTGATTCGGAGTTCGGGATGGGGCCTGCACGCAGGCCACGCCGCGAAGTCCGAGGTTTTATCAAGAGCAAAGGAAGGAATTGCGGGGCCCTCCCTCTTCCGGACCCGTCCCGGAAGCGACCATTTACCGCCTAACGGCTGCGGCTGCTGGCGGCACTCTGCCGTCACGCACTTATGTCATGCGCAAAATGCCAGACTGCCCGATCCCTGCAACGGGTGATATGTGACATTTTCGTCACAATTTTTTGTTCTGGAATTTTGCTCTGCACGCGAATGAGACAGCAGGGGGCGTGCCAGATTCCGGGGTAGATAGAGAATACTCCCAGAGATTATCAAGCTCTACCGGAGCGCGGGCATCCAACCCGCGAACTCGAACGATGGCGGACAAGATGCCCGCTCTCCGATATCACAGAAATCTACTCCGCCCAGATTCCTGCTTTGGCGGCGCGGGCTTTGCGTTCGAGCGACTTGAGGTGATCCTCAAAGCGGGCGTGTTTGTCCGGCCATTCTGCGGGCATTCCGTAGGCGCGGGCGAGCCCGGCTTCGAGCAAGGCCTCGTGGAGAAGCCGTCCGTCGGCACCAATGATGATCGCGTAATGCCTGTTCTTATTGCTGGCACCCCCGGCATCCTCACGGAGCGTCATGACGCGGAATGGCTGCGACAAGAATTCCTCCGAGAACTCAGCGGCCTTTTTACCCCACCCGATCAAAGCAGATTCCCGAACGCGGAACGCACGGGCCTGTTCCTTGAGACGTTCCGGTTCACGGGTGTCGGTTTCCGGACAATCGACCCCGTAGAGCCGCCAGTTCGTTCTCGATTCCCGCTCCCCTCCCGTCTTCAGCCCTTCGACCTGGTTGAAGCTATCGCCGTCGCGGTAAGAGCCTGGTGTCAGTTGGCACCCTGTGTATTCCGTCCAATCCTTGGCAGGACAGAGAAGGACGGAGACAAAGAAAAACGCGGGGAGGAGGGATCTGGGGGAGATTTGTACCGGATTCACAGAATTTTCGGGATTCACAGGAGTTTACACGAAATTTCATCCTGTCCATCCCGCAAATCCAGCAATCCTGTCGGAAATCTCTTTTTGGAAATACCGGAGTTGATTCCTCCCGGGTCAGGGCGCCAGGGTCGATCTCAAGCGCAGGAATTTTTTGGATCCCGCTCCGATCTCAACGCTGAACCTCTGCCGTTCGCAGCCTTCGGGAACACCGGACTGACTTACCCCGACTGCTGTGCTGGTCACACCGGATGTGCTCCAAATGCCCGTCAATTCGGCAACCGCTTCGCCGACGACAGTCAGCTTGCTGTTGTTCGTGCGCACAATCGCGGTCAGCGTGAGCGAGCCACCCTCCACCGCAAGCACCGGCGCCTCCCCCGGCGCTGTCGGGCTCAGTGATCCTCCCACAGCAAATTTGGTAAGAAGTTCGGAGGACATCTCCGCTCCCCCGCTCCACTCGGAGAAGAGGTAATCCGCAGAGGCCACGGTGACATTCACTGTGAGCGTAGCGGTGTCGTAATTGGTCGCATCGGTCGGAGTGAATGTGACGGAATATCCGGCCGTTCCAATCGGAGGAACTGTTGCCGGGGATGTCCAGGCAAACGAACCTGGAACGCTCGCAGATCCGCCGCTGAGAACAGAAGCGCTCAAAGCCTCGCCCTCAACAATATCCGAGGCCGTCGGAGCAGATTGTATCGTTGGCGTGCCCTTGGCGATCGTGATGGACAAAGAGGCATTGCCGGTTCCTCCTGCATTGGTCGCGGAGATCTGGACATCCGTCGCCGCTTGCGCTGCCGCCGGCGTGCCCGAGATGATGCCGGTTCCGGAATCGAGTGAGAGCCCCGCCGGCAGGGTCCCCGAGCCATAGGATACCGGTGATCCACTCGCGGTGATTTGATACGGCGTGATCGCCACCCCGACAGTCCCGCTCATTGTCAGACTGCCGGTGATAACCGGCGGCAACTCACCGAACAAAGAGGTGATATATGCCTGGTTTGCAGGATTGTTGGCAGCCCCCAGAGTGGAAGCTTGGGCTGTCGTGCCAGATCCATTGTAGTCCGCCAATGTCGAGTTGGCGTTGGTTGCTGAAACGGCTGTTCCGGCACCAAGAAGTTTGGGGGCACTGGTAGCGGTATAAAAGCTTCCCGGTGTACCGACGGCGAAGGAGTGGATTGCGCCCGCCACTCCATCGGTCCCGGATCCGGCAGCTTTGATCATAACCAGTTCACTGGTAGAAATATCAAAGCTTCCCGACACAGTGAAATAGGTGGTGTTCGCAAGCTTCAGTGTGACAACACCATCGGAGCCATCGGTATCCTCAATTGCTGCGGCATCTGTTGTCAGGACAATCAATGTCCCGGATCGAACGCTTTGCCAGAGGGGAACATCCTTGAAAGTAAACTTTCCACCGCTGTCGACGCCCATGTTCGTCGAGAAATCCTTCAGGATCATGCCAACCATGCTCAGGTTTTCATCGATCACCAGAAGTTCAACGCTGTCCGGTTGACCAGACCCCCCGTTAAGAAGTTCGTTGATTACAACGGAGGGAGCGGGATAATCGACATCGATCGTTTGAACGACCGCTTGCCCAAAGTCATATCCCGTGGCTTCGACTGTGATCTGAACCATTTTATTTCCATCCACAAGGTTGTCTGCGATGGCTTGGATGGAAAATGTGGCGGAAGTTTCTCCGGCAGGAATAGTCACCAACGTTGTGACGGAGCCTCCAACAAGGATTTCTGCGGAGTCGGCACTGGTGACAGCGACCGACAGGTTCTCTGCGAGCGGAGCCGGGATGGACACGGTTCCCGATGAGACAGCGCCTCCTTCAGTGAGACTTCCAGGCGCGACAACCGAGAGCGCCGGCAGAGTCATATCGTAAAGCTCCACATCATCCACCTGCCAAAGCGCAGTGGTTCCGCTTGTCGTTCCGCCGGCCACGTAATGAAATGCCACGTAGACTGAGGATTGTCCCGCCGCACCTGTCAGCGAAACCTGCCCGGACGCGGTCTTTACAAGGTCCGCGGTTGGCTTGGCGAAAACCAGACTGGTCCACGTCCCTGCAGCCGGATCTCCCAATCCTGAATAATCGGTCGAAACCTTGACCGTGAGTTCACCTGTTCCAGCTCCCGGGATCGCAAATCGCGTGAGGGTGTTAAAAGCCACCACGGGGTTCGTCACCCCGCTCATGTCGAACGGTCCCAAAATCAACCAATCATCGGCCGGCACATCGCCCCCGAATCCGTTGGCCTCCATTGTGAGATTAGCTGGCGCTGTGGTTCCGCCAAAACCCAGCGTGCTCGTAACCTGTCCCCAGTTTCTGTTTCCAGCGGCATCGAAGGTGAACCAGACGCGCTGGCTCAAATCAAAAGTCTCCGGACCATATGGCAGGGCAATCGGACTGAGCGACTGAAAGAACGTTGAGACAGAACCGCTGGCCGTAGTCACCGTCACCGGTCCGGTGACAGCTCCGGCAGGGACCAAACAATCGATCTGCGAAGCGGTGTTCGATGTGATCGAGGCGTTCACTGATCCTGTCGGCGTAGCGAATGCCACCGTTGCCGATGAAAGGTTTGTTCCCAGAATGGCAACCGAATCGCCAACATGGCCGATCCCCGGTGTGATCGAAGTAATTTTTGGATCTGTGGCCGCGGAGAGAGCGATAGTGCCAAGCCCGATATTTCCGGAAGTTTTTACACTGTAAACAAATCTCACCGAGGTGGATGCGGGATCCAAAACGTCCGAATAATCGGTTGTCGGGTTCACAGCATTCGTAATGGTTCGAACTTCAGAATAGGTAGTGCCGTCACTGGACTGCTCCACGACGAATGTGCCTGCAGTGGGCAATGCCCCGGAGCCGTTGCCTTTTATTTTATACGATAGTGTCCCCGGCGTGCCGGTGAAGCTGATCGTGAGCGAATCCCCCGTGGAATCAAATTTCAGCTTTGTGTCGGTTGGAGTATAGTCGGTGCCAAGTCCGCTCTGCGTAAATCCGGCAGGCAGAGTGGCCCTGCCGCCAGTGAAGGCGGAGATGGGAAGCGTCGCTTGGGCAAAAACTCCTCCCTGGGAAAAAGCCAAAAGCACGGCGAACAGAACCGGTTGGCGCAAAAATCGAAATATTCCAGGGAATTTGAATCCGCAGTCAGTGTTGATATGTGTTTTTTTAATCATAGAAATCCGGGTTGGGTTCGATCCACTTTAGAGCCCAGGCACTCCCAATCGCTAAGCGGCAAAAGCCTGAGTCGGGCAGCACAAAACGTGCC
>CAZRIL010000222.1:0-5371 GCA_964600115.1 uncultured Chthoniobacter sp. | reverse complement strand
CAAGTCTCTCGCGTCTCGATCTGGGGAACTCATGATCCGGATCAATACTGGAAGAAGGGGAGATTGTCCAGAGGGAGGCGATCAAGTCCACAATGGAACTGCTTGCTCTATGATTGAACTTTTTTCTCTGCTCCCATCCTTGGAACTTCCTGTGTAGGTCTGACCCTCGCTTTTCCTTTCTTCGTCGATGACTTCCCACATTGACATCCGTTCCCGGAAGTTTTCCAAACGGTTTTGAATGCAGCGGCGTTGGGAAATCTGTCAGAATGGAAAAATGAAACGCCCGCTTGAGATTACGCGGCAACTCCGCTTGCCCGCCGAGATCAAGTTCCCCCCGTCAACCGGATTGCTTGCGGTAAGCCGTTCCTTGGTTGTCTGCGTGCTTATGGCATCGCTGTTTTCCCCTCTTCCGTCGGCAGCTCGTGCAGGTGAATTCGCATTTTGGGTGTGGCACCGAAATGCCCCCCTCTCCCCCATGGAATATTCAGTTTTGGAGAAAGCTTCGACCTCGCTTTTCTGGCATGTGGGTGAACTCGACGCCGGAGATGCCAAATTAAACTGGCGATTTCGGAACAAATTGCCCCAAGCCGGAGCAATCCCGGTGATTCGACTGAATTTGAATGGAACTGACCCGTTCAAATGTCCGGCACTGACAGACAACCTGGTTGCAATGGCTGATCCGGATGGCCGATTGCAAATTGATTGCGATTGCCCGGATAGACTGCTCAAATATTATGCCCGATTCTTGGGTGAACTGCGTAAACGGGTTCCCCACCTTTCCGCAACAGCTCTCGCCGGGTGGAGCAGAAGTGAGGCATTTCCCCACTTGCAGGACAGCGTGGAGGAATTGGCCGTAATGTTCTACGATCTGCAGCCGGATGCCTTACAATCTGGTCCTGAGAGTCCTCCAGCCGCTCTGCTGGTTCCGCGTAAGCTTGCCGCGGAGTTGGAATCCTGGAGTTCCTGCAAAACGCCGTGGCGTGCAGGACTCCCGAATTTCACCCGGGTGACCGTTTTCGACACCAGTGGCCGCTCGCGTGGTCAAATCCGGAACTGGTCGTGGGACGAGATTGTGTTCCAACCCCGATTGAAGTTCATTTCCTCGCCCGAATCAGGATTGGTTCTACTGAGAGCGACCGGAAATGTTGTGCTGGCCGCGACTCCCGTCGAATCCGGCTCGCTCATTGCGATTCGCTGGGTGGACGCGCAGCGTCTCCGGGACGCGCTGGACGCAGTAAAAAGATCATCGGCGAAAGGGCCTATATTTTTCCGGCTACCTGATTCAACAGATCCGAGCGGATGGTCGGCATCACAATTGGTCGAGTGGATGAATGGTGAGGTTCTCACTCCCAAATTGCGCTTGAGGAAGGAGGGAGCCAGCTTTGTTCTGGAAAATGACTCCCCGGAGGATCTACCTCCCCGAATAGCCGGAAGCGATGAGCGTGGCTATTCCCTTGAGTTGGACGCCCCCTCAAGGCTCTGGAGGGAGGCCTTGGCTGGAGATTTCTGGCGGGTTGCCTCACACGCCGATCCTGAAAAATCTCCTGTGGCAGTTCCCATTCCCCTGGCTACCAGGCTGACGTTTTGGTTTGGGAGCCTGCGCGCAGGAAAAACCCTTCGAAGCGGCTTGATTCTCCTCGCACCGGATGCCGATATCCGCGAGATTCACTATCGAATTCTGCCGGGCGATACGGCGTGGAAATCCATTGAATGAAAACGGTCCTGCTTCTGGGCGCACTTGCCTCTCTGGCGATTTCGCGGTCATTTGGCTGCGGCGGCAGTTTCGATGAAGCCCCTCCCACATTGGACTACTACCTCGACAGGCTGCCCGGCAAATCGTTGGGGGAGATTTTTGTCGAAACGACGTCAGCATCAGCGCCTGCCAATTTCGTTCAAGTGCCCGAGGCTGTCAGCGCCATTGCGGCACGGGCAAAAACCGAACCTTCAAAAACTTTAATCGCGGAGGTGGATTCACTCCTGGCTCAAGTCCGGGCTACGGGTGGAAACCATGAGGAGCTCGCCCGGCTCCACGACTTGCGGGACGGACTTGTGACCTCACCCACGACCTGCTCGGAATACATGACCTGGCGGATCGATCGCACAAATCTGATCAAGCCGGAGCTCAAGCGGGATCCCTGGTACAATGCTCCAGAGGCTCCCGGTCAGATTCCCTCGAATTTGACCGGAGAAATTGAGAAGCATGCGGCGGATGATCATGATCCTCTGCAAGCTCATTGGCTGTACCTTCGGGGAGCGGTCGCGTTCAACTACCTGGACAAGGTCGATGCGCAGAAATGGTTCGACAAAGTCGTTCAGGAATTTCCGGATGATCCCCGAGCCGAAATCGCTCTCTTCATGAGCGGCCGCTGCCTGCTTGCGCAATCGCGAGCAAGCATCGACTACAGCCTGCCGCAGAACGTTCGCGAACGGATTGAGGCTGAGTCCAAGGCGAAAGCCGCCGATGCCCGGGTTAGGTTCCGGCGGTATCTCGAAAAATACCCGGAAGGCCGATTCGTTGCGGATGCCTACGGATGGCTGGGTGCGCTGGATGAGGGGGTTGCCTCACTCGATGACTATATCCGGCAAGTCGAGACTCCGGGCCATCCGGAAGTGCTGAAATCCGGCGTGATGATGATTCAAAAGCGGTTGGACGATTTCGACTTCACCACTCTGGAAGGCGAGCAGGCGATCTATTTGGTCTCGAAGCACCCAAAAGTCGCCATGAATTTGCTGTATCAGGTGTTGGGAGCACGGGCGGATGATGACCGCGATGACATTTCAGAACAAAAGTCCGGCATTCCTCCGCTGGCACGAATGAAAAAGTGGAGAAACACGATTCTGCCCAAGCTCGCTGCAGCCGTCGCATCGCGGGAAAATCTCTACGCACCGCCTGAAATCTGGCAGCCGAGGTATCTGGCGATTCTTGCCCATGCCGCGAGCGCCAGCGGTGACCAACAAAGCGCGATCAATCTGACGAGCATGTCCCCGAAGAATTTGGACGAAAGCGATGATCTGCTTTTCGCACGGGCGATCGCGCTTCAGCGGGCCAACAAATTCTCCGATGCGCTGGCTGCGTTTCAGGAGTTTCTAAAGCGATTTCCCAACAGCCCGCTGGCCAGGGGGGCACGCATACGATTCGCGATTGCGCTTCGTGACAATCATGAGTCCGGGCGGGCGGTTTTGGAATTAAGCAAACTTCTCGGCGAACAACTCTCCGGGACAGCATCTCAATACAGCGGAACTGTGTATCCGCCGGGCGATGACGGACTGAAGCTGACTGACAGCCCGCTTCGGCATGACATCACAAATGCCGAGGAGGAACAGGTTCGGCAGGTCATCGATACGATGCTTCTTTACGCCCCACTGCCTGAACTGGCCGCGGCCTTGAACGACACAACCATTGATCCTGTTTTTGCAGATCAATTAAAAGCGATCATCGTCTCACGCGCGCTGGCGCTGGAGGATTTCGCGATGGCCAGAAAGTTTATGAACCCGGAGGAATTTGCCGGAAGTGCGGAGCATCTTGACACGCTGACGGCCAGGGTGAACTCCACAAAAAATCCAGCGTCAAAGGCAAAGCTCGAGGCACAATTGGGAGATTCCTGGGCGGCATTGCGCTGGAAAATTCTGCCCTTGAAGGGCCTTCCTGCAGATTTTCGAAACGAGCCGGAACTGGCTGAGATCAACCGACGCACCAACGGCAAAGCATTGGGGTATGCTCAGGTTGAGAAAACATTGGATGAGCAGGATGAATTGCGACATGCGTCCCGTTGGTGGCTGAGAGCAGCCCGCCTTGCCCCCGCCACTCCACTCTCCGCCTCCTGCCGCTTAAAGGCGCTCGAGTCGATCGCCAAAGTGGCGGCGGGCTCGGACTATGCGTTTCAACGGGCTATCGAGGACGACAGCGCAAAGACTTCCCGCGAAATCTACGAGAAGCTGCTCGCCGAGTCGCCAGGCTCGATCGAGGCAAAGCAGGCCGCCTATTGGACGTTCCCGCTTCCAGATTCGAACGCCGGCAATAATACCGATCGCTCCGGCTTCGCGGGAAACTTCTTCTCCGACAGGTGGTGGCAGGCCGGTCAGCGCCTGAGGTCGGGTTACTATTGGGATGACTATGAATTGCTGGGGCAGGGCATGAGCCAGTATTTTGAATACACCAGCGACCAGAAAAAATGGGCTGATATCAGAAAACGAGTTCTTGCATTGAGGGACAGCCAAAAAACAGTTCCGGAGTTCGCAACGGAAATTGCGGAAATCCGCGATGCCGCCAGGGCAATATTTCATTCGGAATCCGAGGCTGCTTGTTTGAACTTTTTGGAAGATTTGGTGCTGTTCCTTGGAGAGCCTCAGATCACAGATGCGATGGCCCACCGCTACATCGAACTGCGATTGGATGTCCTTCGCGAGAGTTCCTGGCCTCACGCCCCTGTCGTTCCGGATCCTGGCAAAGGCGGTAATATTCGGAGCCGGATCGCCTCCGCTGCTTCCGACCCCGTCATGTCGCAGGTGTCAGACTATCTGGCTGTTCTCGACGCGGCGGTGGTCGCAAACACTCTCGTCGAGATCCCGATCACGGAGGACGCGAAAGAAACCACCATTTCATCCCGCGACTATCCGGCGTTGGAGAAGATGATGCGGGATTTTCTGGACCGATACCCGCAGAGTCGCAAACGCGAGGCCGCCCGGCTTTTGTTGGCGAGGGCGGTTTACCGGCAATCCTGGCCGCGCCTGAACAAGTTCACCTCCGATTCAGGAGAAGTGCGCATCGAGGAGTTTCAAAGTGAGCCGCTGAATCCGGAACGCGTGTTAGCCGAATTGGACGCCTATGATCGGGAATTTCCAGACGGACGATACTCCCCCCAGATCCGCGACATGAGAGCCAGCGTTTGCTGGAGATCGGGGGACTGGAAAACTGCTCTGGATCTGACGGTGCGCCAATTGGACGAGCGTGTGCCGGATCTCCAGAGAGACGGCGCTCTCCGCCTCTCGAATATATTTGCTGAACTTGCCAATCCAAAACACCGTCCTGTCCTTATGGGCGCGATCAGACAGAATCAATCTGCCAAGGTTTGGTTGAAGGCTTATCTCCACACCGCCCCAAACTATCGCGAGCACCCCCTGCGGTTTCTAGGCGGTTATCTTCAGAACCAATTCGGATTCACGCTGCCGGATCCGATGGCCCAAGTCGCAAACTAGCCCTTTTTTACTGAACAGCGCGGGTTCCTTCGCCCGATGGCTGTTATCGACGGCGGGCAGGATGCCAGCGCTCCGTTTGCAGCAGTCGTTCGATCAGGCGGGTGGATTTGATTCGCTGCAGAGTTCAAAGGATCGGACCCGGTTTGACTCATCCTTGACCTGAAGCTGCCAGGAC
>CAZRIL010000221.1:2670-5385 GCA_964600115.1 uncultured Chthoniobacter sp. | reverse complement strand
AGGGCGTCACTATCGGCTCGGCAAAGGACAATGTCGCACAAATCTGGCTCGAGCCCCAGCCCTGGTCGGTGATCTCCGGCGTCGGCTGCGAAGGGCGAGGAGCCCGGGCGATGGATGCTGTCGCGGACCGCCTGGCGTCCGACCACGGCATCCACCTTTTCATGCCGCCTCACCAAGGCTACGAGGAAGACGTGCCCGGCAGGGTCTGCTATCCGCCCGGATACAAAGAAAACGCGGCGATCTTCTGCCATCCGAATCCCTGGGCCATGGTGGCAGAATGCATGCTGGGCCGGGGTGACCGGGCCTATCGGTATTACCGCGCGCTTCTGCCATCCGCGATGAACGACCGGGCCGAACTCCGGCATATCGAACCGTATGTCTACGGCCAGTTCGTCGTCGGCTCCAGCGACCCCGCCCATGGCACCGCTCACAACCCGTGGCTTACCGGCACGGCATCCTGGGCGTATGTCGCCGCCACCCAGTGGATTCTCGGCCTGCGCGCCCAACTCGACGGCCTGCTCATCGATCCCTGCATCCCCCTCGCATGGGAAGGGTTCAGCGTCAAGCGGGTCTTCCGCGGTGCCACCTATGAGGTCACGGTAAAAAATCCCAAACATCTCTGCCGCGGCGTCCAAAAAATCCAGGTCGATGGAACGGAGCTTCCCGGCAACCTCGTCCCGCTCGCCCCGGCAGGAACCACTGTCCAGGTCGAAGCTGAGATTGAAGGGAAATGAACCAACAATGGTCATGCCGCCTGCGGCGGGATTATCCACGGAAATATCAACCACTAATTGGGGAAATAGGTGCCGGGCCAATGGCCCCGGCAGATGCCCGCTGCGCGGGCTGCACTTTTGTGAGGCGGAGGCGGGAACCGGTTTCCCGGTTCTGCGGTCCGTGGCGCAGGACGAATCTGCAAGCGCGCTTGCAAGGTCGTCCTGCGCCGTGGACCCGGAGTCGCTTCGCGATCCGCGCATCCTCTCCTTCTGGCAGAATGGCGGACGGGGCCATTGCCCCGGCCAGATCAGTGTCCATTAGTGGTTCATTCTGTTCGTTTCAATGCCCCGCCGCAGGTGGCTCACACATTGTCTATCCTCCTATGCACATGTCTTACGGAAAATCTCATTTTCCTTATTAGCACCATGAACTCGCGATTTCTGATTCCGAGCCTCACAGGATTTCTCGGTCTGGTCGTTGGCCTCGCTCTCGGTCTGGCCTTTGGAGGTCACCAACAGGGCAAGCCCGAAGCGACTGCCGCTGTCGTGCAGAAGCCATCTGGACGCGAGATTTCAGAGACCTTGAATTCGCTTTCTGTGTCGGTTCCGGGTGTTCCCGTTTCCGCACGTGCGGTCAACGCGCAGTTTCCGGAGAGAGCGGCGAAAGCACTGCAGGTTTCCAGCATAGACCTGCGGAATGCGGAGGTCGTCGAACTGGTTCGCGAATGGGCAGTGGCCGACAAAGCATCAGCGTCAGCCTGGGCGTTGGCGCTTCCCACCGGGGCTGTCCGCTCAACGGCCATCCGGGCTTACGCCGAAACGATCGCCCGATCGGATGCGCCTGCGGCGATGGCATTTTTGAGCCAGCACCTTGAAGAAGGGCCCGGGAGCGGAGCCTATCACAACATCATTTCCGAGTGGGCACGGCAGGATCCCGCCGGTGCGCTTGGCTGGGCCACAAGCGCCGGAACGGAAGGGCAGATCCTGGCGGCTGTCGCGCTCTCCAATGTGCCTGAGGAGTCGTTCGCGAAAACGGTGTCCTTTGTGGATCAGATGCCGGCTTCCCCGTTGCGGGTGCAACTTCAGACACGCCTTGCGACAACCTGGGCGTCCAGGGATCGCGCGGCAGCGCTCGGGTGGGCGGAGCGATTGCCCCCTGGCTCAAGGGAGCCCGCGCTCGAGGCCATCGCCGCCCAGATCGGATCCGAAGACCCGGCCGCCGCCGCAGCACTTGTCGGAAAAATGAACGGCGATGCCAAGGCCTCGGCCATCGCTGTTTTGGCCGGCCAATGGGGGCATGCAGATCCTCGCGCGGCGTCCAAGTGGCTTCTTTCCCTCGGTAAGGAATCCGATTTGCGCGGAGGGGCGGAAACACTAGCTGGCGCATGGGCGAAGCAGAACAGCAACGAAGCCGCGCAATGGATTGATTCCCTGCCGCCAGGCGGGATCCGCGACGCGGCGGTCGCCCGGTTTGTCGGAATTATCTCCGCTTGGGACCCTGAATCTGCCGTTGTTTACGCACAGACAATTTCCGATCCTGGTGAAAGAACCAGCCTGGTGGCGAATCTGGAAGCGCGATTGAGGAAGGCGAAAGGCCGCAAATAAAAAAAGGCGGCTGCCAACTGATACGGCCCCGGCAGTTGCCCGCCATGCGGGCTCCGGAAAGGGATGGACAATGCTCATGCCGCCGGTGGCGGGCGATGGGTCGAGGTTTGGAACACTGATGGAACACTGATCTGGATCGGCCAATGGCCCGATCCGCCGGTTTGGAAAAACCTGGGAGAGGATGCGCGCATCGCTAAGCGACTCCGGGTCCGTGGAGCAAGACGACTCTGCAAGCTCGCTTGCAAGATCGTCCTGCGCCACGGACCGCAGAACCGGGAACCGGTTCCCCCGCCTCCACCTCACAAAAATACAGCCCGCGCAGCGGGCATCTGCCGGGGCCATTGGCCCGGCAAATATTTCTTACATTAGTGGTTAACCCGATTCGATCAGTACCCGC
>CAZRIL010000221.1:0-2570 GCA_964600115.1 uncultured Chthoniobacter sp. | reverse complement strand
TGGCCCGGCAAATATTTCTTACATTAGTGGTTAACCCGATTCGATCAGTACCCGCCGACTGGCGCCATTGCCATTGTCTATCCTTGCCCTATGCACAAGATTTACGGATGAACCACAATTATGAACGGCACGCTGACGTCCCCCCTTACACCTATCCGCTTTCCGATTTCCCACTTCCGCTTTTCTACCGGCTCCACTTCGCGCCTTCGATGGGAACCGTTGAGTTGAAGATCTGGTAGGTGATATTGTTTGTCGCCAACTGGCCTTCCAGTTTGGTGATGTCCCCGGATAGGTCTGCGGGATCCTGGAAGATTTTCGACCAATCAACGCCGTACGTGGGGGCTGTCGAGCCGCTCTCGAAGCGCTTGGCCGAGTTCTCGTCGATCGCGACCATGACCACCTGCACCAGCGGCGGAAGCTGGTTGACCGTGTTTGTTTGCGAGGTATCCGACGAGTTGTAGGCATAGCCCGGCGAGAGGCTGGCACCGGAGGCATCTTCCTTGTCCGGGAGCTTCGGCAGTATCACGAGGGCGATGATATTCTCTGCGAGCGTGGCCGAGGGGGCATTGGTCACCCAGGCATTCGGCGTCGCGTAGATCGGCAGATTTTCGGATGGCTGCCAGAGTTCCTTGAGCCGGAACCGCGAGCGTGCAGGAACTGCCGGGTTGTTTGCCAGAAATCCCGGGCGGTCATTGCTGTCATCTCCGAACTCCAGAAAATACCCGCACGAGTTGAGGAGGCTGTGAAGGTTGGCGTAGGCGCTGTTCGTCGTGTAGCCCAGCGGTGCCTGAAACATGATTGCGTGAGTGCGTGGCGAGGCTGCGGCGGGAAGGACGGTTGACACCGGGCCGGAGAGAAATGCAAGTTCGGACTGCCGCCTGTATTTGACCGGATCTCCGGCGGAATTGGTTTCGTAGTCCCAATACGTGTTGAGCGTCGCCTGGCCGAGCTTGCGAGTCATCCCTTCATAGGCGGCGCGCGCTTCCTGAAAGGCCTGGATCTTCGACGCTCCCCGCTTCCAGACCGTCGTGCTGGAACTCAGCATCGAAAATAAAACCAGAACAAGGAGCGAGAGGATCGTCATCGAGACGAGCATCTCGAGCAGCGAGAATCCGGGCAAAGGCCCGCGGATCCCCGGCCTCGCATCGCTGCTACTGTCCATTATTTGCAACAAAGGTCGTAAAGACGTAGGGGGCGCCCGGCTCCGCGACATTTGAAATCGTAACAATCACTTTCATGAGATTGGAATTCTCCGTGCCGCCGGAAAGCGTGGCCTTGGTCACCTGCGCGGATGCAGAATACAGCTTCGCGGCATCGCTCGTCACGACCACGCCCCGGTCGTCAAACATCCACTGCCAGGTCCCGCCGGAGAGCGTTGAAAAATTCGCCTGCTTCAAGGCTCCCACGACCTGCTGGCTGATCTGGGCTTGCACCGTGGTGTCGACTGCTCCCCTCAGTGTGCTCATGCCCACCATCATCACACCAAGCATCGACAGGATCGCAAATGAGGCAACCCCCAGCGCAATCGTCACCTCGATCAAGGTGAACGCCCGCACTCTGGATGAGCGGAACCATCCGGGTTTCATTGGAGAAGCGGGGAACATCTTGTATGTATAATGCAATAACTTGTTGCCACCCGCAAGAAAAAAGGTAAACTGAATTACGTTATAAATCCCCAAAGGGTATTTTATCTGATGCAACTCCCATCCTCCCAGCAAGTTCGGTTTGAGAGGCGAATCGATTGGTTTTCAGGAAACTGCCTGATGATTCGCAATTCGACAAGTCGTTACTCATGGCTGGGCGGCCCAACAAACTGTGACGAATCGCTGGTGCGCAGTGGGGGCGTTCTTCCTTCGTGTCGTGAGGGTGGGGCCGCGCTGGTGGTCGTGCTTTCGTGCCTGGTCCTGGTGGCGGTTGTGGTCGTGGCGTTCTTGGCGGCATCCGCCACCGAGAGGACAGCCTCGCGCAGCTACGCGGAGGGGGGGAGGGCGAGGTTGATCGCGCAATCGGCCATGGACATCGTGCAGGGGCAGATCTGGGCGGCCACGACGCAGAGCAATTCCTCCTGGGCGTCGCAGCCCGGTGCGATCCGGACGTTTGCGGCTGGCAGCACGAACATCGTGAACGTCTTCAAACTCTATTCTTCCGGGACGATGGTTGCCGACGGATCCTTCAATGCGGGAACAACCAACGCCCCGACGGAGGTCCCTGCCGACTGGGGCAGCCGGCCCAATCAATACGTGGATCTGAATCTGCCGGTGGTGACTTCGGCGGGAACAAACTTCCCGATCCTTGATCCCCGCGCCAAGGATCCTGTCACGCCGACAAACGGGGTGGCGGGTTTTGATTACAACACCAGCCGCGGTGCTTCTCCAACAAACCTTCCGATGCCGGTCCAGTGGGTTTACCAGCTCAAGGACGGAACGCTTTCCGCCATGAGCGACGCCGGAAAAGTTGCAGGCGCCTCCACCAATAATCCGATTGTCGGCAGACTGGCGTTCTGGGCCGATGATGATACTTGCAAAATCAATATCAACACGGCGGGCGAGCCGGTCTGGTGGGACATCCCG
>CAZRIL010000220.1:0-5421 GCA_964600115.1 uncultured Chthoniobacter sp. | reverse complement strand
AGCCTTCGGGGTCGAACAAATAATGAAAGAATATGCACACTGACCCCCAGTTTCCTCGAGGTTAATGCCACGGCTTTCCTGATGGACGATGATCTTCTCGACGATCTGGCGAAGGACGAACGCAGGCCCTTCCTCAACGATTTCGAGCGTGCCCGCGCCGATCTCAAGGCCCAGCTCCCTCCTGCCGTTCTCGCCGCCCTTTTCCCGCCGCCTCCGAAGGTGGCAGCCGCTTCTGCGAAGCCTCCCCGCCGCAAGCCAAAAAAGAACGACGACGATGACGACGACGGCATGATGAGCATGGGTATGTCCATGCCTCCTCCTCGCCGCGATGATGAACCGCGGCAACAAAGATGAAGAGCGGAACTTGCAAGATGGCTAAGGAGCCGTGACCCTTTGGTTAAAAGGCAGCTTGCCAGCAAGGTTCTGTTTCGTATCGAACTCCATATTCCGGTCGTTCGGATTTGGATTGAGGTAATAATTGAATCGAGCTTTTCGGTTTCCCCAAAACTGGATGTCCCCATCAATTTTTCCGTAAAGAGCACTTTTGATTTTGCCGTCTTCGTCTAGGACCGTTCGCACACGAAAAAAGTAATTCTGATCTTCGCGGGTGCCTGAGTTAATCGCATTTCCTTCCGCGGCGCGCCCGATTTCCTTGACCAGCGTTGACTCGTAGCCTTCCTCGGGAGCATATCGCGGCAAACGGAGTTCGCTTCCTTTATTGATCGGAACAAGCACCGACTGGATTCCGTCGCCCTTATTGGAAAATGAGATTCTTAGTGTCGCTCCAAATGGCTTGTCAACGCTCACATAGGGGACGTTCTCTTTTAACGTAAAAATAAAATCGGCGGTGCTTCCCTGGCCATGCGGGGCCACCCAGTCACCGGCCACAAGGTCAAAGCCGATGGGTTGCCCCACCGCTGGAATAAGCAGGGGTTTGGTGATGTCACCCATTCTTCGTGCATACATTGCAATCGGATTGATAATTGGTTTTAAGACGACATCAACGGTTGGATTCCAAGGCTGCCATTTGTCACCTTCAACCTTTTTGAACTGATATTCGAGATTTCGGGTCGAGTAGTAACCCGGAACATCATATATACCATATCGAACGTCGCCCCGTTCGCTAGCAAAGTTGATCGTGGTTATTCCGTCTTTGTCGGTTTTTCCCTTGGTATCTTGGTAAACATCTTTACCGAAGCCTTCACCTTGCTGCCAACGCAAGAACGTGCTGGCAGTCACGTTTACATTTGAAACCGGCGTGCCATCATCCGTGGTTGCATGGAACGTAATTTGAGCCTCTGGCAGTTCTTTCACCTGCTGCGGCTGTTGGGCCGGAAGGCTTCTGGATACCATCAGCAACAATGTGATTGCTTGAGTTAATTTCATTTTAGTCCTCCAAGCTCAACCCATGATTCCCACAAGGGATGGTTGAAGCGATAAGCAACATCCTTGGCATCCCCGTGGTGCCATCGACCGTCCGCATGAGGCCAACCGTCTTTTTTACTCATTAGATCGATATTTCGATCTTCAAAAGCTGCAATTGAGTTCCGTCCGGCAGCAAAGGACAGTGCAGGAATAGCATCACCCAGCACCTTTGCACGAGTCAGATATTCATCCGCCGCCGCACTTCCGGTTTGAGGATTCACCAATCGGTTATCCTGAAAATCTCGGAAGAACGTATGCAACTTTAGCTCGTCATTCGTAATGGCCTGCGCCTCAGATGGGGTGCGCTTTCGCGAATAAGGCTCGGGCGGAAGTTCTGGATGTTGCGGATCGGAAAACTCCTCCGTGATGTTCCAATACGTATTGAAGCCCCATCCGCCGTTGCTGTCGAGCGTGGCAACTGCGCCGATATGACCGGTTCCTTTTACCATTTCTTGCAATGCCCAAGCCCGCTCCGCGCCGATACCTGGAACTTCGCCGGTAGAGTTGTTCAATACGTCCTCTCCAGAGGAGTAAAAATTGTACAAGACAGCCAACGGGCCAAAGCGATTACGCCATGTCAGCTTGTTACGGCCATCGCTGGTGTCAAAAAGCTGATGCCATTCCGTTGCCCACAAGCGACGTGGATTCGGATTCGTGGCGTTTGGGTCCACGTAATTTTGCCAGTCCGGATTACGCATCTCGTTTATGTGAAGATCGCTCGGGTCGTAAGTCTCAATGGCGACAGCTGCATCAAACATGAAGTGTTTTGAGATATTCATGCCGTGGTCCTTAATCGCGCTGGAAACAAGCATGTTGCCAAGACTATGCGCTGCACTCACCTTCGTTGATCCGGGGAGACTGTTTACCGCGGCCGCAAGAGCCGACGAACTCTTGAATGCGTTTGTCACATTTTCCCAATAATCGGGGGACTGCCCACCGGCCCCGAATGGAACCCAGCCAGGAATTTGGCTCGAATCGCCGTGCCAGGAAACGCCGGTGTACATGGCGCGAGAACCTGTCTGATAAAGTCGCTTGAACCCCTCGGCGCACCACCCGCGAGACTGCTGTTCGTTGACATTATAGCCATGCACAAAAACGAACATTTTCCCATTGGTTTCGTTATCCGGGTAATTGCTCGGTTCACTTAGATCCGTTGCGCGGCCAACCGATTGGCCCGCCGCAGCCCGCACGTTGATCCATCGATACATTTTTTCCACGCCGTCAATCTTCAGTTCGAGCGCAACTTCAGCGATTTTTTGTCCGCTCTTGAATACCTGCACATAGAGCGGCTTCTCAGTAACATTTCCGCCCTCCAACAAAATTACGCCCTTTCCATCATTCTTGATCTTATTCAAAAACTCCGTTGTGATCTGCGTCGTTCCGTTGGCAAAAACGATATAACTCTGCGCATTCTTGAGGCTGTCTGCCGTCTCTCCATCCCGCAAATAGTCCCCGGCATCTTCCGGTTTCAGATCGGTGTAAACGACATTGAGCGCGGCGTTTTCCTGCTTGAGATAGTATTGGCACTGATCCGGCGGCAACACTTCGAGCAGTTGCTTCAAGTCGAGAAACACGGGGAACCAATCAATCAAGTCGCAAGCCCCATCAATATGGTTGCTGCCAAGGGCCGCGTCTGCGTTGGAGTTGGCAATACCGAGTGGACTGTCCTCGTTACTTATATCACCGTTATCATTGTCGTCATTGAGCCACCACCGGAATGGCTTATCTTTGGTTACCTTTCCGCGGTCTTTGTTATCAATGATTCCGTCCCTATTGTAGTCCGGGACTATCTCAGCGGGGACGAGCAGGACGGGGATCCTTAGGCCTGAGGCGGCCGAGAGTGCTGAACCAGCGAGTAGGCGGGATTTTGGGGACATCGAATGGATTGTGATCGATGAATACTTTTCGGTAACGGTTGGGGCCAATCGGGTGGTTAAGGGGAAGGATTTTGCGTTGATCCAAAGCGAATCGGTAGAGGCAACAGTGAAATCAGAACCAATAGTACCGGTAACGGGAATTGGCGGGATGTCGCCATTCTTTCCGTTCCAAACCAGCTTTTTATAATCTGGTGAGGAAGTCACGGTCCCGTTTAAACGATGGCCTGCATTTTGGTCGATCCACATTACTTGTGTCTTTTCCAATAATCTTGATTGAGCATATTTAGCAATACTTCCCAGCAGGTGGTTGCTGGGATGGACCGCTTCGATATCTGCCGACGGATCAAGATGGACGAGACCCAATTCTGGTGAGTGGACTCCCGCGGCACGTTTTCCCGTTGACAAAAAACGCGAAGTGCTACCCGCAGTGAGGCCCGGCGAAGAAAGGGCGAATCTAGGCACGAACATTTCGGTCGTTGGCGGAGGAACAGCACCGAACTCCCACGCTCTCTCTTGCCGAGGCTCGATTCTAGTCATCGCTCCACCCTTGGAGAGGACGATACTTTGGAACCTAGAGAGCGAATAAGAAAAAGGATAACGACCGAGAAAAACATCCACCAAATGAATAAAACCGAAGGCGATCTGGCCTGCCCCATTCAGGGGCATTCCCCTTGTTCGTCCGCCGCCACCTCCATCCCAATAAAAGCCCGTTCTATCTAACGCGTAGTAGTCTCGGTACAGCCACCGCCCATTGACCAACGGCGAACGGCTTAGGATCTCAGATGCAGAAAACAAACCCGGCACCGCGACCGAAGTGTCGCCGTTCTGCGTTACCCATGCAAACTCGAGCCTCCTAGACGTCAGCGGGGGCCGTTCTCCTACGGATTCCCAAAACTCGTAATCCGGAGGCGGCATGACCTTGGATGGCAGAAAATAGAGAAAGACTGAATCTCCTGCATCGGTAACACCAAGAGCTCTCACTCCCGTGGCATCTTCATCGAGCGGTGCGAGGAAACTATTTCCGTTGATCCAGATCTTGAAATAGTCTCCTGTCTCGAGGATCGCAATGCCCGCGTCGTTAACATGCGAGGCTACGCCCTTGTTCGAATCGAGCTTCACAACCGCGTATCGAGGCTTGGCAACCCTCTTTGGAGAAAATGACGGCTCCAGTGCCCAGCCATCTTCTCCATCGATCACTCCGTCGCCGTCGGTGTCGCGGGCTTTTGGATTGGTGCCGTGGAGGAACTCGTCCTCCAAGGTCAGGCCGTCGTTGTCAGGGTCCTCTCCGGCATCTGCAACGGAACGATTGGTTCCATTCCCAGCCTCCCAAGCATCGGGCAGACCGTCAGAATCGGAATCTTCATCTCTGTCAGGAACGCCGTTGTTGTTGGAGTCGCTCTGGGATGGGTTGAAGCCGAGGGCATACTCCAATGCATTGGTTATGCCGTCGTTGTCAAAGTCGTCGAGGGCATCGTTGGCCTGGGGGTTGAGGCCGTTCGAGGCTTCCCAGATATCGGGCAGCCCATCGTTGTCGCTGTCTTGATTGAAAAGCGCCAGAACTTGCGCTGCGTCGAGTGCTTCGTTTTTCAGGCGAATATCATCCACAGCTCCCTGAAAGAAGTCGTAGATGCCGAGGTGGCTGCCGACGACGAGGGGTTGGTCGGGGCGGGAGGCGTTGAGATTTGGCATCCCGGCGAAACTGACGATCTCATTGTTGGTTCCGGTGACTGTGCCGCCGGTGCCGGGATCGAGGATGAGTGGGCTCGGAGCCCCGTCGATGTAAAAAAACTGGGGGTCAGTGTGCATATTCTTGCTCATCTCATCTCTTCTCTTCTTCTCCCGCCGTTTGCCTCCTTGTCGGTGCAGACTCCATCTCCTCCTTCTATCCACGACAGCCAACGGCGTCCAGCAAAAGATGAAAGAATATGCACACTGACCCCCAGTTTCCTGACCCCCAGTTTCCCTTCGAGGAATTCGATATCGGGGAAGCGCCCCTGCGCGCGCTGAACTTGGGAAGGCGAGAGGTCGATGCCCGTTCTTGAGCGTCCACCGAGGAGAGACAGGAGATCCCCCGCACCGCAACCTACCTCCAGAACAGAGGCATCGGCAGGGATCATCA
>CAZRIL010000219.1:0-5607 GCA_964600115.1 uncultured Chthoniobacter sp. | reverse complement strand
CATGAGATTTGTTGACCAGATTCGCATCCACGCCAAAGCGGGGGATGGAGGGAATGGCTGCTGCAGCTTCCGCCGTGAAAAATTCATCCCGCATGGGGGCCCGGATGGCGGTGATGGCGGGAACGGCGGCGACATCATTTTGCAGGCCGATCACGACACCGATAACCTTGTCGCCCTGTTCTTCGAGCCGCTCATCCGCTCCGGCCGTGGTGCGCATGGCAAGGGGAAGAACAAGCACGGCCGGAACTCCGGGCCGACAATCATCCGGGTTCCTGTGGGAACAATCATTCACCGGGCGGGACAACTGCAGGGGGATCCTGTGGAGGAGGAAGCTATTTGTGACCTGACCGAGGACGGTCAGCAATTCATCCTGTGCAAGGGGGGCGATGGCGGGAAGGGGAACACTCACTTCAAGAGTTCCACCAACAGGGTTCCCCGCCAGCATACGAAGGGTTACCCGGGAGAAGAGGGCTGGTTTTACCTCGAACTCCGCACCATTGCCGATGTCGGCTTGGTGGGTTACCCGAATGCCGGGAAATCCACGCTTCTTGGAGCGATCTCAGCGGCTCACCCCAAGACCGCCCCCTATCCCTTCACCACCCTGCACCCGGTCGTCGGTGTCGTCGATCTTGCGGAGTATCAGCGCATCACTGTCGCGGATATCCCGGGAATCATTGAAGGTGCTCACGAGAACAAAGGCCTTGGACACGAGTTTCTTCGCCATATCGTGCGCTGCAAAATGCTCCTTTTTGTCCTCGATATGGCCGGTAGCGAGGGGAGGGATCCCATCTCCGATTACCAATCGCTCCGCAAGGAACTCGGTCTTTATGACCCCACTTTACTAAAGAAGCCATTCGCTGTTATCGCGAATAAGGCGGACTTAGCGGAATCCGCAGATTATATTAAATCCTTCAAGAGAAAATACCCGAAGGTTCGAGTCATCCCGATCTCAGCCCTGGAGAAAATAGGTCTTTCAGAAATATTCCAATCTACTGAAATATAGATATTTAATATTTCTTTTTACGGTATTCTTTTTTTGCGTATTTGCCCTCTTCTCTGCGATGTTTCGGAGCAAATTCTCGATCTTTTTGCTGAGTTGGCATCAGTATAATCTCGACATATCCATCTTGGATTTCGATCTTTCTTGATCCCTTTTTGAGGACATCGAGGTATTGGTCGGCGACTTGTGCGAACGACTGACCGATTGAAATATCGATGATTCCGACCGAGCGGGCCGGCAGGCCCAGGGAATCCTCAAGCAAGCTGACAATATCTCTGGGGGTGACCCGGGTTTCGCGTCCGACGCTCAAGCGAACCCACTGCATGCCCCTGGCAGGAGGTCGCAGAGCGGGCTGGTCAGCGGTTGGGAGTGCAGGCTTTTTCGTGCCCTGCTCGGCTTTTGGAGACTCCGGGCGAGGCTCTGGTCCGCCGAGCAATACAAAGAGCGATGCGGCAATATCGGTCGAACTGAACCCCTCTTCGAGAAGGCGGTCCACCTGGGTTGTGGAGAGGTTCCCCTTGTTGAGGACCTCCCGGACCTGGTCCAGAAGAGTCTCCACCTTCCGTTCTTCGACTTCCCCGGCGGTGGGAATCGTGCCCCGGCGGATCTTTGTTCGGGTAAACTTCTCGATATACTGGAGTTTGTAGATATCCCGACCGGAGACAAACGTCACCGCCATGCCCTTCTTCCCGGCCCGGCCGGTTCGGCCGATCCGGTGGACATAATCCTCGGCATCATAGGGCAGATCAAAATTCACCACGAGTTCCAGATCGTCGACGTCGATGCCGCGGGCGGCGACATCGGTCGCCACAAGAAACTCGAATTCCGCCTTTTTGAACTTGTTCATGACCCGCGTCCTCTGGGCTTGGGCGATTCCGCCATGGAGGCGATCTGCGGAGAACCCCTGTGCGATCAGGTCATCGGCCAGTCCGTCGACCATGCGCTGGGTGTTGCAGAAGATGATCCCGAGCTTGTAGCCGTGGAAGTCCACCAGGCGGAGCAGAGCCTCGAACTTCATGCGCTGCGGGGTTTCGTAATACCATTGCTCGACCGTGGGGACCGTCAGTTCTTTCTGCTGGATGCTGACTGACTTCGGGGATTTGGAATGGCGCTCGATCAGTTCGCGGATCTGCCTGGAAACAGTCGCGGAGAAGAATACCGTCTGGCGTTCCTTCGGGGTTGCCTGAAGAATTTTTTCAATGTCCTCCCGGAATCCCATGTCCAGCATCCGGTCGGCCTCGTCCAGAATGACCATCTTCACCTTGTCGAGAGCCAGCGTGCCGCGATCCATGTGATCCATGAGGCGACCAGGGGTTCCGATCACGATTTGTACGCCTTTTTTCAGCTCGTAGAACTGCCGTTCATAAGAAGCCCCGCCGTAGATGGGAACCGCGTGGATGCCTTTCTTGTGGGTTGAGAGCTTGTGGATCTCATCCGCCACCTGGGTTGCCAATTCGCGGGTCGGACAGAGAATCAGGACCTGGACCGAGCGGTCGGAAGCCTGGCAAAGTTCGATGGCCGGGATGCCGAATGCGGCGGTTTTTCCTGAGCCCGTCATGGACTGCCCGACCACATCGTGCCCTTCAAGCAGAATGGGGATTGCCGCCGCCTGGATCGGCGCCGGTTCCTCGAAACCCAGGTCGCTAATCGCTTTCAGGACCTCGGGCGACAGCCCCAGATCGGAAAAATTCTGCTTGTTCATTCCAGCAACTTACCTCTGAACTCCTCCCGCGTCACGGGTTGTTTGGAGGGGGCGACTAATCCTTTGCGCGGAACACCCCTTTTTGGAGGTGCGGGTCGGATTCCCGGAGCCTGTGAGGAACGCCTTTGAGCCAGAGGCGGAAGGCTTCCCAGTGGATCAGAGTGATGATCTTCAGGGTCACCAGCGGGTATTCCAGCGTGAGGAAGAGGAGATTTCCGAAGGTCAGCTCTCTCCGGTTTCCGGTGAGCGTGCTGACGAGAGTCTTTGTTTCCCCCTGGTAGTCATCGATGAGGATCCGCAGGCGCTCGGCCGGGAGGTCGAGGCGGAAATCGAATTCGAGATCCAGTTCGGAAAAAGGTGAGACATAGAAGTGCTTCGGCACCCGGACTTGAAACCGGCCGGATTCCAGGGGAACTACAAACGGCTTCAGCTCACCGAAGGTATTGCCCACCTGCACAACCGAGACCAAGGGATCGCCCGAGGCGTCGTAGCAGAAGAAGATGGATATCGGGTTGAATGTGTAGCCGAGCAGCCTTGGGAGCGTGAGCAGCCGGACGCCGGCCGGTTCCTGCCCGAATCCCTCGCTTCTCAGAAAGGCCGTCAGGTTTTCCCTGATCGAGCCCGATTGAATTCGGAAATAGTCCGCCGAATTGAGAGAATACAGGTTCGGCTTCCCGATGCTCAGGATGGGAATCCGGCTTTCGATTTCCTCAAGCTCGTCCAGGTCCAGAAGAAAAAGGAAGATCCGGTAATTGAATCCATGCTTCTTCGGCAGAATGCGCTGGTGCATGACGCGGCATTCGTAGAGGCAGGAGTTCATCTTGAACCGAGCGTGGTCCGGAGATGCGAGCAGAGATTGACTGCGGATGCATAAGCATCCTCATGAAACCCGTACCGGAAGTAGCTGCCACAAAAAAACAAACGCTGTCCGGGTGAACGGGTATTGAGCGAGGGCAGTTCCTCCTGAGCTTTCATTGCCTCCATCGTAAAAACCGGATGGTCATAGTCCGTCTCATAGAGGACTTTGTCCCGCGGGATGAAGGAAGTGGAGTTCAGGGAAACGAAATAGTCGCGTTTGTTCGAGACCCCTTGAAGGGCGTTCATCCAGTAATGGGTCGTCGCGCGGGCATCCTCACCGATCCTGTAATTCCAGGATGCCCAAGCATTTTTCCGGACCGGCATCACCGATTTGTCCGTGTGGAGGGTCGCCGTATTCCGCTGGTAGCCGAACGCCGACAGAAGCCGCTTCTGTGCGTGATCAGGGGAGGTCAGCATCTCCAGAGCTTCGTCCGCGTGGGCAGCAATCACGACCCGGTCGTAGGTTCCGGTTGTCCCGTCTTCGGTCCGGACTTCGACGTGCTCCGGATGTTCTGTGACAGCGACCGCCTTCGCCGGCATCCGGACCGGGCCGACGGCGGCGAGGATTTTGTCCACGTAGGATTTCGCCCCGCCTGTGACGGTGAACCACGGATGATGGGTCGTCACCCCGAGGAAGCCATGGTTCTGAAAGAAACGGAGAAGGCTGTGTGCGGGGAAGTCCAACATCCGGACGGGATCCGTGGACCAGACTGCCGAACTCCTCGGCACGAGGTAGAAGTCCAGGAAGTCCTGTCCCAGCCGGTGCTTTTCCGTAAACTCCCGCACCGTCAGATCCCTCGTCAAAGGATCTTCCAGCGCGGCCTGGGCCAGCTTGAAAAACCGGAGAACCTGGTAGAGGAAATGGTAGTATCGTGGCCGCAGGAGATTCCTGCGCTGGGCAAATAGTTTGCCCGGCCCCATGCCATTGTATTCGAGCCCCTGCGGCAGATGTTGAACGCTGAACGACATTTCCGAAGGCTTGGTGGCAACGTCGAGTTCCTCAAACAGCCTGACCAGGTTCGGATAGGTTGCGTGGTTGAAGACGATGAATCCGGTATCGATGCGGACCGGCTTTCCATCCTCATCTACCTCGACCGTGTTCGAGTGGCCGCCTGCGCGGGGTTCCCTCTCGATGAGGGTGATGTCGGCGAGGTCCCGCAGTTGCCAGGCGCATCCGAGACCGGCCACGCCGGTGCCGACAATCGCGATGCGTTCTTTCACTTTGCCACCGGGCTCTTCCGCATGGTTTCCGCGTAGACTTTCGAAGGAACAGTCCTGATATCCCAGACAAGCCCGAACGCACCCATGAGGCGGATGACGTAATAGGAGATGTCGATTTCCCACCAGTAAAATCCCTGCCTGGCAGCACTCTGATAATGGTGGTGATTGTTATGCCAGCCCTCGCCGAGCGTGAGGAGGGCAAGGACCAGGCTGTTCCTGCTCTCGTCCCCGGTGGAAAAGCGCTTGGAGCCGAGTGTGTGGGCGAACGAATTGATCGCGCAGGTGGCATGAAAAACCAGCGTCGTGCTGATAAAAAATCCCCACACTATCAACTGCCAGGGATTTGTTCCGAGGCCGGGGAAAAATGCCTGCAGCAGCGCCCCCAGACCGGCCAGGATGATCAGCAGCAGAAAGGGACCTATCAGGTCGAAGCGGTTCAGGAAAACAAGCTCGGGAAATTTCTGCAGGTCCCGCACCATCCGGTAGTCGGTGGGAAAATTCCTGCTGCTCGTCAGCCAGCCGATGTGGGACCAGAGAAACCCTTTCATGACCGGCGAGTGGGCATCCACCGGCTCGTCCGAGTGCGCGTGGTGGTGGCGGTGCACCGCCGCCCACCACAGCGGCCCCCGCTGCACGGCGGTGAGCCCGATCAATCCAAACAAGAACTGAACAATCCGGGAGGTGTGATACGCCCTGTGGCAGAAATAGCGGTGGTAGATCCCTGTGATCGCAAACATGCGGATGACATAAAGCAACGCGGCGATGCCCACGGCCGTCCAGCTCCAGCCCGTCCAGATGACGCCAAGGCATCCGATATGCAGGATGA
>CAZRIL010000218.1:2102-5675 GCA_964600115.1 uncultured Chthoniobacter sp. | reverse complement strand
TGAGGGCTTCGCGGAACGTGGCCTTGAAGCCGTCGAGTTTATCGATGGCAACTTCGATGGCCGGTTTCTCCGCTGTGGAGTGATTGGCTCCGTTGAGGTGGGGCGTTGTTGCCCCGTTGGTATGTCCGTTGATTGCGGGCATGGGTTTCCTTTCTGGTTGTGGCTCGCTCTGAGCCGTTTGGTTTGTTGGTGCGGGGGCATCTGCAATCCGCAGGGGCATGACGACCATCTGCCTGCCTTCTTTGGTGAAGTGCAGAGCCGACATTGAATCAATGAGCCCGATGTTGGTGAGCCCGTAGTCGAATGCCTTGGTCAGGTATTCCCTGTTTAAGCGGATCGTCATGTCGGGCCCTATGGCCGTTGCTCCTGCGAGCACGATGTTGCTTCCTCCCGTGCTGTCCTTCACTGCAACGCTGCCTTTCTCGATGACAATATCCACCGGCATGTCCTTCAAATCTCCACCGGGAAGACCGTTCACGGTTTTTGTGAACTCATGCTCATCCGGCAGTGTGACCATGGTGCGATGCTGCTCGGTTGATGGAACAACCTGCCGCCAGTTGGGATAGTTGCCCTCGATGGTTCTCATTGTGAGCGTCCAATCCCCAGCGGTGATGCGAACGAGTTTGGTGTTCTTTTTCATCTGCGCTGCCAATGCCCACGGCAGATCCGAGAGCCCCCGCCACATGAGAAGCTTGTGATTGGGGATCGTGACCGAATCCGAGAGCGGCAGCGTGAAACTGTTTGCACTGAACAGGTGTCTGCCATCTGTGCCGACCATGTTGTGGCAGGCTGGGTCGCTGACATCCAACTGAACGCCATTGAGAATGTAACGGGTGGCGTCTGTGGAGGAGCAGCCCATGGTTTCAATGAACCGACGCGCGAATGACTCCGGCATGGCAACGGTGTTCACTTCAAACGCTGGCTCCACAGGGAACTCTCCCAGCTTCGGCGCTTCGATGTTTTCACTGACACGACCTGTTCCCAGATCGAAAGCGATCTCGCCTTCTTTCAGGTAGAGGAACGAGCGGGATGGAAGCCTGCGGGCGATTGCTTGCAGGCGGTCCAACGGTAGCAGAAAGCTCGCCGCTTTTTCGGTATAGGCTCCAGGGAGCAGGATGCTGGCATACATTTCCATATCCGTACCCAGGATGGTGATTCGCTCCGGTGTGGCATCGACACGAACGCAACGGAGGCATTCGAGGGAGGCTTTTGCGGAGACGACTTTGGCGAGGCCCGCAATGGCAGGCTTCAAATCGCTGATGGCGATACTGATCATATTTTTGGTCTTTCTTGGTTTTGGTTGTTGCTGCTAACGGATCCGACTTGCCCCGATGGGGGAGACGGGCCACGGTTTGAAATTGTGAAAACCATCACGTTTGATGACGGCTATACGGTGACCATTGATCGCCACCTCGTGAGGGTTATGCATGACGGCAAGGAGAAGGACTTCGCACACGTCACCCATTGGCGGCCTGTGCCCGGAAACTCCGCTGCGGCCGCTTTCCTTGAAAGGCAGGGCAAGGATATTGCCGATTACCTCTTCGCCGCACCCACTTCAAAGTGGCAGATCCTTCGTGCTGGAAACGGAGTCAGGGAGGCTATTCAGGAAGACCTTGAGGATTTCCATGTTCGAGAGGCGGAGTCGAACAGGGCGCATGTGCTCTTCCAAAGGGACAGGTCATCAAAATGACGGGAAGTGGTCGGCCGAATGGATTGAGGTGAACTGCCCATATCCCGTTCAGTGATTTAGCGCGTATGGCTGTAGGCCATGAAAACCTACTTGCTTACAGATAGAACGGGTGATCCCGTCGACACCGATACAGTTGGCGGATGTATGGTCATGGGTCGGGCAATTGAGATAGCCACCACCGACGGTCGTTCAGCGACTGATCTATCGGAGGGTGACCTGGAAAAAGCAAAACTGGAGTTGAGTGGCGAGGCGGAGTAGATCTGCTCGCCGTCGATGCTGAGCCGGGGATCCATCCCGGCACTTGCTTGAAAAACCCGATGGTCCGGGAGGGGTGTCATTCCTGACTGCGTTCCTCGTATTCGTCCTGACAACACTCGCACCGGAACACCGATGCTACCGGGGACTCCCGGTTGGCTTTCACGATATAGAGGAATTCACCGTCGATCACCTGCTGGCCGGTGATTACGTCGCCGCAGTCGCAGCACCGGAATGACATTTCCGAATTGACGCCTGCTTTGGATAGGATGGCCACGTTATGCCGCCACCTCATCTGGTTCTCTGCGGAACTTGAGCTGGTCGCGTGTGCATTCTGATTCCGCGATGTCGTCTCTTGTGCCCAGAAACACCGGTTGGAAGAGCGCACCGCTGGCACACATGGCGTAGAGATACCTGACCTCTGCTATATCCCCCACTCGCGGGATGGATTGATCTGCCGGGATTGTGACATTGCCAGCCGAGACCAGCTTGCCATTGTCCCACACTGCGATTGCCACACTGCGCTTGGCATTGATCGCGTTCACAATCACAGCAGCAGTTTCCACAAACTTGTATTTAAACTGACTGCCTCCGGAGTTTGGACGCCCAGGTGAATACGGTGCCCCGATCTGCTTGAACACCACTCCTTCGGCATTGTCTTTGCGGAGCTGCTCATACACCCGGCGTTTGGCAGACTGACCGGTGATGGTTGCCACCCACTGGATTGCTGTCTGCTGACCACTTGCCAGCAGGTTGAGGAGCTTCACAAGCCGGTCACGATACGGGATGGCCCGCAGATCACTGCTGTCGATCTCCAGGATGTCGAAGACGTGGAACATGTCGCCCACTGCCTCGCCATCAATGAGAAATCCTCCTGGCAGAACCAAAGCCGCCACACGGATGCTTTCAGGGATTCCACATTCAGTGCCACGCCGATTGATGCCGGTGACATCATCGCCCATTTTGTGGACGAGGAGGCGTTTGCCGTCGTGCTTGGGCTGGAGGTAGAACCCTTGATCCGCAAGGAGTGCTTCCGGATCATCTACGGGATTGAGCAACTGAGGACGGATGCCAGTGAGTTTCCTGCTGCCATCGCTGTAGGCCATGCTGTCCTCACCTGAGGTGTAGCCCTTGGCCATTTTCTCTTTCACGAGCTTGTCGTAGACGAATTGGGCCATGTCCATAGCGACGGGACTGGATGTTTTTGTTCCAGTGCTGAGAGTGGTTCCCCTACGCCCGAAAGCGAAGTTGACTACATATCCACCGTCACGGGTTTCGATGGCGACCCGATACACTTTATCCGAACTGCCTTCTCTGAAATAGAGCGTTGTGCTCTGCATATTTTTTGTTCCTTTCTTTGAAATGACAAAGGCCGAGGGCGTGATATTGCCCCCCGGCCTGAGTCGGGTTGAGTTTGGGTAGGAAGAATTTTTCCTACCCAGTTATTTCCAATGATGCCAAGCGAAGGCGAGAGCCACCGCCAGGACGATTGCCACACTGAATGGGATGACTAGGTTGGGGAGCGCGGCAGCTACCACCACGAATGCCAGCAGGACCAGTAGTGCCACCAAGATGTGCGGCACATACTTCCACCGCATCACCTCTGATTCACTGGCGAGCCTCCCGAG
>CAZRIL010000218.1:0-2002 GCA_964600115.1 uncultured Chthoniobacter sp. | reverse complement strand
GTGACTGCTCCGAGTGGAACAATCACGATCTTTGGCGTTTTGGTTTTGACCAGGTGATGCAGCTCGAACCCAGATTCCTTCTCTCCTGTGGCTTCCCTGTAGAGGATGCCGTAGCAAGCGAGTTGGAGCCCGTTCTGATGAGCCGAGTTACTGACATTGGGGGTCTTTGCCGTGGTTTTGAAGTCGACAATGACACCTTGGGGTCTCACCAGATCGATGATACCGACCAGTTTTGGGAACCCATGCTGAACAAGGTCCGCCTCCACCATCACTTCCACTCCCTGCGGTTTCTCATCCTTTGGTATGGTTGTTTCTGCGAAGTAGGTTTCCAGCATCGCCCAGGCTGTCAGCTTTTGTTCCTCCTCCTCATCCTTCCAGTTGATATCCACGTTCGTCTCATGATTACTCCAGAGAGTGGTGAATAGTTGCTGGAAGAACTCCGGTGACCGCTCCTCTCGCCTCCATCGCGCCAGATTCCATATCTGGAGCACCGAATGAACGGCACTCCCGACGAACAATGCCGGGGTGGTGGGTTTCGAGAGTTCCAACACATACCTGAAGAAGAACTTCAGCCGGCATTGGTGGAAACAATTCAGCCGTGAAGCTGAAACTGTCTTCTTCAGTTCCTCGATGATGGACTTCACCGTGCTCCTCCATTCTGATGCACTGGAGGGCCGTTACGACGTTTGCTACCACGGTTTGGCTTCTGGCCAATCCGTTCCAGCATTTCGTCGATCAGACCGGATGCTTCCAGTTTATTGAGTTGCTTCACCCCTTTCCCGTCGAAACGGGTTTGGGCCAAAGTCTCAATGTCCGCTTTATCGAGGTGATTCTTCTCGATGATGTTCAGAATGAGGTCCCGTTGCTTGTCTGAACACTGCCATGCACCACCATTCCCATTGGTTCCGTTGGTGTGACCGTTGCCGTTTGTGTGGCCGTTGGTGGATCCGTTGCGAGATCCCTGCTCATTTATACCGTAACTTTCATCGGGTACGAATCCCGTGTGTTGAATCTCCTCATCCACATTCTGCTGGAGGAGTTGGTAGAGACGGCTGCTTTCACCGGCCACATCGTTGATGTTCGAGATCTCCGTCTCGACTGTGACCGCAAACTGATGACTGCTGAACCCAGGGAGTCCCAGGCGTTTGCTGTAGTTGGCGATAAGTTTGAGTGCCATTTTCTGCTATTCCTTTCTGTTTGAGCACAAAAAAAAGCCAGCGGTGTTGAACCACTGGCTCTCGTGTGCTGGTTATGGTGGATATTCAGCCGTTCCAGCGACTACTGGAAAGCTGAAGATCCGTTCAAGATACTATACCACGTTTTTGGCTGAAAACGTGTGCCGCAGGACTGTTTACAGCAGTTTCATCAACGCGGTTTTGACCACACTTTCATCGGGATAATCCATGACTCCTACTGTCGGAATTTGCCCCGGCTTTTGAATTTCGTTCATGGATAAATGAACGAACACGAAGAGAGTTCCGTTGGACAGCGATACATATTTCTCCATCGGCGAACGCTTGTCTGGATCAGGTTTCTGGCCAGGGCGGAGAGGGCAAGGGGTGAGGTCCCACGCTTTGGCAGAAATCACAATCTTTTTGACTTTCCGTGCAATTTCGCTCTTTCCATCTTGATCCAGCGCGATCTTCTCCAGCGCACTCGTTGTTGATAATATCGTTTTGCCTGCAAGCCATACTGCCTCGTCGTGTTCGGTTCTGTTTTGATTGTTAATCTGAGTCCTCAGAGTAATGAGCTTTGCCCACTCGACATCAAACTTGATTGGAGTCCCGATTGCACTTTGGATATTGGTTTCGCAAGTAGGAAGGATTGCGTTCACTCTGCGAATAATCTGCTTCTGCATCAGATTTGCGTCTGGCGGAAACTCATCTGTCGCTGGCGAATTCTCAGGGCTTTGTGCCAAGCATGAAGAAACGACCACAGCCAGGAGCAGAATGCCCATCCCGATTCTCTTGCCTTTTGCCACGGAGGCGACCGCTGATAGTGA
>CAZRIL010000217.1:0-5740 GCA_964600115.1 uncultured Chthoniobacter sp. | reverse complement strand
TATCCGAGATCGGCGAGCATGGCTGTGTGGATGATGTCCGCATCCGCAAGCTTCACCCCCTTCAGTGCAGCCTGATCCTTCTTCGCCTCCACCATCCGGAGCAGTTCGACAAAGCCCAGGCCTACGAGAAACTCAGCGCCGATCCAGGAAAAACCTTTACATGGAACCAAGGCATGCCGCTGAGCGAACTTCGCAAGCCTGAGAATATCGCCAAGATCAGGGTGAAAGCTGACGAGATGAAAGAACGCTATCGAAAATCTCGACCGAACAAAAAGCTTGTAGATATTCTAGCCGGACTTGAGGAGGAGGATGTTGGTCCGAAGGCTTGCTTGATTTGTCAATTGTGAACTCCATAGCTCATATTTTTAGCGATCCCTTATGAGTTCTAGTGATTTCATTGATACAGTCGAAAGATTCATTTTGGACATTATAGGCACTGTTGTGCCTGGACTAGCCCTGATCTTTGGGTGTTGCTATGTTGCCAATGTCGAGGTCAAGTCAATAGGGGAAGCTTTTACTGCATCGGCTGACACCGCATGGATATTTATTGGCGGCGCAGCTTTTGTTCTTGGCCATGGACTGACAGCTTTTGGCTATCAAATTACTCTGAAAATTGTCGATAAAATCGCCTCTTCGCGTATTGGACCGAAACTACTTCCATTTGTAGTAACTGAGGCTGCTATCGAGAAAAAGCTGACATCAGATCCCATTTTTCAAGCATTTCGTCTTTCAGTGATCCAGAGGTTCCCTTCAATGCGTGAGGTTGTCTCGAAGGATGTGAAGCTCCGAGTATGGAGGAGCCTAGCTATAAGCCTAATTCAAAAAGATAATCAGATAGTTTATCGATTTACATTTATAGCCCTGCTAAATCTCGGCATTGCATCCGCGATCTGTATATCAGTGTGCCTGTGGGTATCGCTATGGGGGCTTGCTCACAGCGGTTGGAATGTCTCCGTGCGGGAGATGAATATTGGCATGCCGGTAGCTCTATTTGCATGGACACTTTTTATCGAGCGGTTTTATTCATTTAATCGCCGTGCTATTCAGGTGCCGTTCTCAATGGCTTTGGTGCGGTTGAATATCGGGGCTGACGACAACAAGTCCGAAATCCCAGCTTCTCATATGGATAAAGTTGCGATCACAAACGTAGGGGCAAGTTTTTGTGTATATCTTGCTGGCGGGTTCAAATCTCGCTGGCAGGATACCGTGAAACTTAAAGTGCCCGATATTCGTTACCTAGATCCTCGATCACATGGGCTCACGCGAAGCGAAGAATACACCGCTTGGGATTTAGCAGCAATTCGACAGAGTGACTGTGTTTTTGCAAATTTGGAGGCAAGTAATCCAGCTGGATAAACGCCCGCTTCTCTCACGGATCGTCAGGGGCTTGAACCGCGTCTTTACCGGAATGCTCATTAACAGTGACCGTGAACTCTACCTGGCGACAAGCGGTAACTACTCTCAGGCGAAAGTTAGTCGCATTCTCGTGGAGCGGGTATCGGTCGATCCAAGCAAAGGAGAGAAGGTTGTTTTACAACATGATCCCGCTGATGGTCGCGTGCTCCTCACCGTGTTCTTTGCTCCGGGGCTTTCTGTCGATTTTCCCCTGACGTTGATTCGCTATGAATTTCTGTCGCGCATCGCGATGGAAGGCGCGTTGCCAGCAAGCTTCTCGAAGGAGTGCTACGAAGATTTGCTCGCCTTCAAGAGTCGACTCATCGCCGCCCATGCCGAACGCCAAGGCAGCGAACAGTCACACACAGGGGCCGCCATCGGCCTCAATCTTCTTACTCTGACCGATCAAGGGATGCCTGATCCGAGATTTGTTGAAATTGTCCCATGACTGCGCTCCCGCCACCACTACCACCGCCGGACAGCTTCGACCAATCCTCCTCGATGTGGGTTGACGAAGCAATCTGGGGCCATCGGCTTTACGACGAGCAGTTGCCGTGGATGGTATTTTTGGAGTTCATGAATGTCTTCTACTATGAGGATGACAAGGGACGTGCTTTCACCGAACCGGGCGGACTGAATACGCTGAAATATCGTGCCGCGCATCGCCTCCACTTGCGGAACATTCTCTTCAATAATCCGCATCTTGCTGAAGTGCGGCAGGCTTATCCGAACGACAACAACCGCTGGGATGAATGGCTCAGGTGCATGAAGTCGGCTACCGGCATCGCTCACGCGCAGTTCGACTATTTGCGGAAGCATTTCCATTCGTTCGATGATTTTTGCGAAACTGTCGCGCTCGTACGCTCAACGAGTCTGGAGGTGAACAGCAACAAGCGGTGGACCTCAAAGTTTGTGTTCCCTTATCCGACGGCTGCGCATACGTTGTTAATCCTTACTACGTGACCGAAAATGAATAGCGACGAACTGATTGGCAAGGTTGCCGCAGAGTATCTCCGCGCCCGACTGACAGACGATGACGCCGCAGGCGTCGCTCGATATCTTCTCGACTGCCTTACGGCTGATCAGACGGCGGCCATCGCAAAGACGATTCTTGCCGACGCAAGTCTCAGTCAATTAGTCGAAATCAAGTTGCCCATTCATTTTGTCGGCGAACATGGGTTGCCAACCGCAGCACTGACAACTGAACGCACAACATACTGGCGTAGTGCATCTTGCAATAAGTCTGCGTTGCTCCTTGCGAACACGGGTGATGACGAAGAGCAATCTCTGAAGGATCTCGTTCCAATTGGTGCCCCCCAGCTTCAGGCGCATCCCGGACTTTGGGTGGGCTTGGCGGCGGACGGACTGCCCATCACGGACCAGCACAGAGGTTGGTGGATCAAAGCCATCGAGGGCTTGCTAGAAGTGCGTTCCTTTGCGCTCGACCGCTTTGCCGAGTACATCCTGCAGACGCAGAAGGCGATTGATGACGGCCAGCCAATTCTGTTCGCACTCGGGATGGCATTCCCGGCTCTGCAAGTTCCGCGTGACACGGCATTCTTTCATGTCCTCAACGACAAGACTGCGGGACACTTGTCGAAATGGAAGGGTCTCGCCGGCTCAACCGGGAGCGGCAAGTCGGTGCTCATGCAAAATATCGTGCTCGGGATCGCCTGCACGAATACCCCTGAACAGGCAAAGATCGTCCTCATCGACCCGAAGCTGGGTGTCGATTACTTCGCCTTTGAAGGGATGCCGCATTTGCAGGATGGCATCATTGATGACCAAGACAAGGCCATCGCAAAACTCGAGGAATTGGTCGGCGAGATGAACCGCAGATACGCCGTTCTCAAAGCGAACAAGGTCGCAAATATTTTCGATCTGAACAAAAAGCCAGACGCAACCGAACGCCTGCCGTTTTTGTGGATTATCCACGACGAATTCGCCGAGTGGATGATGACCGAGAGCTACGCCGGCGCTGTTTCCGACATTGTCAGCCGATTGGGAGTAAAGGCGAGAGCTGCTGGCATTTCGCTCGTTTTTGCAGCACAACGTCCAGACGCCAACGTCATGCCCATGCAGTTGCGGTCCAACTTGGGTAATCGTCTTGTATTGCGCGTTGATGGTGAAGGCACATCTGAGATTGCACTTGGTGAAAAAGGGGCGGAACGACTGCTCGGAAAGGGCCACATAGCCGCGAAGTTGGAGGGAGAACCTCAGATCGTATTCGGACAGGTGCCATTCGTGGATGACGGCTTTATTTCGTCAATCGTAAGCTCGCTGATTATTTCAACATAACCCGTGTTGCTAGCGCGGCTAACGATAGCAAGCAACCGCTTTGAGGGGTTCACACTATCTCAAGACTACGGGTTTCCCGGAGGTTTTTGACTGCCATAAAAAAACCTGCCGGTGTGGCAGGTTGTCAGGAGAAGCACTGGATTTCCGGAGAAAGGCCCGGAATGAATGGGATTTTATAGGGCAGGCATTCGATTATCCTTCAATGACTTCAAATATTTGGTGGTAAATAATAAACTATCTCCGCAGGCGACGTGCCAAAAGTGCCGAAGGCATGGTAGTTAGGTGGACCGCCCCGTTCGGCCTATATTTCATTTTGGTGTCGTAGAAATGCTGATGCCTGTTCACGTGCCTCCTCTGATGCATTTGCATGTGTTGTGGCGGCTCTCAACAGCGCAATCCAGTGTCCCCTATCGTCCGAGCTTGCATTGGCAATTCTATTCACCATCCACAAACTCAACATTGTTGGTTTCCGCTTTATTGAATCCTCAAGTAAGTCCTCATACAATCCAATATGCTTCTCCATTGTGTGGACAAGAGGACCTGGACTTCCGAGATCCGATAGCGCAAGACGTTCCATCAAACGGAAGAATTCTGGAAAAATATCTGCTGGCCGGGGTAGCGCAGCGACATTCTCGCAAATTGAATCGAGACGCTCCGGCCCATCCATCTGGACTAGATTGTAATCAAAGTCGTTTTCGTTCAAAGCGCGGAGATCTTCAATCAGTGTTGGAATATCGCGGGACATTATTTTTTGCCGAACGTCCCCGATCAGGAATCGCCACTTGCTTCTGGCATGGCTCCTGCCCGCGCAGCGGGATTAGCAGGAGCCATGCCAGAAGTCCCGAAGGGATGGCGATTTGCTGCATCGGTCTGTTCGGATTGTTTTTGTTTATAGTCGCGATACTCTGATTCGACAACATTCTGGCTAACCCACCTGGAGATCGAAGCTCCATGATTGGATTCGGCTGATGCGAGTGCGTCATCTATCGTGGTAAATATCTCGCCCCTCGGCTCCCACCGATCCTCGGGAAGATCAAAATATTCAAATACAGAAAGATCGCAGTGCTCGCTATCTCCTGAATCAATAAGGTCGTGAACGGCGAGCAGGATACGATCCTGCTTGTCTTTTCTGATGGAGAGATATCGAACGCATTGGACATCACCCAAGGCAATGCCACCCATGAACTGCTCAATCTGCTTCCCGTGGTTGATCGTGTAGCGGCGGTGCGAATCGTCTAAGTAGCGGGCCATATTACTTCTCCGAACGTCCCTCGTCAGGAATCCCCGCTTGCTTCTGGCGTGTCTCCTGCCCGCGAAGCGGAATCAGCAGGGGACATGCCAGAAGTCCCGCAGGGACGGGGATTTGCTGCACGAGTCTGTTCGGTTGATTTTCTTCGTCTTCTTTTGATCAGATAATATCCTCCGATTGGGACCAGAATGACAACGGCGTAAACGCTTCGTCTTATGTAAATCTCCTTTCGTGCATTTGAAATCGGTTTCGGTTCCGGTTCATTGTCTGGTGTCGGAAGTGCCTGCTTCGCTTCAGCGAAAGATCGAACAATATACTCTTCATTGACCCAGCGAGAGGGGAACTGTCCCTTGGCATTGCGGAAGATGACGAATCGCCCAGGCCCCTTCAAGTCAGTTTGAAGACCAAAAAGTCCGCTCGATAAAGTCACCTCGTAAGTCGGCTTTCTTGTCACCGCAACGATCTCTCCCTCGATTGGAGGCAGTAACGGAAAGCTTGGAACAAATGCATAGCGTTTGCTGGGTGGTGCGTAACGGAAATATTCATCCATTGGCCGGTTCATGAATTCATCTAATTCACTCCACTCCGTAGGCAGCTTGCCATACTTCTGATGATATTGCTCTATACAGAAAGCCATCGTGCGAGCGATCTGTCCTTCTGCAGTGGAATAGCTCAGGCAATAAGCCCTACCCACACAGAAGCCCATGAAAATCGCGGCTAGAATGGCACGCATATTTTTACCGAACGTCCCCGATCACTTGCTCCCACTTGCTTTTGGCGCAGATCCTGCGTGAGCAG
>CAZRIL010000216.1:0-5808 GCA_964600115.1 uncultured Chthoniobacter sp. | reverse complement strand
GTGGAGCCCCCACCGATTCCAGTCTCGCTGGCTCTGACTTCGTTATCCGTGGGTTACGTGGGAAGAGATTCCGGGGTGATGCACCTGGCCTCGGCAGCCGGCCGGCCGGTTCTGGCGGCATTTGCCGGCGGGCATTGGGGGAGATTTCTGCCGGGCGCGCGCTCGGTGGCGGTGACATATTCTGTGCCGTGCCGCGGCTGTGATTTTGCCTGTCCCTTCGATCGCCCCTATTGCATTCGGGATATCGGGCTCCCCCTGATGATCCGGGCCTGGCAACGTTTGTCCTCGATTGGGCAGGAGGTGGAAATCTTTGAAGAGGCTTGCCGGCCGGATTTGCAGATGGAGATTTCCAAGCAGCCGCCGGAATTTGCATTTCACAGGAAGCTGGCAACCCGCAGGATGGAAACGCTTGCCCGAAGATCGATATTCCGAAGAGTGTTTCCGCAGAAAGCATGAGATTTAAAAAGACAATCATTGACTGGAGCCGGCTGGGTGTGGCGGGGCAAAGGTTCTTGCGCAGCCTCAGGGACGACCTGGCGAACGACGTCGTCCGGAAACTCCTGCCTGCGCGGGCGGATGTGAATCGCATTACACCCCCGTCGCCCGGGGCGGCACAGCCATCTGCGCGCCCCACGATTTTTGCCTCCTATGCGACCGATAAGGCCCTTATTGGAAGCCACCGCTTTTGCGGCGGGGAAAAGCTTCTGAACAACCTGATCCTCATGCTTCGGCGGCGAGGCTTCGAGGCCTATATGGTGAGCCTTGATGGAAAGCATTCGGACTGGCTTGTCGAACATGCGCCATTCCTTTCAATTCCGGAATTCATCGCAAAAAAGAATTCATCCAAATCGGTGAGGTGCGTGACATCCTGGATGAAAGCGAAGCCGTTTCTCGACCAGTGCTCCGGGTTCTATTTTTGGGACCACGAGCTGTCCGCGTCCTCGCGAAGCCATTTTCCCGACCTCGCCCGGTATGTGGCTCGCGGGCAAATCGTGCGGACGGCCGGAGTCAACCGTGCGGTTCAGTCTTTCCACCGCGCGGTGTTCGAGACGCCAGCGCAGCTGCTGCGGCAGCTTATCGACGAGGAGCATTGGAAGCCGGATCCTGAGCGGCGGATCCCGAACCGGGTCGGGTATTTCGACGAGGGCGAGCACGGGGCGGAATTTGTGCGGAGGATCCGGGAGCTGACCGTGGCCGCCGGACTGGAACTGGAGTTCTTTCAGCTTGCCGGTGTCGAAAAGGAGATACTCTCACAGATGCAGCAGTGCGGGGTTTTTATTGCGCTGAACGTGGGGAAGAGTCCGCTTTGGGGAGAGGGAGGGCCGATGTCGCCTCAAGAGGCGATGGCCTGTGGAACAGTGCCGGTGTGCTTTGATATCAACGGCCCGTGGGAGCTGATCCAGCAACATTACAACGGTGTGATTGTTTCGGATTTCACTCCCGATGCGATGGCTCGCGAACTCGTCGGGATTTACTCTGAAACCGGCCTTCTGGAAGTGATGAGCAAGCGGGCGCTGGAAATCAGCGTAACCAGCCACAGCATGCAGGCGCGGTGGCCGGATGCCGCGCGGTTTCTGGATCTCCCACTCGAATGACCGGCTCGTCGAATCCTGCAAAGCCCGCGCGCCTTTTTCTAGCCGACCACCTGCTCCGTGATGTGGTCGGGCATCATCTTGGTTACAACCTTGCTCTGGCGGACGGCGCGTCGCGTGCAGGGATCGCGCCGCACCTGGTTACCCATCGGGCTTTTGACGCCGCGCTTGCCGGGGGGGTGGTATGCCAAAGACTTTTCCGCACGGATTTTCGCGCCGAGCCGCCCGCTTGGATCGCTCGCAATCACCGGCTCCTCGGTCTTCTCGAGCGGTGGTGCGATTGGCAGTTCGGAAGTGATCTGCGCAAATTCTCAGGAGTGGGTGACTCCGACGCCGTTTTCGTGCAGATGCTCGCTCCGCGGCACTTTCTGCAATGGCTCCGCTGGATGTCCGCCCAACCGGCTCCGCCGGTCCTCTTCCTGCAACTCGGGTACCGGCCCGGAAGATTCGCGACCCCGGAAATTGCGGCGGCACCCGGCCGGCTTCCACGGGGAATCAGCGAGCGGGTTGTTTTTGTGACTGACAGCGAAAAGCTCGTCGGGCCGTTTGAGAAGAGCCTCGGGCGCGAAGTCCATTACCTTCCGCATATCGTTTCTTACGAATTTCCGGAGCCGGAACCCAGGACAGCAGGGAAACCAATTCTAGTCTTCGCCCCCGGTAATGCCCGGCGGGAAAAAGGCTTCACGGAAACCATGGCCGCCATTCGGATAATCAACGGCTCCGGTTCCCGCGACGAACTCCGTTTCATGGTCCAGTGCCATGATCCCGATCGGGTCTGCGAGAACGTTCTTCGCTGCGGCATGCCATCCGGTGTCGAGCGGATTGACCGTCCGCTTGCAGACAGCGAGTATGTCGAGAGGCTGGGCCGCTCGGATGTCGTGGTTCTGCCATATCACCTTGATCTCTACGAACAGCGCACCAGCGGGATCTTCTGCGAGGCCAGGGTGGCCGGGAAGCCGGTGATCGCGACAGAGAACAGCTGGGCGGGCGACCGCGTCCGCCGCGAGGGCGGCGGCTGGCTCGTGCGGGAGAAGGACGAGGCTTCGCTCGTTGCCTGTCTCAAGGCGCTGCCGGAGACGCTCGAACAGAAGGTCATCGAGGCGAGGAAGCTTCGCCAACAAGCGCTTGGCGAGTTTCACAGGGATGGATTTGTGAAGGCTTTGATCGGGCTATTTCAGAGGGGGACGCATACCTGTGCTTGACCGCCTGTCCACGCTCTGGAGGCGCCGGCTTTCACGGTGGAAAGCCGGCAGGGATCTGCATCACCTTTCCAGTCACAGCGGCGGTCCCGATGGTCCGCTCGTTTTCGCTGTGCTGCGGAACGAGATGCTGCGGCTGCCGCGGTTCCTTGATCATTACCGGACGCTGGGGGCCTCGGGCTTTGTGATCGTGGACAACAATTCCACCGATGGAACGACGGATTTTCTCCGGCGGCAGCAGGACGTCTGCCTCTATGGAACGGACAGTCATTTCCGGGGGAAGGAATCCTGGTTCGACTTTTTACTGAGAAAATACGGACGGAACCGCTGGTGTGTCGTGGTGGACGCGGACGAGTTGCTGGTGTATGCCGACTCCGACCGCGTGATGTTGCCCGATCTCTGCCGATATCTCGAAGAAACCGGCTGTAATGCCATCCATGCCATTCTTCTGGATTTGTATCCGGAAGGCGCCATCTCCGATGTAAAATATATTTCCGGGAAGGATTATTTTGAGAATGCGTGGTTTTTTGATCCCTTCTCATCGCTCCGGAAGGCGCCACGACATTTTTTCCGCGGCACCGGGCTCGATTACCGATTCGAGGGCGGGAGCCGGGAGCGGATATTCGGGGTGGCGGCTTGCTGCTCGAAATTCCCTTTGTTTTACTATCGCGCCGGGATGTTCCTGACCGATGGGCAGCATTTCCTCGAGGCCGGCCGGTTTTCCGAACTCCGGGCTGTGTTGTGTCACTTCAAATACCTGCAGGACTTCGCGCCACATGTCCGCGAGGAGGTGGCGCGAGGTCAGCACTGGGGCGGGGCGGTCGAATATCGCGCGTATGCGGACAAGTTGGAGAGTTCGGATGCCGGCTTGCGCTTCTGCAATCAGGATTCCTTGAGGTTCTCGGGAACCACTCAATTGGTGGACTGCGGTTTTTTGACTCGCCCGGACTCCTATGAGAATTTCGTGGGCCGCACGGAAAGCGTGAAACGATGAAAATCAGCGTCATCATCCCCGCTTACAATGCTGCAAAATGGCTGCCGTCCGCTGTGGCGAGCGTTTGCAGCCAATCCCGTGCGGCGGACGAGATTCTTATCGTGGATGACGGCAGCACTGACGGAACAGGCGGGCTCTGCGCAACATTCGCCGAAAACGTCCGATATGTCCGGCGCGAAAACGGCGGGCTCTCCGCGGCCCGGAATACCGGGGTCGACTCGACCTCGGGTGACTGGCTCCTCTTCCTGGACGCCGACGATACCCTGGTTCCGGGTGCACTCGCCGCACTCGCCCGCACAGCAGAGGCCACGACGGCCGGCGTGGTTTACGGATTTGTTCTCCAGCGCCGGAGCGAAGCGGTCGAGACCCGGCTCCACGGGCTGCCCTACGCGGCCGGTGATCCTCCCCACCCGGCGAAGGCTCACTTCTGGTGGACGCCGATTCCGACTGCCGGCGCGGCGTTGATACGGCGTTCGCTGAACGCCGAGGTGGGAGGGTTCGATGAAAATTTCCGTCAGGTCGAGGATGCCGAATACTGGCTCCGCTGCGGGGTGACCTCCCCGTTTGCGCATTGTGATGCGCTCGTTCTCGACAAATCCTGTTCGCCGGACTCCCTCGGGCAAAACAGCCCTGGCAGCATCTGGTACCGGCTCCAATTGCAGCGGAAGTTTCTGCTCTGGTGCTCGAGGAGGAGCATCGATACCGGGTTCCTCGGAGTTGCTCCGTCGGACCTGATCGATCATGCCTTGAAGCGGATCCATCACGAAAAGGCCTGGGGAATCCTGGAGGCGGTGCTCGCCCAGGCACGGGAAATGGGTTTACGCACGCCATGGTATTGGCGGGCCCGCATCACAGCGGGGAGCCTCCGGTTGACCGGTGCGGTGCGACCGGCGGCCTATCCGGTGGTTTATTCCCGATGGCTGGAGCAACCGGAGCCGTGAAGTTAGGCATCCTTGTGCCGGTGTGGCGGGATTACGAATGGATTGCCCCGATCGCGATCGAGAGGATTGATGCGTGCTGGCCATCGCACCCCGAAATCCGGTTTTGCGGACTGTCGGAAGCCAGGGGGCTGCCGGTCCTTCCACTCGAACCAGGCACGGACAGATCCAACTGGACGCAAGTGCTTCTGGGTGGAGTGGAGAAAATGCGGGCGCTGGGATTCGGGCGGATTTATCTGATTCTGGAGGAGCACATCCCGCTCGGGCCCTGCCACGAGGAACATCTGAACACAACGCTGCCCGCCCTCATGGATGCGCTTCCGGCTTCGTATATCAGCCTCATGGGCTGGGACAACCGGCGGTTTCCCTCGCGGAGTCCCGTCCTCGCGAAAAGCCGTCACCAACTCAAGCATCTCACCGGCGCAAATGACCCCCGCTTCCATCTTCATCCCGCACTTTGGGATTTGGAAATCCTTGAGCATTGCTGCCGGCTCGCTCTTCTGAATCAGGAGAAGAGCGGATCGGCATGGCACTTTGAGAAGGCGTCCGCCCGCCCCGAGGCACCACTTCCGCCAGCTGCAAAAAATGGATGTTACCAGACCCGCGCATCGGCCCTGGCCCTCCAGCCCCCGTCGCCGCTGCGCAGCGCACTGTCGGCAATCGACCGGTTTGTGTTTCATAAAATCATGGCACTCCACCCCTTGATCCCAAGCCGCCGGGTTGGCCGCATGTTTTTGCGCCATGTGCCATTCGATGATGTGTTCTGCAATGGACCGTATCCGATGTTTTATTCGGGGATCATGGCCAAGGGGGGGCTGAACAGGTTCTTCGTGAAATATCTCCACCGGAACAATCCCGCCCTCATGATCCGCATCCTGGATGCGATGCCGCACGAATGAAAATCCTTCCCTCCAAACTGCGGCAGGCGGCCATCAATTTTTGCAAAGCGAAATTTGCCGGTCCCGCCGTGCGCAGGCGCATGGAACGTCCCCACCATGGACAGCCGGTCTCTCTCCACATGGTCCTGTCGCACGACGGGGTCCTCATGGGGCAGCTCACGCTGCGCAGCCTGGAGTTTCATTCGG
>CAZRIL010000215.1:2276-5821 GCA_964600115.1 uncultured Chthoniobacter sp. | reverse complement strand
AGAATGGGCGTCCCGCCCGTTTAGGCACTGCCTGAGCACACGCCAGCCAGCGTGTTTCACAGGCGGGGACGCCTGTGTTCCCTGTTTTGCTCCGGGTGCCTGCCGTCTGGTTTTGACGAGTGCGCGCGGGATTTCTTCCAGCTGCAGGCAGCCGGCGGAGCCTATCCCTGCGTCCGCCAGATCCTGACGAGACGCTTCGCGGAGGTTTTCAGGCTGGCGGCATCGCGGGCTTCGGCCCCGGCAGGCGAGTAGACAAGCCGTTCATAGTTCGAGGCAAAAATCCGGAGATCAGGAGCACCGGGCGCATCAGGCGAAGCCTCTTCGAGCCTCGTGAGCCAGGCGAGAGGGGTTTCACCCGGGCGCCGGCGAAGATGGTTCCGGGCCGCCTGCTTCTCCAACTTGGAGAGCCAGGTTCCCGCGAGATCGGATTTCGCGGTGCGGTGATGCTTCCTCAACCGGAGCGCCAAAAATCCCGCCAGGCAGAAAACCAAAACTGCGGACGCCCAGGAGGCCGGAAGAGCATTCCGTGCGGACTCCAGCCGGGAACCGGTCCGCACCGCCATCGCGGCGGCATACGCGGCCGCTTGGCGGAACCACGGCCACCGGTCCGGACTGCGCTCATACTCCAGAATCGCGGTAAGACCCGGTGCGACGTAGGAAGTCGGGTCGAACCGGACCCACTGACGGGACGAGCCATCCCAGGCTTCCACCCAGGCATGCGCATCCGAGTCCCGCAGGGTGAATGTCCTCAACCACGGATTCCATGTCCCCCCGCGGAAGCCCGTGACGACGCGGGAGGGAATCCCTCCCATCCGCAAAAGATTCGCCGCAACGGCAGCATAGTGACCGCAGAAACCTTTCCGGTGCTGGAACAGGAACCAACTCAAATCTGCGGACTCCATTTTTCCGGGGCGAAGAGTGTAGGAATATTCCCCTGTGCCGAGAAATCTTCCCAGGGAGAACAGATTTTCGGAGAGAGCTGCTCCTGGTGGAAAAATCCGGGCGGAGAGCGCGCGCAGGCGTGGGTCATTGCGGATTCCCTCCGGCACCTCCAGGCTGCCCGATGCAAGGGCCAGCCAGGGCGGGTCGGCTGGAGGATTTGGAGACGAGGAGATTTCGAGCGTCAGATCGCCGGCACCGAGGACGGCATACGCGCTGCCTCCGGTTTCCACGACAGTCGCCGTCTCCCCCTCCCGTGCAGCAACTACCGAGACGGGCCGGTCCAAGGCGGCAAGCGTGCGATCCGGTCCCAGAACCTGGTGGTAGCGCCATTTCCCCTGATCGGCTGAAACAGCGCCAGGGGCCGGCCGCATGTTGATCCTTGCCGAATCCACCGCCCAGCGCAGTCCCTCATTTCTCTCCAGGATCTGCCCCCTCCAATACAAATCCGAAAATGAAGGGACCGCAGAGTCTTCCAGAAATGTTGCGATAAAGGCAACCCGGTGGGTCAGCCGCACTTCGGACAAATCCCCGGGGTTCAGCACGTCTGCTCCCGTGAACCGCACAAATGCCACGTTCGTGCGCGAGGAGATCGCTGGGAAGAGCCAGAATACTATGCTCACCACGAAGGCGACGGGAAGGATCAGGCGGAGCGAACGCAGGACCGATGCCCAGACCGCCGCATCCGCCCCCGCCGGCGCATGGATCTGCTGCGCCAGAAACATCAGGACCGCGACATCAATGACGACAAAAACCGTGTTGATCGCTTCGCTTTTCTGAAGCGTGATCGCGCCGAGAATCACGACCGCGCACAGCAGAATCCAATCACCACGGCAGGGGGAGAGAGGACGCAGAAGAAGCACGGCTCCGAACAGGCCCCCGAGGGCTCCGATAACTCCGGCTGAAGCGCTGGCTGCATAAAAGGCGAAGGCCCCCGAAGCCGCAAGAATGAGCCATACTGCTACAGCTGGCGGAAATGCCCCGAACATTCTCAGCAGCATCCCGACACAGAGCACCACAATCGCCACATTGGCGGAAAGGCCCGGATCTTCGAGCAGGAACTGGTGGAACAGAAGCCATCCGCCAAGCACGCAGCCGGTCACCCGCTCACGATTTTGTCCGGGGTTCATGACGGCGGGAATGCCGCGAGCGCAATCCGGCAGGCGGTCGGGTTCAATTCGTTGAGATGCCGGGACGCAGAGCCGAGGTGCAACTCGAAGGCCTGCCTGTTGCTCAAACATTCCGACACCCAGAAGCTGAGTTGCTCAAGCCGGGCTTCGGTGTCGCGGAGCGGGGCGGTGTCCTCCCAGGCAAGACGGATGCGCAGGCCTTCGCTGCCTTCAAAAGTTTTCACAGCAAGCTTTCCGCTCCTGGCAAAAATCCTCCAGTCGAGACGGGACAACAAATCTCCTGCGAAGTAGGGACGGTGACCGCTGATGTCATCCCCTCCCTTCCGGGCCTTTGTCCCGTCTTCGCCCGCCCCGCCCGCAGGCGCTGCCAGCGATCGCCCAACCGGAGGGGGATAGACAACGTATCCTCCGCGATCCGTGAAAACCTTCCATGCGAAGCAGAGGCCGAACGGCAGATCGCTCGACACCCAGAGAGGAGGCTGGGTGTAGCATCCGCGGCGGACGGTGGGAATGCGGATCCGGACCGTCTCTCCGGCGCCCGGCGGAAGCATGTCGAACCGGGCGCTTCCGACAAGCCTCCATCCCGTGCGGACCCGCACCTTCAACCCCAGACGCTCGCGATCGGAGGTATTGCGCAGGAGCACCTCAAGGACCGCATCCTCCCCCGCAGGCACTGGCCGTGAGTGGCACGAGACAACATCGATTCCGCGCAGGTTCTCATTCGTTTGGATCAAGGCGACGATGCCGACGACGACAAATGAGATCACAAGCGTCTGGGGAAGCCCGCCAAACCCGTTCGCAAAATATCCGAAGGCAAAGATCGCGAAGACGACCACCGCGAATACCATTCCAGACCATTGGGGGATAATGTAGATGCGCTCGCTAGTTTTCATCCCGGAATCCGGTTCTACTCCGCTCCGGGCAGCAAGACGAACAGAATCCGGTGGCGGCCCCGCAGCAAGCCGCATCATCAGGGAAAATCCACTGGCTTTCCGGATCCGGCGGAATATGGTGCCGGGATGAAACGCAACCTTTTCGCAGCGGGACTTGCCGTGGCGGCACTTCTCAACACAAGTATGGCACAAACAGCACTCGAAACGGGCAAGGCTTACCTTGCCGAAAACGCAAGCAAGCCGGGGATCACACAGACCGCGAGCGGGCTGCAATACAAGATCCTCGAACCCGGCACCGGGAAAGCCCCCAAGGCGACCGATACGGTTCTGGTCAACTACCGCGGAACTCTGCTCAACGGCACCGAATTCGACAGTTCCTACAAGAGGAACAAGCCGATTGAATTTCCGCTCAACGGCGTTATCCCGGGTTGGACCGAAGGCGTGCAGCTCATCAAGGAAGGCGGAAAAATTCAGCTCTTCATCCCACCGAATCTGGCCTATGGATCCCGCGGTGCGGGCGGGGCGATCGGACCGGATGAGACTCTGATTTTCGAAGTCGAGCTCCTGAAAGTTCGCTGACCGC
>CAZRIL010000215.1:0-2176 GCA_964600115.1 uncultured Chthoniobacter sp. | reverse complement strand
GGACCGGATGAGACTCTGATTTTCGAAGTCGAGCTCCTGAAAGTTCGCTGACCGCTGCAGCCTTTGTCACTGAGGCGGCAAAGGCGCGGTCATTCGACAGCCGGGTCCGAAGGGCTGGGAATCCAGCATGCAACGAGCCCGCTTGGTGTAATCCCGGATTCGGCGATTGAGAAATTCTTTCAGAAATTCTCTACAGGAATAGCCGTTGCCGGGATCATCTCCCTGAATAATCCGGACGTTGGACCGGGCTGGGAAGAGCGGGCGTGTATCGAAGGCGATCCCCGTGTGCTACCTGTTTTACGCTGGACGCCAAATCGTCTCTTGATTTCCACGGGCCGGCATCACACGGCGGACAAAACATGACCATTCACCAGCCTGCCGGGCCGGGCTGAGGAATATTGCGTGCCTTTTCGCGCAGCCCGACAGCAAAGCCCGGAAAGGCCTACATCACGTTGTCCTGCGCCATCGAGAGAACCTTATTAAGTTCTGTTAGCGTGGCGATGGCGCGCTCTTCCAGCCGGTCAAGTTGCGAGGCGCGTGCCGGTGCCGCCACCTCCCGCATGGCCGCGATATCCTGGACGAGCATCCTCGCCGAGGCGATTACGGCCCGGAGTCGCCTGATGGACTCTTTGTCAGTGCGGTTCTCCTTGTTGATCTGCTTGAACCATTTTACTTGAAAATCCAACCAGGCGAACGCGGCATTGATCGCGTCGTATCCACCGACAAGTTGACCGTCCGGCGTGAACGCCGGCGGGGTGGGATCATTTGGCCGGATCGGCACCACCGTTTCGGGAGTCTCGGAAATCCCGCGCGTCGCCTTGGGATTCACAATGAGCGTGGGCGTGATAAAGATAATGAGGTTTTTCTTCTTACGCGTGCGCGTCTTGCTCCGGAAGAAATGTCCGACACCTGGAATGTCCTGGAGCAAGGGGATCCCGTTCTCGAACCGGGCATCGCCGGTCGTCTCCAACCCGCCGACTGCCAGCGTGTAGCCTGAGTTCACCTGCAATGAGGCGTTATAGACCCTCTCCGATGTGACAGGATAAAGATTGATGCCCGTTCCAAGGTTCAGTGGCTCAAAACGGAGAATGTCCGAAATCGTTATGGCTACCGTCATCGCGATTTGGTCAATCCCCACAGATTTTGGCAGAATGTTGATCTGAGTCCCCACGGGAAGATAGCCGAGAGATCCAACATTCTGGGAGCTGGCACCGACGGTGGATGAGACGGAAGTGACGCCCGCATTGATCGGCGTGTTTTCCGCGCTGGTGATGGCCACCTCGCGGTTGTTCACCGTGAGGACCCGCGGATACTGAACCATGCTGGTCTTGTCGTCCGACATGAAAGCTTGCAGGGCGAGTTGGACATCACTGGCCGTCAGGACTGCGGAATACGGCGCGGCCAAGCTCACGTTGGTCACCTTGCTGCCCGTGTTGTAGTCATACGCACCGCCCGGCGCATTGGTTCCGGATTGGCTGTCGTGCTGGTTCTGGGAATCCACGCTCAAGGTTCCTCCCGGCGAAACCGTAATGTCGCTGGCAGTGAGCTTTATTCCCCCGTCTCCAGTCGTGGGCGCGGGATTCATGGTTCCCTTCCAGTTGATTCCGAACTCCTTGCTCGGGTTCTTGGTGGTTTCGAAAAATTTGACTTCAATCGCGATCAGCACCTGGGGCTGGTCAACAGCCAAGAGATACTCCGAGACCCATTTGTGCTGCGCACGTGTTGCCACCACCCACAGGGTATTCGTGTCGGAATTATAAATGACCTGAGGCATCTGGGGCGGCACGTAGGTGGGGTTCAGCCTCTGCGGGCTGTTGTTGGCCGCCGCTTCCTGAATTGATGTGAGGGAGGTTGATTGGACATTGGTTCCGGCACTTACCGACTCCCCGGTGACTGAGCCGTCCGGCCCGTAGGAAATAGGTGGCAAGCCCAGCATCACGCGGATCTCGTTCACAATGCGCGGAGCCTTCGCGGAGAAAACCCTCTGGGAATTCTGCAGCGGCATGTTTGCACCGGTTGCCGTGACTCCGCCGGTGCTGGAACTCGAGTTGGACTGCGATGCTCCTCCGTTGGAATCAGGCTCCACGCGGAAATCCACGCGGTCCACCGGATCATACCTCAGCCGGTAGGCGATGCCGACCAGCTTGTTGTCGTCCTCTTCCTTGACGCGTCTCTC
>CAZRIL010000214.1:0-6165 GCA_964600115.1 uncultured Chthoniobacter sp. | reverse complement strand
GCGGAGGAGCGGAGGAGGCAGATGCCGACAAGATCAGGATGCAGGGGAGAACGGAGCGGGGCGGTTCAAAGAATGGCTCAGTTCAGCACGGCTGAGGTGATGGACACGGCCGCTGCGGGTGCGAAATTGCAAAAAACCATGACCGGTCATTATGGCCCAAACTTTTATTTGACAATAATACTACTCCGTGTATTTTGTCTCAATGAGCATACATATTTCCTTCAGCGCCCCTGGCATCACCAGTTTTTCAGCGAACCTGAAAGATGAGGCTCTGGCCGAGCTTTTTCGCTTGGTTCAAGAGCTGCGCGATGACTCCACTCCGACTGCTTTACCGCAGCCGATCCCAGTAGCTGCCGAACTACCTGTGCCGTCGGTCCCGATGTCGCCCACCCACTTTCCTACGCCGAGCACGCCCTTCACGTCCGGAAACGAGGCGATGGTAAAGGACTGGTTGAAGGGCCACGGCGCAGCAGAATTGCTCAACGTCTTCAAAAAGTGGGATAGCTTTTACGAGAAGATCGTGCTGCTTGCCGCATGGCATGAATCGCGCGGATTGCATACGCCGTGGAAAAGCGCGGACATCGTTGAGGTCTTCAAGCAGGCGAAGGAAAAAGCTCCGACGAACTTTCCACGCGACATCAGTAAGGCGATCCAATCGGGGCTGGTTCACGCCGAAAGTCCGCGCACGTATTCCGTAACGAGGAGCGGATGGAACAAGATCGCTCAGGCGGTCGAGAGTCTTAACTCATGATGAAAGGGAAAACGAAACCTCCATACACGGTAATCCCGCTGCATGTTGTGAAGCGTGGCGCAAGAAAGCTGCTGACGCCCCAACAGCTCCGGGAAGGCATCGCCCTTGCAAAGCAGCTCAAGAACTACCCTTCAGTGCCTGAATTGAACATCGAGCCATGTGGCGACGGAATGGAGTTGAAGCTCGAATCCCCAGCCATCAACCCGCAAGGCTGGCTCAGAGCAATTTTCTGGATACACGAGAAAACGCGCAAAATCTACATCGTCGATCTATTCTGGAAAAAGACCAACAAAGTGACAACGGCCGACATCCACCGCGCCAATCACCGTATCCGTCAGTTGAGGCTGGAACTGAGCTGATCGACCGAATCGCGCTCTAAGCGATCAACGCCGCAACATCCACGCCGAAAGCACGGGCGAGTTTCTGCAGGGTCTTTTGCTGGGGCATGTGCTCGCCGGATTCAATGACGGCGACGTAGCTTCTGGATAGGCCGGATTTTTTTGCGACATCGGCTTGCGTGGCGAGTTTCGCCTTTGCCCGCAACGAAAAGTAAATTCTCAGGAAGGCTTCTGTCTTCCTTCTGGCAGAGGCGTCAGCCTTGGCATAGTCGGCGTCGGTCTTCCGCAGCGTCGTTTCCCAGTCTTCGAGGCTTTCTTCGGGCAGCTCGAGCGGTTGATTAGCGCTGATTTCCTCCAGCGTCCGCAGGATGTTTTTCTTCTCTTCCACGTCAGTCTCCCGCTCATATTCGAAGCAGAGTTCCACGATGGAGGCGATGCGCTCCCGTTCGGCTTTGATGGCGGCAGAACCTTCGATGCGGCGGAGGGCCGCACGCAGTTTGGGGTGGGAGCGCAACGTGCGTTCTCCTAGATGTTTTTCCGCTACGATTTCGAGGACGCTCATGACTGTGGGACAATATGGAGCTATTTCGAACACGATCCAGCTTTTTCTAGCAGGATTGGTGCTTCAACTCTTCCTTGAACACCCGATCAAGCAGGGCGGGCACCAAGGCCGCGAGGTCGGCGGTGCAAGATTGCTGGGCGGTGCGGAGGGCCTCGTGAGGTAGTGGTGCAGGTAACTCGGGGTGACAAACTCCCTGTTCGGCTCCCCTGCTCACCCCGTGAACTGCTCCCCATCCTGGTGGGCGCGGCCTAGGGTGGTTAGGGTTTCTAGGATTTCGGTGATGTCGGACGGCTTGGCGCGGGTGAAGTGTTTGGCGAGGGCTTCGGCGGTTTGGGGGGTGTTTGATTGGCGGAGGGCTTCGTCCACGAGGCGGACGCGGTCGGCGAGGGTTTTGGGCCAGGGGGTTTTCGCCTTTGAGGCTTTGGGCTTGGGTTTGGGGTTTTTGGTGAGGGCGAGGGCGGGTTGGGTGTTCTGGGTGCCGGTGGGGTTTTGGTAGTCGGGGCGGAGCCAGCGGATGGTGCCGGCGACTTCCTCGGCAACAGGCTCCGAGGCCGCGGCGCGCGACCAGCGTTCGATGAAGGGTTCGACGTCCTCGGGCATGACGGGTGTTGAGAACCGCTTGTAGCGCGTGCGGCCGAGGATGCCAACGGCTCAAAGTGTCATACGGGAAGGATTCTCGCGCAGAGGCGCGGGGCCGCCGGGGTGGAGTGGATGCGGTTCAGGGAAGCCACCAGTGTTTGAAGATTCTTCCCAGGCCATACCACAGCCTGTCGCCCCAGACGGCACCGAGGAGGCCAAGGATCACCGCAACCGCGGGAATCAGCACCCAACCCGCCCGCCTGAGCAGGATTCCACCAAAGCCAGACACCAAGGCCGATCGGCGCTCCAATCACGGCGCCAAACAAGAAGTGAAGGATCCTTCCCGTCCAATCATTCGGGGGCTGGACCATGGGCCCATGCTTTACCTGCTATTTGTTCCGAAGCTTTTCCGCCAGCTCCAGCAGCAACCGGTCGCGGCATGTCCCGTTCCACCGGCCCATGACAAAGATGAGCATGGAGACTCCCAGAATCGGGGCCAACTTGGCCAGGGCCACGTTCCCGATTTCGCTCCCAAGCGCCGGACCGCCTTGTTTCCATGCCGCCTCAGACACTTCTGGTCGTGGGCCAAAGAACGGGCTTGCGATGAGAAAGAGCGACAGCGCCAACAAGAACCAGCGCCCTTGCCGCCTCCACCGCACCAACTGCTGTCGTAGTTTTGCTTCGTCTGGGGTCATAGGGTTCGGTGCTGTCTGATGCCATTGCGAAGCTTGACGACTTCCGCCATGGGTTGGTCTTTTGTCAGATCCATGAGATCAGAGTCCATGGCGTATTGCGTTTTTGACGATCCTTAAAAGTGGTCCGTCCCTGCTTGCTTTCGGACCTGCTCTTGGGCGTTCCGTCGGAGGGCTGGGCTTAGCACGAAGTAGAGAATTGCCCCAAGGACGTTGAGGAAAACGATGACAATGGCCCACACGATCTTGTCGGTTCCTTGCAGCTTGGTGTTCGTGAGCATGTGGACCAACGCCCAAATCCATATGATGAATCCAAGCACTGCCAAAAGAGGGAAAGCGATCAAGGCCAGGGGGAAGGTGGTCTGGGTGAGATTGTGCAAAAAGGCCTGCTGCTGTTGCAGCGAGGCTGTCGCATACGACACCCAGAGATAGGTCATGCCTCCGGCCAGCGTCAGAAGAAACAGGGCAATCAGGAGCAGAGGGAGGCGTCGCATCAGTCCAGTTTGTTTGGGACAACAAGTGTTCCTGCGATCTTGTCATGCCAGCCCTGTTTGCGCTTATCAAACGCTACCCAGAAGTATCCAAGGCCAAAAGGGATCAGGGATACATAGTAGCCGATGTATCTGAGAATCCACTGCTTCAGAGTGGGCTTCCCGCCGGTGATCGCATCAACAATCTTTGATTTGATGGCCATCTTGCCCGGAGTTGCCTGTCTCCATGTCCAAAAGCCCAAGACGATGAAGATTGGAACGATCCATGAAATGATGAAATCTGCCGGGCCAGCGACGAATCCCGTGACCTCGGGATCAAAATAGCTCCATCCATAAATACCGATCAGTGCAGGCAAAGTCAGCAGCATCAGCAATACCGCATCAAGGATCGTAGCAAGGACTCGCTTCCAGAACCCTGTGGGGGATGTGATTGACTGATTCATTGTTCTGGAGAACGTCCCCGCGTCAGCCACCCCTGGAGCCGGGCAGCCGAAGTGCCGGGCGGAGTGGGTGTTCGCTGCATGCCGTTGTTCGATCTACTGTGTTTCGCGAGGCCACGTCAGCTTCAGGCCTCGGGAAGATTGGGAGGAATCGCCGGAGGTGAAACCTGAATGACTTTTGGCAAAAGAAGCAATGAGATGGAGAACCGGAAACAAAGGTAGGAAACAGGAATGCTAAGGAAAAAGCCAAGAACTCCTGTAATTATCGTGATCTGTTGAATTGGAACCCCTGAAGCTCCCAAAATCGCCCCCACGATCGCCCCGAACACAGCACCAAGAAACATCCCCCCGACTGTTGCACACAGAAAAAAGACGATCCATGCCTTGAACAGGTCCATTTCCTTGATTTTGGCGGATTTCATCGTCGGTGGTCTTTCATTTACTGGTGGTGGGTAATCTATTTCTCGAACGTCCGCGGTCACTTGCTCCCACTTGCTTTTGGGACCAAAGCCTGCTCCTCAGGCGACGTGCCAAGAGTGCCGAAGGCATGGTAGTTGGGTCCATCGGTCTGTTCGGCCTATTTCTGTTTATCTCCATATGAAGGAGCCGACAACAAGCAACGCGGTCAAAATACATCCTACAACGCTGAATCTGATCCCCCATCGATATGCTGAATGTGATGACTCCGGTAAATCAGAGGATCCGACCGTCCAGAAAACACCCTTCCGATAAAGTGGCAGTTTGGCGCGGAAAATCAATGCGGCACCAGCGAGTGAGACTGATACCGCCACACAGAATGCCAGAATCCATTCTTTGCCATGCAACGAGAGCAACCATGATGAGAATAGACCCACGAAGATAATCGGGATTCCCGAGGCAAGAAGTAGATCCTGAGGGAAATATCTCAACGATCCTGAGGTGTCGCGTGGCTTCATATATTCTTTGCCGAACGTCCGTCATGACCAACGCGCGTAGCGCGTTGGGTCAATGACATGGTTCGGGTGTTTTATGGTTTTTTCAGCGGATACGGTTCAATCCAAACAGTATGGTCAGGTCTTGCGGCATCTTCTGGAAATCTTAACTCTATTTCCGCATGCCCGTATTCATCAAAATTCTGTATTCTATTCTTCTTGCCCTTCAGGTAGTCAAACACGGGTTGCGACTCTGCGCGGCACTCGTCGTCCATGCCGGAGAGATCAGGAACACCAAGGATCAAGACCTCATCACCGGCCTGCAGAGGAGAGCCATCACAATCAATTTTAGCGTAGGGAGGCTCTGCCTTCATTTGTTTCCCGACCGTCCCCGATCAGCGGCCCCGGACCGTCGGCGCGGCAGGTGCCGGGAGCGAAGCGACCAAGCACCTGGCGTGACGACGGGTAGGGGTTCGTTGCATCGGCTCGTTAGCATTGTTTTTGTTTACGTAGAATAAAACGATGCCAAATAAACAAGAGAACCGAGGACGCCATAATTACCGCACCTACAGTGGCGATTGGGTAGTATTTTGTGGTGATAGAGGTCGTAAATAGACGGGCTTCACTATTAAAGACCTCATAATCGTCCCCGTCCCAGTGTGCAAGGTAAAACCCATTCTGGTGTTTGTGGACCTTACTGTTATTTGGATCATAAATAGTTGGAGCGTTGCCGGCGTTGCAAAGCAACGAGGTCGACTTAATGCCATTCTGCTCTTGCCAATCAGCAAAAGCAATGTCTGATGGCAAAGCTCCAGTGGATGACAACACCTCGCTGACATGCGCTGCAGATCGCAGCATATCGGAGTGTAAGGCGCGATAAAACAGGACATCACTAACAATGGCGCAGAAGACTCCGAGTCCGACGATGCCGCAAAGCACAGCACTAACGAAGACCATGTTGCTGATGAAACGCCGCATATGGTTTGCTAACGTATATTGGACAACAGTGTAAAATATCAGAATTATCCAACGTGTTGTTCAATGCAATAAGAGCAACACGGGAACGAGGGTGACGGAGGGTGCGGAAGCCGATTCGGCCTTCCGGTGGGGTGGAAGTGGATTAGCGGTTGCTTCACTGCGGTGGGACTCCGACGTTGGGACTGGCCGTTTTCGACTCGATGGTGTCGGAAGTTCATCGCTCCGGGTGAACCTTCTGAACCATCCGGGCCTGAAGCGGAAGTCAAATATCGCCTCGCGGAACGGACTTGCGACGGATCCGGCTCACGTCGCCTCGAACGCCGGGAGGCCGTCGATGCTGTGGAGGTTGTTTTTGGCGCGATAGGCCCTGAGGGCTTCGGGGTCTTTGGTGGCGGCCCAGCGGTCGAGGGTGTCGCGGTCGGC
>CAZRIL010000213.1:0-6265 GCA_964600115.1 uncultured Chthoniobacter sp. | reverse complement strand
TGAACGCCCCGAGATCACCGAACTCGAAGAGGAGTTGGGGCTCACATTCCAAGCTCTGGATTGGGATTCTCCCCAAAGCGACGAGCAATAAACGGTCCGAAGAACCTTCCCTGCTAGGCCGTGATTTCCTGGCGCAGGCCGGGCTCGGCTTCCGGCTTCGCGGAGGGATCGATTTGGCGTGCGGCGCGCAGGCCGGACTCGATGGCGCCTTCGACCCATCCGGTTTTCATGGTAGTGAAGTCACCGGCGAAGTGGATGCGGCCCGAGGGTTTGGTCCACTCGTCGATCATCCAGGCTCCGCCGACCGGTGGGCCGCCAAAGGAAGCTTTAATCCAAGGCTGCTCGGTCCAAGCGAAGTCCTGCACGGTGACGACTTCATCGAAGAGGTCGGGCATGTCTTTGCGGAAGAGATCGACAACCTCCTGTGCGCGGGTTTCGCGGGGGCGGGAGAGGAACCACTCGGCGTTCGTGCCGTTTAGGTAGAAAAAGACGTTGCCGTAGCCGCCGCCCTCATTGCCGGTGATATCGATCACGCGCTCCCAGGGTTGGTCGGAGCCGGCGAGCGGCCAGCCGTGGACATTTTTCGCGAGCCACGCGGGGGTCTTTGTCTGGACGATGACCTTCACGGTTTTGTCCCAGTCCATCTGCTCGATCATCGCCTTCTTGCGCTTCGGCCAGCCGGGCGTGACGGCGACATCCTGCAGCACGCTGAAGGGGATGGTGGATATCCGCGTCGAGGCCATTGAGGAAAAGGTAGTGGTTGAGCGTTGAGGAGACGCTGACGTTCCGTTCCTCCGGATGGAGGTCATATGGCCAGTTCGCGAGAATGGCTGCCTCGGCGGCCTTACCGCCGTAGAGATAGCGCGGGAGACCGTCGTTCATGCTGAGCAGGGGCAGGCCGAAATGGCGGATGTAGCTCAGAACATACGGCATGTTCGAGCGGAAGTGGCCGCCGCCGGCCTCGCTGAATTGCCCGCCCTTGAGCGGCACGGAGAGCAGGCGCCCGCCAACGCGGTCCTGGTATTCGATCACGCGGACTTTATGGCCGCACCGGTGGAGGGAGAGGGCCGCGGTGAGGCCGGACATCCCGGCCCCGAGGATCAGAATATCATGAGAATCCTCGGATTTGGCGGGTTTCACCGGTGGTTCGGATTGCGCGAGAAGCGGGCCGGCGAATGGCATCGCCGCCATGGTGCCAAGTGCGCTGCGGAGGAAGTGACGGCGGCTCGCGCCGCTTGAGGGGCTGTCGTTTGGAGCGGACATCCGCAGGAAGCTAGCTATCGGAAAATCACTTTCAAATGAAATCTTGTCTCTGCGAATCGAGGTCTCTATCTGGTTCCCGCAATGAGGATACCCCGCCCCTTGCCCGGATTGTGTTTGCTTTCATTGTTGGGGGCCTGTGTTGCCGGCTTCACGGGCTGCGTTCAGACCGACGAGGCCGCCGCGCCCATTGAAACAGACCGTCCGCTCACCGGCTATCCCGGGCAGCGGGTCGCGTTGATGAAAAGGCCGGACACGGTGTGGGCCTCCCGACAGATCGGTCCGAAAGAGTATTTCGCCCAGCCCAACGATTGGACGTGCAGCGCCTCGTCCTACATCATGGTCTATCGCTCGCTGACCGGGCGGGACATACCGCTCAGCGAAGTCGTCGCAAGAACCGGCGCGCGCAAAGGTGTCGGCGCGGAAAATACCCGTGTCGTGGAGGCCGTGAGAATGCTGGGTCCGGGGTATGAAGTCGTTTCCGGCCATTCGTCCACCCATCCGGCGGATGCGAGTAGGCCTAATGAGGCGGAGAAGGCGCGCGAACATGACACGCTCACGAGGCTGCTTCGAAAGGGCTATCTCGTGATCATAAACTTCCGCAACCCGGAGGATCATGGCGGACACTACGGCGTGCTCCAGGGGATCAATGACAAAGCCATACAGATCGCGGACCCGTATTACGCCCGGGTCTCGGTGATGCCGTGGAAGCAGTTTGATTTTCGAAGCGGCTATAGCGATCCGGTACTCCATGGCTGGTATGTGGCAGTGCGCCCCAAGCCTTGAAGTTGCTCGCGGCTGCTGATTTCTTACAATTTTATCCGGCCACTGGTGTTTTTGGCGCGATTATTGCTTGCAGAAGCAGTTGTCATGCCTGATTTTCGGTGAATGGCAGGCATGGAACAGATCGCGGGGATGGCATTGCAGCAGACAATGTCGCCCCAGATGCAGCAGAGCCTGAATATTCTGCAGGCCCCGCTGACCGAGCTGCGTCAGCTCGTGGCCACCGAACTCCGCGAAAACCCGGCCCTGGAGGAGGTGCTTCCAGACAATCCGGCAGAGGAGCCGGCACGGAAGAGCGAACTGGAAGACCAGTGGAACGAATACTATGCGCAGCGGGCGGTGTCCGAGCCATGGACGCGCGAGGCTCTCGACAAGCGGCAGCATTTCTTTGATTCCCAGACGAGGCCACAGACGCTTCAGGAGCATCTCCTGGAGCAGTTGCTCACGGCCTCGTGGACGAAACCGGAGGCCCGAATCGCGGTCGAAATCATCGGAAATCTCGATGAACAGGGCTACTTCAGGACGGATTCCGAGGATGTCGCCTATGCCGCAGGATCGGACGCTCTCGAAGTGGAGCGGGTTCTTGAGAAGGTTCAGGAATTTGACCCGCCGGGCATTGCCGCGCGGAATCTTGGAGAATGTCTTTTTCTGCAACTCAAACGCCAGGGCCGCCAGTATTCGACGGAGGCCCGGATCGTCCGGCATCACCTGGAGGAACTCGGCCGCAAAAAGATCCAGGAAATTGCGGCCGCGCTCGATCTGCCGGTGTCCGACGTCCAGCAGGCCGCGGAAGCGATCTCAAAGCTGGATCCCCGTCCCGGGCGGGCATTCTCCACCGAGCCCGAGCAAATTGTCATTCCCGAGATCACCGTGGAGCGCGACGGGGACGACTATCTGGTGCGCCTGAGCAGCGACGAGATCCCGGTGCTGCGGATATCCGATTCGTATAAGGACATGCTGCCGGAATCCTCCCGCGAGGTGCGCGAGTATTTGCGGGACAAAATCAAGGGAGGGAAGTTTTTCATACGGAGCATCCAGCAAAGGCAGCAGACGCTCATGAACATCGGCCGGGAGATCGTGTCGAGGCAGCGGGAATTCCTCGATCACGGCCCCTCCCATCTCCGCCCGATGACGATGAGCCAGGTGGCCGATGCGGTTGGCGTGCACGAGACGACGGTCAGCCGGGCGGCGTCTGGAAAGTATATCGCGACGCCCCAGGGGATATTCGAGATCAAATACTTCTTCACGCACGGCTACACGAACAGCGACGGGGAATCCGTGAGCAACGAGAGCGTCCGCCAGGCGATCCTCGCGATCGTGCGCGATGAATCCCCCAAACACCCGCACAGCGATCAGGACATGGTCCGCCTCCTGGAGAGCCAGGGCCTGGCGGTGGCCCGCCGCACGGTTGCAAAATACCGCGAGCAGCTGAACATACTTCCGAGCCACCTCAGAAAGTCATTCTGACCGGCCGGGACAGCGACTGCAGCGGAGGCCTGTGACCGTCGCACTGTCAAGAAATCCAGCTGCAGTTGGAATTCAGCGACGGTCACAGGCCGCCACTGCAGGGGGATGCATCCAGCACTTGCGGGATTTCCCGGATGCCATTATGGAGAAGCATGCTGAATGAGGAAATTGTGCGCGAATCCCTTCGCGCTGTGAAATACCCGGGGTTTTCCCGGGACATTGTGTCTTTCGGGCTCGTGCGCGAAGTGCGGATCGACGGCGGTGACGTGCAAATCCAACTCACCGTGTCTACGAATGAACCGAAAATCGCGGTCGAGATCCGGGACGAGGCCCTGAAAGCGGTGCAGGCGGTGCAAGGCGTTGCCAGCGTGAATGTCAAAGTCGATGTGCAGGCTCCGGCGGCACCGGCCGGCGACGTCGGCCCTGTGAAGATTGAAGGTGTCAGGCATGTGGTGGCGGTGGCCAGCGGCAAGGGAGGGGTGGGAAAATCCACGGTGGCCGCGAATCTCGCGCTTGCCCTTGCGCAGTCGGGCTACCGCACCGGCCTCTGCGACTGTGACATTTACGGCCCCAGCATCGCCCTCATGTTCGGCGGCAACGAGCGCCCGCTGGCCGACGACGAGAACCGCATCATCCCCATCGAACGCTACGGGGTCTCGCTCATGTCGATGGGATTCCTGTTGGACGACGGTTCCCCGGCAGTCCTTCGCGGGCCGATGGTTACCCGCTACACCCAGCAGTTCCTGCGTCAGGTGGCCTGGGGAAAGTTGGATTTCCTGATTCTCGACCTGCCGCCCGGCACCGGCGACATCCAACTCACGATCGTGCAAACCGTGGCGCTCAGCGGGGCCCTCATTGTCACCACTCCCCAGGAAGTGGCGCTCATCGATGCCCGGAAAGCGATCAGCATGTTCTCGAAGACGAACGTCCCGGTCCTCGGAATCGTGGAAAATATGAGCTACTTCCTCTGCCCGGGAGACGGGAAACGCTACGACATTTTCGGCACCGGAGGCGGCCGGAGAGAGGCGGAACGGCTGCGAGTGCCTCTGCTGGGAGAAATCCCGATCGAACCGCGCGTGCGGGAATCCGGCGATACCGGAAAGCCGGCTGTCGCAGCCCACCCGAAGAGCGAAGCCGCGGCCGTCTTCCGGAATATCGCCGCCACCATCTCGGCGATCGCAAAATAACCGGCAACGTCCGCCAAGGCCGGATCCTGCGATTGTGATACTTTTCAGAATTCTTGGACACAACTCGCAGTTTTCGGGCTAACCCGAATGCTGTTCACTTAAGAAAGGAGCGCGGGCATCTTGCCCGCCATCGTTCAGGTTCGCGGGCGGGACGCCCGCGCTCCGTTGGCAGAAAAGTGAGCTGTATTGTAGCTAACCCGAAAAACTCACGCGATAGGGTTCGGAAACGGAAATGCCCGGGGCGCGCGCCCGGAACACTCTGCCCCGCTAGTTCTCTGAAGATATGCGGGGTAAAAACGGTCCCAGTCGCCGGATCAGAAAGCAGGCAGGCGGCGGCCGGTCAGCTTTTCAAAGGCCTCGAGATACTTGTCCGATGTCCGCCGGATGACATTGGCGGGGAGTTCCGGCGCAGGGTCCGACTTATCCCAATCGAGCGTCTCCAGGTAGTCCCGGACAAACTGTTTGTCATAGCTGGGCGGATTGGATCCGGGGACGCAGGAAGCTTCAGGCCAGAATCTCGACGAGTCCGGAGTCAGGCATTCATCGATGAGCAGGAGATCCTCATCGGCCATGCCGAACTCGAATTTGGTATCCGCCACAATTATTCCCGCCACGGCAGCTTTCGCGCGGCCGTAATCGTAGAGTTCGACCGAGCGGGCGCGGACCTCATGCGCCAGGTCATCGCCGAGAAGCGCGCGGAATTTCCGCCAATTGATATTCTCATCATGTCCGGTCTCCGCCTTGGTGGCCGGCGTGAAAATCGTGGAGGGAAGTCTCGAGGCCTGGAGCAACCCCGCCGGCAGTTCCAGGCCGCACACGCCGCCGCTTTCCCGGTATTCCTTCCACCCCGACCCGGCAAGGAATCCCCTGACCACGCACTCGACCGGAAGCGGGCGGGTCTTCCTCACAATCATTGAGCGCCCGGAAAGCTGTGCCTGGAACGGCTGAAGTTCCGGCGGAAAGGAGGCGAAATTCGCGGAGACGAAGTGATTGGGAACGAAGTCCAGCGTCTCGAACCAATACGCGGACATCTGGGTCAGGACCTCTCCCTTTCGCGGAATCGCGTTCGGAAGAACGCAGTCGAAAGCAGAAATCCGGTCCGTGGCAACAATGAGAAGATTCTCACCAAGATCGAAAACCTCACGCACCTTTCCGCTTCTGAGCTTCTTGATCCCGGGCAGGTCGCATTGCAGGAGGTCCATGCCCCGTCCTTAGCATCCCCGCTCATTCCGCGCGAGGGGATTCCGCCGGGCGGGCCACATTTCCCGACCCAAGGAAAAGTGCGGCTGGATAATTTTCCCGAAACCCCCATGATGCTGGAATGATTGAGGCCATCGAAAAACTTCTCGCCATTCAGGACAAGGACCAGCGGCTCCGCACATTCCGCATCGAGCTTGCCGCAATCCCCAACGAGAAGGCTGCAAAGGAACGCCTGATCGCCGAGGCCGCCGCACGCCTCGAGAAAGCCCGCAGCCGCGCAAAGGAAATCGAGGTGCAGAAAAAAACCCTCGAGGTTGAAGCGGCTTCCAAGCGCGAGCAGATCGGCCGCTACAAAACCCAGCAGATGC
>CAZRIL010000212.1:0-6265 GCA_964600115.1 uncultured Chthoniobacter sp. | reverse complement strand
GATCAGACCGAGCCCAGCGCCTCGTCGACGGCCGAGAGAAGAAAGTCCACATCCCCCGCATGCAGACACATCGGGGGCTTGATGCGGAGGGTGTTTCCATGCAGGCCACCCTTTCCAAGAAGGACACCGAGTTCGCGGCATTTCTCGAAGACCTGGAGGCATTCGGCTTTCGCAGGAGTTTTTTTGTCACGATCCGTCACAAGCTCGCAACCGATCATGAGCCCTCGCCCCCGCACCTGGCCTATGAGGTCGTGCTTATTCTGGAGCTGGCGCAACCCATCCATGAGGAGATTCCCCATGGCGAGCGAGTTGGCCTGGAGCTGTTCCTTCTCGATGACCTCGAGCACGGCATGTCCCTGCGCGCAGGTCACAGGATTTCCCCCGAAGGTGTTGAAGTGGATTCGTTCCGCGAGGCAGTCCGCGATTTCCGGCGTCGTGACCACAGCGCCGAGCGGGCAGCCATTGCCGATTCCTTTGGCCATTGTGACAATATCCGGAACAACACCCTGGGTTTCGAATCCCCAAAAGTGCGAGCCCGTCCGGCCGAATCCGGTCTGAACTTCGTCCGCGATACAGAGACCTCCCGCCTCACGAACATGGCGGTAGGCCCCCTGCAGGTAGCCGTCTGGAAACACCACGGAACCGCCAACCCCCTGGATGGATTCCGCGATAAACCCGGCAACCCTCCCCGGTGTGGCGAACTGGATCAGGTTCTGGATTTCCCCGGCATAAGCGGCTCCAGAGTCCGGATCCGTCCACCTTCCGCGGTAAAGATCCGGAGCGACGGCATGGTGGACGCCGAAGCTGTGCGGCGTGTTGAATTTCCACGTGTTGTGCGATGTGAGCGCCATAGTGGATTGGCTGCCGCCGTGGTAGCCGTTCCGGAGCGCGATCATGTCGAAGTTGCCGGTGTAAGCCCGCGCCATGAGGAGGGCGAGGTCGTTCGCTTCGGAACCGGAATTCACAAAATAGCAAACCTTGAGATCGCCCGGCAGCCGGGCCGCCAATGCCCGCGCGTAGAGCGCGATGTTGGGGTTCACGTAGATCGTGGTCGTGTGCTGCAGAGTTTCGTTTTGCCTGTTTGCAGCGGCAACGACATGGGGATGGCAATGCCCGACACTCACGGTGACGATTCCGCCAAAACCATCGAGATACCGGCGGCCTTTTTCGTCGAAAAGATACTGCCCTCTTCCCGCGACGATCATGAGAGGCTCCTTGTAATAATGAAAGATCGCCGGGTTCACGAATTCCCGTCTCATCTGCATCACCTCCTCAATTGAGGGACCGGAGTAGGCGGCGGGTTGAAAATCAAATGGAGGCAGGGTTTTCATGGATGTTTTTTTGGATGATCAAGTGGAGCACAAACGCGATGGCAAATCCTGAAAACCAGGAGAAGTTATACAGGCCCCTGAAGAACGCGGGAACCGTATCGGCGGAAAGGACGTCGATCTGGACGAGAAATCCCGGAGCATGCGGAAGAATCGCTAAAAGAAGAACCGCAAGAGAGGCCCAACGGATGTTGCCATAGAGACCGTTTCTGGAATAGAGCGCGGCCACATCCAGTTTCTGGCGGCGGATGAAAAAATAGTCGGCGATCATGATCCCCCCGATCGGCCCGAGCAGAGCGCTGTAGCCGATCAACCACTTGAAGATATAGCCGGTCGGATCCGCCATCAGTTTCCATGGCATGAGAAAAATTCCGACAAGCCCTGCAATGATGCCTCCGGTTTTGAAGGAAATCCGGGACGGGCTGAGGTTGGAAAAATCATTGGCCGGGGAAACGATATTAGCCGCGATGTTCGTTGTCAGCGTCGCGATAATGAGCGCCAGAAGACCCGGGATCGCGATGAGCGGATGCTCGAATTTTGCGAGCAAAGCGACAGGATCCCAGACCGGATACCCGAACACCACAACCGTCGCGCTTGTCGTCGCCACGCCGATGAAAGCGTAGAGGGCCATGGTTCCCGGCAGCCCGATCGCCTGGCCAAGGACCTGGTCGCGCTGCGAGCGGGCGAAGCGGGAGAAATCGGGGATATTAAGTGAGAGCGTCGCCCAGAATCCGACCATTGCCGTAAGCCCCGGAACAAACGCCGCCCAGAATTCCCGGTTGCTCGAAAACCTGGACGGCTGGGAGAGGAGCGGCCCGAATCCATCGGCGACATAATACGCCCAGCCCAGAAGACAAAGGCCGACTGCCAGAAGAAACGGGGCCCCGAGATTTTCCAGCCAGCGGATACAGTCAATACCCTTGATGACAACCGCCATGTTCATCGCCCAGAAGATCATGAAACAGAGGAACTCGCCCGCGGAGATTCCCAGCCACGAGAGCGGAACCTTTGCCGACGGATCAAAGTGCAGGAGGATGGCGGAGATCGAATAGATCGCGCTGCCACCGATCCATGTCTGGATTCCGAACCACCCGCAGGCGACAACCGCCCGCATCATGGCGGGAATGTTGGCGCCAAAGACTCCGAACGATGAACGCAGGAGCACCGGAAACGGGATGCCATAGGCGGTGCCGGCCCGGGCGTTCAAGGCCATCGGCACGAGCACGATTAGGTTTCCCAGCAGAACCGTGACGACAGCCTGCCACCAGTTCATGCCTTGCGCGATCAGACCGCTGGCCAGTTGGTAGGTGGGGATGCACACCGCCATTCCGACCCATAAAGCCGCGATGTCCCACTTGCCCCATCGGCGGCCGCTGAACGGGACCGGCGAAAGGTCCGGGTTCCAGAGGCCCGGGTCTGTTTGGAAATCAGGGGTGACAGGTTGCTTCTGCATGTGACGTGCCAAGAAACCTACGGAAAAGCACCTTCCGTGCCGTGTCAAACTCCGCCGAATCTTCGACTCCGGCCTTTGTAGTCTTCAAGCGCTGCAAAAAAGTCGGCCTTTCCGAAGTCCGGCCACAGCTTTTTGGTGACATGGATCTCGGTGTAGCTCAGCTGCCAGAGCAGGAAATTCGAGATCCGCATCTCACCAGAGGTGCGGATGAGGAGGTCCGGATCCGGAACCCCGGCGGTGTAGAGCCTGGATGAGATCAGATCCGGGGTGACATCATCGGTTTTCAAGGTGCCCGCCGAAGCATCCCGGACAATCGACTTCACGGCATCGAGGATCTCGGTGCGCCCGCTGTAGCTGAGCGCCAGGATGACATGGAGGCGGGAATTATGGGCGGTGGCATCGACCACCTCGTTCAATTTCTTGCGGCATGGAGGCGGGAGGTCATCCAATCGCCCGATGGCGCGCAGCCTCACCCCCTCACGAAGCATCTCCTCCTTCTTTTCGTTGAGAAAGCGCTCAAGGAGCAACATGAGGCCGTTGACCTCCAAGGCCGGGCGCTTCCAGTTTTCGGAGGAAAACGCATACAGGGTGAGGAATTCCACCCCTGTCTCCATGCAGGCCTCGACGCATTGCCGGATCGACTTCGAGCCCTGTTCGTGGCCCGCCAGGCGGGGCAGTCCCCGTGACTGAGCCCATCGGCCGTTACCGTCCATGATCACGGCGACGTGGCGGGGGATTGTCTTCACCTGGATTACAGCCGGATCGTCTGCGACCGCGCAGGCCCGATACTCACAATGGAAAGTTTGGCACCTGTCAGCTCGGCGAGTTTAGTGACATACTCGCGGGCACGGGGCGGCAGATCGGAAAACTTGCGCGCCTTGTCGGTCGGCTTGTTCCAGCCGGGAAGCTCGACGTAAACCGGGGTGCACCGGGCGAGTGCCGAGGGATCGGTCGGCGGGAACTCCAGCTTTTTCCCATCGAGCTTGTAAGCAACGCAGACGCGGATCGATTCCACCGCATCCAGCCCGTCGAGATTCGTGATGGCGATCTGGTCGATGCCGTTGACCATGGTGGCATATCTCGTGGCCACCGCATCAAACCAACCGCATCTCCGCGGGCGCCCGGTTGTCGCCCCGAACTCCCGCCCCATCGCGTGCAGGGCATCCGTGATTCCTTTGTCCTCGGTTGGGAATGGCCCTTCGCCGACCCGCGTCGTGTAGGCCTTCATCACCCCGAGGACCCGGTCGACCCGGTGTGGCGGAACGCCACTTCCCGTGCAGGCCCCGCCTGCCGTTGTATTCGAACTCGTGACATACGGATACGTCCCGTGATCGATGTCCAGGAATGTTCCCTGGGCTCCCTCGAAGAGCAGTTGCTTCCCGTTCTTCAGCGCCTTGTGGAGATAGACGACCGTATTCGTCACAAACGGGCGGAGAACCTCGGCCGCTGCGAGATAATCCTTCAGGATTGCCTTGCCGTTCAACGACGGGGCTCCAAGGCTTTTCAGGACGGCATTGTTTTCCCGGATCCTAACAGCGAGCTTTTTTGCAAAAATAACCGGGTCGACCAGATCGCACATCCGGAGCCCGGTGCGCGCGACTTTGTCTCCGTAAGCCGGGCCGATCCCCCGCTTCGTGGTGCCGATTTTCCCTTTTCCTTTTAGGGCTTCGCGCTGGCCATCGATGGCACGGTGATACGGGAGCACCAGATGGGCGGCATCGCTGATCAGCAGGTTTTTCCCGATGCTGACGCCCCTCTTTCGAAGTCCATCGATCTCCCCCACGAGTGCGACCGGATCAATAACGACCCCGTTTCCGATGACGCAGACCTTGGATTTTCTCAGGATGCCCGAAGGGATGAGATGGAGAACATATTTTTCCCCTTCGATAACGATCGTGTGGCCGGCGTTGTTCCCGCCTTGGCTCCGGACAACGATGTCCGCCTCATCGGTCAGAAAATCGATAATCTTTCCTTTTCCTTCATCGCCCCACTGGGCACCGGTTAAAATTGTGTTCGGCATATTTGGTAAAAAAATGGGCAGGAGACTCTACGCGGCCATATACGGCAGTTGCGAGGCGCGGGCACGCACATCGTCGAGACCCTCAAGAAGGTCTGCAATCGCGTCCCAGCGACCCGTCACAAGCGCCTCCTTGGCATGGTCGGGCAGCGTGGCGGCGAAATCCATGTCGGCGATGCTCACCTTGCTTTCGAGAAGGTCGATTGTCAGGAGCGCAGCCGGGTCGGACTCAACAATTCCCGCGAGCGCCTGAATGTCTTCCGGCTTCATCACGGCGCACGGCATACCGAGGGTTGTTGAATTTCCGAAGAAAATCTCCGCAAAGCTTTCGGCAAGAATCGCGCGGAATCCAAACCGGTAGAGTGCCTGCGGGGCGTGCTCGCGCGAGCTCCCGCAGCCGAAATTCGAACCCGAGAGCAGCACCGAGGCTCCGGTGAAGCGGGGATCGTCGAGCGGGTGGACGCCGCCCTCCGCCTTTGTGGCAGCGCGGGCATCCGCAAACGTGAACTCGCCGAGCCCGTCAAATGTGACGCACTTCATGAAGCGCGCCGGGATGATCCGGTCGGTGTCGATGTCGTCGCCGGGGACATAGACGCCCCGGCCGGTAACCTGTGTGATTTTTTCTAGTGCCATGATGAATTGGATGTGGAGGAATTCGAAACGAAGTTCTTCGGATTTCTGACTATTTGACGTTGAAGATTTCCCGCGCGTCCGAGATTTCTCCGGTGACCGCCGCAGCGGCGACCATCAGCGGGCTCATGAGAACCGTGCGCCCGGTCGGGCTGCCCTGGCGGCCCTTGAAGTTGCGGTTGCTTGAGCTGGCACAGAGTTGGTCTCCGACCAGTTTGTCAGGATTCATGCCCAGACACATCGAGCATCCAGCCCCGCGCCATTCGAATCCGGCTTCGCGGAAGATCGCCGCAAGCCCCATGCTCTCGGCTAGGGCGGCAACACCCTGAGAGCCCGGCACGACGATCGCCTTGACTCCCTCGCGCACCTTGTGGCCGCGGATGTGCCTCGCCACTTCGGTGAGGTCGCTCAGACGTCCGTTTGTGCAGCTGCCCAAAAATGCCACATCGACCTTGGTCCCCTTGATCGGCTGTCCGGCTTTGAGGTGCATGTGGGCGAGCGCTTCCTCGGCGGTCGACCGGTCCTTGTCCGGCACGTCGGCAAGGCGGGGCACATTCTCGTCGATGAAGATCGCCTGTCCCGGGTTGATTCCCCAGGTCACTGTCGGAGCAATATCCGAAGCATTATACGAGATGACCTCGTCGTAAGCGGCTCCCGGATCCGAGGCTGTCGCCTTCCACCTCGCGACCGCTGGCGCCCACTGGTCGCCTTTCGGCGCATAGGGACGGCCCTTGAGATACGCAAATGTTGTCTCGTCAGGATTCACATATCCGACGCGGGCTCCGCCCTCGATGGACATGTTGCACACGGTCATGCGCTCCTCCTGCGTGAAGGCGT
>CAZRIL010000211.1:0-6403 GCA_964600115.1 uncultured Chthoniobacter sp. | reverse complement strand
ATTTGCGCACCCGAACCGTACGGAGCGCGGGCGTCCCGCCCGCGAACCTGAACGAATGAGGGCAAGATGCCCGCGCTCCTTTCTTAATGGAACAGCGTTCGGGTTAGACAAGACGCTGTTTCCGGATGCGTTATCGCGCCCTCGCAGCCAACTGCTCCCAAAGTTTTTTTGCCTCCGGGTCTGGTGCGGTGGGGACTGTCACAGCAACCACCGCGTAGAGGTCGCCACGCTTGCCACCGCCAAGCGGGAGCCCCATGCCGGGAAGCCGGAGCTTTTTGCCGGATTGGGTTCCGGGTGCAAGCTTCAGTTTGGCGCGCCCTTCGAGTGTTGGAACGTGGACATCGCAGCCAAGCACGGCATCCCATGCGGGGACCTCGAGGTCGTAGATCAGGTCGGCCCCTTCGATCTCAAAATCCGGATGCCGCTGGAATTTTACCCGCAGGTAGAGGTCTCCTGCACCGGCTGAGCCGCTTTCCCCCTGACCGGCAAGGCGGATCTTCTGGCCCTCCCGGATTCCTTTCGGAATTTTTACGGTATAAGTCTCGATTTTTCCCGACTGTCCCCTTCGAAAGGAAATCTGCCGGGTCGACCCGTGGAACGCTTCTTCAAGCGTGACCATAATATCGGCCTCCACGTCCTCCCCGCGCTGGGCCGGTTCCTCGTAGCCGCCGTATCCGCCGAACCCCTGTCCTCCGCCACGGCGTCCGCCACCGAACATCTGCTCGAAGAAATCGCTGAACCCGGTGCCTCCGAATTCAAACTCCACGCCCCCGCCGCCTCCGGGCCGGGCTCCGCCGCCGCGAAATCCTCCACCCGGCTGCTGCCATCCCGGCGGTGGTCCGCCGGCCTGCTGCCAGCCTGCCCCGTATTCATCGTATTGCTTCCGCTTTTGGGGATCGCCGAGAACCTCGTAGGCCTCATTGATCTCCTTAAATTTTTCCTCGGCCTCCTTTTTGTTCTTGGCGGTATCCGGGTGGAACTTGCGGGCCAGCTTTCGGAATGCACTCTTGATTTCGTCTGCCGCGGCGGTTTTTGAGACCCCGAGCGTTTGGTAATAATCGCGGAATTGCGCAGGCATGTGAGATTTTGCTTATCCCATTGTGCCGATTTTGTTCATTCTGTCCAACCCATGCTCGATATTCGACTCATTCGCGAAAATCCCGACTCCGTAAAATCCCGCCTCGCCGCACGCGGAAGCGGATATGAATCCGCTGTGGACGACGTTCTCGCCATCGATGTCGAGCGCCGTGCGGCGGACACGAGTCTCCAGGGGTTGCAGGCCGAACGCAACCGCCTCAGCAAAGAGATCGGCAAGCTCCGCGCCTCCAAGCAGGACAGCTCCGCGCTCGAGGCGGAGGTGAAATCCTTCGGGAGCCGCATGGAGGAACTGAACGCTGCTGTCACGGTGCTGGATGCCCGGCAACGAGAACTCCTGCTCAATATTCCCAATCTGCCCTCCGCGACAACGCCTGTCGGAAAGGATGCCGCAGATAATCCGGTTCTTCGCGAATGGGGCACCAAGCCAGAACTTCAACGCGTGGAGGACCACGTGGCAATCGGCGAACGGCTCCGGCTGTTTGATTTTGAGCGCGCGGGGAAAATCAGCGGAAGCGCATTTGTGGTCTACACCGGGGCCGGGGCGAGGCTCGAGCGGGCGTTGATCAATTTTCTGCTCGATCTGCACACGACCAGTCACGGCTATACGGAAATCCTGCCGCCGCTGGTCGTGAAGCCGGATGCGCTTTTCGGCACGGCGCAGCTCCCGAAGTTCGCGGACCAGCAATACCGCTGCGCGAACGACGACCTCTATCTCGTTCCCACGGCCGAGGTGCCGGTCACGAATTTCCACCGCGAGGAAATCCTCCCGCTGGCCGCGCTTCCGGTCAAATACGCGGCCTACACGCCCTGCTTCCGCCGCGAAGCCGGCTCAGCCGGCCTCGGCACCCGCGGGCTGATCCGTATGCATCAATTCGACAAAGTCGAACTGGTCAAAATCACAACGCCCGAAAATTCGGATGCGGAGCTGGAGTCTCTCACCGCGGATGCGGAGAAGGTGCTCCAGCTTCTGGGCCTGCACTACCGGGTGATCGAGCTCTGCACGGGCGACATCGGGTTCGGATCCGCAAAGACCTACGACATCGAAGTGTGGGCTCCGGGCCAGAATGCGTATCTTGAGGTTTCGAGCTGCTCGAATTTCGGCGACTACCAGGCCCGGCGCATGAATCTCCGCTTCAAGGGCGAGGACTCGAAGAACCGGTTCTGCCACACGCTCAACGGATCCGGCACCGCGCTGGCGCGTCTGTATGTCGCCCTCCTCGAGTCCGGCCTTCAGCCCGACGGTTCGGTCGCGCTTCCTCCGGCCCTCCACAGGTATTTCGGCGCCGATGCGATCTGAATGAAGACTGCATCGCATCCCGTGGATGCGGGTGTTGCTGCAGCCATGGAGAAACACCCGCGGCGCAGGACATTTCTTGTCGGGGTTTCGGGTGGCCGGGATTCCATGGCGCTCCTCCACGCCCTGAGGCGGATTGGATTTCACAACCTGATCGTCTGCCACCTCGATCACGGACTCCGCGGAAAATCTTCGCGCGCGGATGCGGCATTTGTTGCAAAACAGGCCGCGCTGATGGGGGTTCCCCTTGAGTCCGCCCGCGCAAGGACCGAAGATTTCGCAAAAGTAACCGGACGTTCCCTCGAGACAGCCGCCAGAGACCTCCGCCACGCCTTTTTTCTCGAGTGCTCGAAGCGACGGCGCTGCCGGTGCCTTCTTCTGGCCCATCACGCGGATGACCAAATCGAAACCTGCCTCTTCAATTTCCTTCGCGGCTCGGGTGCCGCCGGACTGGCCGGCATGAAGCCGGACACCACGCGGAACGGCCTCCGGGTCATCCGGCCGATGCTGGAGATCCCGCGCGGAGATATCGACAAATTCGTGGAGACTCAAAAGATTCCATTCCGCGAGGACCACACCAACGCGGAATCGAAGCACACCCGGAACCGGATCCGGAACCTTGTGATTCCGGCCATCTCGCAGGCGTTCGGGGAAAGCTACCGGCAGGCGATCCTTCGGGCCTCACATATTTTCCGCCAGGAGGATGAGTGGATGGAATCCCTGACCCCCGAGGTTTCCAAAGAACTCTCCTGCGCCGGTCTCCGCAGCATGCCCGATGCTCTGCGGCACCGGACGGTCCTCCGCTGGCTGCGCAAGAACCGCGTGCCAGAGCCGGGCTTTGCAGAAACACGTCGCGTGCTCTCGCTTCTGGATGTCGAGGCAGGGCCCGCGAAAGTGAGCCTTCCGGGAAACCTTTACGCACGCCGGCGGGCTGGCGTCCTATTTCTTGACGGCGAATGACAAACTTCCGCCGATCCCTCCGGATGGCCGGTGCCGCCGCGAAAGCCAATCTGCTCCCGGGCCTGCTGCTCCAGTGCCTGATGCTCGTCTTCTTCTCGCTCTATATCGCGCACGAGGGAACCAAGCAGTTTCTTGGCGAGGTGGCCAATATGAAGCAGGAGGCCGGATATGCATTTTCCTTCTTCTCGTATGTCATCGCCGGTGCCCTGCTGCCCGAACTCCTCCGGATCGGGTTCTTCCAGTCAGGAAAACCCACGCGGCGGAATCTCCGGCTCTTCCTGACAGCGATCCCGCTCTGGGGGGGCATGGGCATGCTGGTTGATCTCCTCTACCGCCTGCAATCGGGATGGTTCGGCACCGGCAATGGCTGGGAAACCATCCTCTACAAGGTTCTTGTGGACCAGCTGCTCTTCAGCCCGTTCATCTCGGCCCCGATCATCGTTGGATGGCTTTTCCTCCGGGACCATCGGTTCCACCCGGCTGCGTGGGAAAAGATTTTCTGCGCGGACTTTGTCTTTGAAAAGGTGTTTCCTGTTGTCGTGGCCGGCTGGTGCGTGTGGGTTCCCGGCGTGGTCCTCGTCTATTTCATGCCCTCCTTGCTGCAGATCCCGGTCGCGGTATTTATCCAGGTATTCTGGGTGTTAATCATCACGACCATGGAAGAAACTCTGCGACGGCAGGCCGGCCGCCCCTGAAAGCAACGGGCAGCGGCCTCCCATTTGGGGTTAACACCCCATGGCGGGCAATGTCCCGATAGAAGCACACTCAGGCTCTATGAAAGTTGAGGGCCTGCTCTCATACGCTGTTGCGGCCTGTGCCGCGCTGTTCTGCGCTTCCACACTCGAAGCGTCCATCCTACTTTCCGCGGAGGACTTCGCTCTTCTGGGTGGCACGGCCATCACCAGTTCCGGGGCGGTTGGCACGGTCATCAGCAACGGCGACGTCGCGCTCTCCCCGGGGGCGACCACCGGCATCACCGGATTTCCTCCAGCTGTGATTCTCGAAGGATCAATCATCGAAACAGGCCCGGTGACCGGACAGGCAAGGTTGGATCTCATCACGGTCCGGACCGGCCTGGCCAATATGCCATCCGACACGAACCTGAGCAATGTGGACCTGGGCGGCATGACGCTGTTTTCCGGCGTTTACACCTTTAATGCGGCAGCGACTCTGAACGGGGCGCTGATTCTGGATGGTCAGGGACAAAACGGCGCCTACTGGGTATTCCAGATCGGCACCTCGTTCACCGGATCCGTGAACTCGTCGGTCACGGTCATCAATCCCGGCTCGAATGGAGGGAGCGATTACGGCATTTTCTGGAACACCGGGAGCGAGATCATCATCGGTGCCAACAATGCCCTTCTCGGAAACTACCTTTCCGGGACCAGCGTAACCCTCGGCGCGCAATCCGGCGGCAGTGGAAGAATCCTGGTGCTGGCCGCCATCACTCTCGACCAGAACGCCCTCAATGTCCGGGGAGGACCCGGGGGCAACGACTGGACCGGCGGATTGATATACGATCCGCTCGGAAACGTGATCCCGGAACCGTCACGAGCCGCCCTCTTGGGTTTGGCACTGGTGGGGCTTGTATTGATACGCCGGCAACGGATTGCCGGAAAGGCTGGCAGTCGATGCCTGCGCCCTCCAGGCCCCGTGCGTAGTCAGTCCCGGAAATTCTGATACCCCAACGCGACACCGAAATCCCGGCTCTTGCAGAAGCTGATGACGCTCTGCAGCTCATCGCGGCTTTTTCCGGTCACGCGGATCTGCCGGTCTTGGAGCGCGCTTTGCACCTTGAACCCGCCGGCCTTGATTTCCTTGACGATCTCCTTCGCCTTGTCCCCGTCGAGGCCCTGCTTGATGATGAAATCCTGCGTGGCGTGACCGAGCGGCGAGATGGCGGGATCCTTCCTTTCCACATTCCTGAGGTCGATATTCCGTTTGGCGAGTTTGCCGGTAACCATGTCGTGAAGAGACTTGAGCCGTGAGGCATCCTCCGCTTTGAGCGCAATTTTCGAGTCTTTCAGGACCCATTCAATCGTTGCGCTGCTTCCTTTGAAATCGAAGCGGGTGGACAGTTCCTTGACCGCCTGATTCACCGCGTTGTCGATCTCCTGCTTGTCGATTTCCGAAACAATATCGAAGGATGGCATTTCCGATCCATAGCCGCAGCAAGGGGATCGGTCAATTTCTGCTCCCCGGGCTTCGTGACCAAGTCTCCGTGTTTTTGAGCGAAATCATAGTCCCGCTGCATAACTTTGAATAATTGTTGACCCAATTTGGAAGCAATTATAAGTTTAGCTTATGAACGACTTTCAGCCATCCGCCCAATTCGGAAGGCTTTTTCATTGCAAGCCGAGGTTTCGCGCCTGCTCCCAATCCGTCTCATTACCGCTTTTGCAGCCCAACTCAATCCACAACACCAAACCATGAAATTAACGCGCCTTATTCCACTCACGATGCTTCTCAGTCCGGCACTGCTCCGGGCGAGCGAATCCGACCTCGCCCTGCCAACCGACCGTTCGGCGGTTTTCCAACTTCCCGGTTTCGCGCTTCCAAGTGAGATGATCCTCTGGATCGGGCTGGGCGTGGCATTGCTGGGAATGCTTTTCGGTTGGGCGGAATGCCGGAGCCTCCGGAAGCTGCCCGCGCACAAGAGCATGACGGATATCTCCACGCTGATCTACGGGACCTGCAAAACCTATCTTCTTCAGCAGGGGCGCCTGCTCCTCATGCTGGAAGTGTTCATCGGTGCGACGATGGTCTATTACTTCGGGTTCCTGAAGCATATGGCACCGGCCACGGTGGGGCTCATCATCATCTGGTCGCTCATCGGTATCGGCGGATCGTTTGCCGTCGCCTGGTTCGGCATGCTGATCAACAATATCGCAAACAGCCGCATGGCCTTTGCCGCGCTGCGCGGTCGGGCCCTGCCGGTCTCGGAAATCCCGACCCGGTCCGGCATGAGCATCGGCGTGCTCCTGATCAGCACCGAACTGCTGCTCATGATCGCCATCCTTCTCTTTGTTCCGCCGGCCCTTGCCGGAGCCT
>CAZRIL010000210.1:0-6411 GCA_964600115.1 uncultured Chthoniobacter sp. | reverse complement strand
TACCTCAGCTCTTCAGATATTCAATTGCAGACTGACGAGCCTCGGGAATTGGCGGCTGCGATTGGCACAGTCATCACAGCTCCGCACCGGCCCGGGATCTCGCGGAAATTCGCCGAATCCACTTTTGACAGGAGCGCGGTTTCAAAGCGTTTCATCGAAATGCTGGGCAAAGTTGCGGGCACAAGCATGGAGGCTGCCGCATGAAGGCCCGGCTTCTCGTGATATTTTCAAGCCTGCCGGAAGTAGGCGGCCATACGACGACCACCCTCAAACTTTGTGAATTGCTGCAGCCGATGTTCGAGGAAATCCGCGTGATCGCGAAGGACATTCCCGGGCACGGATTCTCTGAAGACGCCCGGGAGGAACTTCTGCGGGGAAAAGTGCAGGTGTTCCGCGTATCGAGCGCAAGACCGGGGGATTTTCTGCGGACACTTTCGCTGTGCAGGAATCCGGATGTGTTCCTGGCAATCGGAATGCGTCATCTCTCACCTGTTCTGGCTCTGCTCATCGGAGCCCGGCAATCCTTTTACTACCACATCACGCATGAGCTGAGCCCTGCGATTCTCCGACAGCTCCGGGTTTACAAACGGTTTTTTTCCCGGCTCGTATTTTTGTCCCCTGCGACAGCCCGGCTATATGCCGAATCTACAGGTCATCCCGGGCCATCCGCATGGGCGGTCCAGCCCACTTCCCTGCCGCAGGAGCCGGCTTCTCCGCCCGACCGGGCTCCAGGGCCCGTCCGCTTTGGGCTGCTCGGCCGTCTCACAGAGGAGAAGGGCGTAGGTCTTCTCTCGGCTCTGGTTGAGAAGAGCCCTGTGCCATGCGAACTGCATATCGCAGGACGCGGACCCAAAGAGGAGGAGCTTTTGCGGCTTCAGAGGGCCCATCCGGACCGCTTCATTTTCAAGGGAACATTTACGGCCAAGGACCGGGGGACATTCCTCTCGAAGTTTTTTTCGGAAATCGATTATCTCTGCGTGCCGAGTCTCGACGACCGCGAGGGGATTCCCAATGTGATTCTTGAAGCCCTTCAATCCGGCGTGTCTGTGTTGGCGACAAAGACCGGCGGGATGCGATCGTTCGCCATGGGCGAGCTCGGGCCGGCAGACCCGTCGGTTGTCCGCCTGGTGGAGCCGGACGAATATCCCGCCGCGTTTGGCGCGCTCCTCCAGGCCCCCCTTCCCCCGGCCGCAACGCGGGGGCGGTGCGTGGAATATTTTGGAGGCTATTTTTCCGATCAAGTCCTTGCCGTCCACTGGCGCAAGATTCTCTCGATATCCGGAAGCTGATTTTGTAGGCTTTAACAATCTTGAAATCGCTTATTGAGTGGAATGGGGCGTGCGGCCGATGAGGGCAGTGCGCATTCTGATTATCACTCCTTCCGGCCGCCGTCTGGGTGGCTCCGAGGTCATGCTTGGGCAGTTCCTTGTCTCGGCCAAAGCCCATGGCTATGACGTCCATGTCGTTTTTCTCGAGGCGGGGGAGCATTTTCAGGAAACAATCAATTCCGGACATTCGTGCGAGCTCGTGAAAGCCGGCCGTCTCAGGCAACCGCTGCAATGGCTGCGCGCCTGGGTCTCGATCGGTCGCATCCTGAAGCGCTTTCGGCCGGATATCGTGATCGGCTGGCAGTCGAAGGCGATCGCCTATGCGGGGGCTCCGTCCTGGCGTGCCGGCATCCCGTTTTATTGTTTCCATCGCGGCAATCCCGGCGGTGGCTTCGTTGACCGGATTGGCTACGCCCATCCCTGCGACGGATACCTCGCGAACTCCTCATTCACTGCGGCCAAACTCAGGGCCTATACCCGGCGGCCGATCGCGGTCATTCATTCGGCTGTGGATTGCACCCGCTTCCATCCTGAGAAGGTGAGCAAATCGAACGAGCTCAAAGCCCGCTTTGGATTCGATCCCGGGCGGCCGCTTATCGGCATCGTCGGAAGGCTTCAGCGCTGGAAAGGTATCCATATTTTTCTCCAGGCGGTCGAGATGCAGCGAAACCTTCATCCGAATTGCCAATCTGTCATCGTGGGAGGATCTCATGGACTTGAGCCCGGCTATGTGGAGTTCCTGGAAAAGCAGCTGGGGGCTGGCGGCCCGTATGGACAAACCCGCATGGTGGGATCGCAGAATAATGTCCATGAATGGATGCAGGCGATGGATGTGATCGTCCACGCTTCGGATCAGGAGCCGTTCGGGATTGTTGTCATCGAGGCGATGAGTCTGGGAAAGCCCGTCATTGCAAGCGTGCCGGGCGGTCCTGCCGAGATCATCGAGGACGGGGTGAACGGCCTCCTTGTTCGTTACGGAGACGCGGGCGCACTCGCCGGGGCCATCGACCATTTTCTGAAGAATCCGGAATTCGCGGCGGCGTGCGGGTCCAGAGCCCGCGAGGCAGCGCTGAAATACGACGGAGCAAATTACGCGGCGAGGGTCGTCAAAGCGGTTGATTCCCTGCGGGGGGCCTGACTGCAGCGCCTCGAAATCGGAGCAGAGGAGTGCTCGCCTACCGGCGGGCATTCTTTGTATCCTGCCCGGGATGGATTGGCTGATCGCAATGCTTCTCGTTCTTCCGGCGGCGTATTTCTACGCCACCGGATCGAGCTGGCTGATTGATTACCTGGTCTGGGTGACGGTCCTGAACCGCGGCATTCGCCGGGTTGTCGACTGGATGGCCGGGTCGTTCAACGCCTTTTCTCCGATCAGCCTGACGCCCCTGATCATCTCCGGATTCGTGTTTTTGATTGTCTTGAAGAACTACCGGACCCTGCCCGGCTATCTGCAGCGGATTATCCGCTTTTTTGCGGCGGCTCTGACGATCGGCTTTGCGGTCGGCCTTGTTCAGAACCAGCTGGCCGCCTTGTATTCTCTGGCCGAGTATGTTGCGCCTCTCTCGATCATGGGCTGCGCCGCGATTGCCAGAGGGAACGAGCGCATCCTTGACCGTTGGATCAAATCCGTGGGGTGGGCAGCCGTGGCCGTGAGCCTCTATGGCTGGTATCAATATTACACAATTCCTCCCTGGGATGCCTTCTGGGTGAAGTCGGTGGGGTTCGAGGGCTACCTTGGAAGATTGAGGCCGACGGAGATGACAGTCTTTTCCACGATGAGCGAAAGGGGCGTGCTCGCGGGATTTCTCGCCTTCGCTGTCATCCCGATGATGATCTCAAAACGATGGAGGAATGTCACTGGGTGGGGAGCCGTCGGTCTAATTATCGCCACCATTCTCCTCACTTACGTGCGGACGGCGATCATCACGATCGGGTTGGCCACGATTATGTTTCCGGTTCTCAACCGTGGGAAGAATACGATCCAAATCATCGTCATGCTCTGCCTGGCGGCCTTTGCCGGCAGTTATATTCTCAAGAGCACACCCAGCTCGGGGAAAGTCGGCGAGCGGATGCAATCAATCGGATCCATCACGGAAGATGGCTCATTCAAGGGGCGGATTCAGATTGCAAGCTATGGAGTGGGAGCGCTGTTGCGGAATCCTCTGGGGATGGGGCTGGGATCCACTGGATTAGCCGGCCGGGTCAACACCGGCGTCATGGACGCGGGCGGAGCGATCGGTGACAATGGCTACTTTGAAGTGCTCCTTTCCTTTGGCGTGTTCGGAGGAGGCTGTTTCTTTTATGCATTTTTCCTGATTTGGAAGCAGGTGAGGGTGTTCGAGAGGCTCGGCATTCGAAGCGAATCCCTGATGGTGTTCAAGGCGCTCTTCGTCACGGGAGCCGTGGCGCTTTTTGCCGGCAACTGGCTTGCAGGCCCCGGCTCTGTGGTGTTCTGCGTATTTGCGGGCTTTTCGGTGTATCCCAAACCGGCGATGGATCGGGTGATAAGGGCCAAGGAGGAGAGGCGGCTCCGGAAAAGTGCTGCCGCCGCCAATCAACTGCCCGGAGGGAGTTCCTGATTATGCGGATCGCATTCGCCATGATCAATTGCAACAGGCGCGACGGCAGCGCGAGGCCTGTGAATGAGGTAGCCGAGCGCCTTGCGCGCCAGGGTCACGACGTTCATCTTTTTGCCCGTAAGGTCGAAGACCTCGATCTCGGACTGGTGCAGTGGCACAAAATGCCCGGGCCGGGCTGGCCCGAGGTGCTTGATTTTTCGAGCTATCATCTGCTGGCAAACATGCGGCTTCGCCACCGGGACTTTGATATCGTCCATTCGATCGGCTGCAATACCGTCCGGGCCGACGTGGTCACGATTCAAAATATCCAGCCGGCGAAGCAGGAGATCACCCAGCGGTTTGAACGGCACGAGCGGGTCTCGATGCCCCGGCGCTTCACGCGTTGGCTCTACCATCTCCGCACCTGTGCTGCCGAGAGGGCGCTCTACAATCGCGGAGCGGCTCGAACTCCACTTGTATTCCTTCCGGTTTCGCAGGGTGTCGCGAATGAGCTGCGGCTGCACTACGACATTGGAGATTCGCCTGTCCGGATTGTTCCGAACGCCGCGGATCCCAAGGCATTCCATCCACTGGGGCAGGAGGAACGGGCAGCCTGGAGGGCGGGGAGCGGCTTTGCACCCTCAGATTTCATTGCAATATTCTCGGGTGGGGAATGGTCGCGGAAGGGACTTGAGCCGGCGATCCGGGCGGTGGCCGCGGTCGCTGAAACCCGCTTGAAGCTCTTCGTTGCAGGCGAGGATGCCGACTGCCGGAGATTTCACGAGCTGGCCCGGGACCTTGGTGTGGCCGGGCGGGTGACGTTTGGAGGGTTCCGGCGGGACATTGCGGAGGCGATGGGGGCGTCGGATGTTTTCCTTTTCCCCAGCCACTATGAAGCCTTCAGCCTTGCAACGATCGAGGCCGCCGCTTGCGGGTTGCCGGTTCTTGCTCCGAGGATCAACGGAACCGAGGATCTCATCGAACCCGGTGTGACCGGGGAATTCATCACACACGATCCGGTTGCCATAGCTTCCTGCCTCCGGGATCTCCTGCGGCAGCCGGAGGCGGTTCGCGCGATGGGAGAGAATGCCCGCCGGATAGTGGAGAAAAATTACACATGGGATCGTGTTGCCAGGATGACCCTTGAGGCTTACACCGAATCCATCGAGCTCCGGAAAAAATCCAGCCAGACATGAAGATCGCATGGTTTGCAACAAAAGGCAGCGGGTCCAATGAGGCGCAGCGGATGCAGGCGCTCCTTTCGCAATTGCCCGGGGTCGTCGAGCTCCCCTTTGACAAGGCCGACAAGCGGCGGAGCTTTTTCCGGCTTTGGGCGGCCATACAGAGCGAGAAGCCGGATCTCCTTGTGATGGAAGGCACCGGTGTTTCAGGCGGAGCCGCATGCCTCCTCGCGCGGATCGTGCTCGGCATCCGGTATGTTGTGAGCAGTGGGGATGCGGTGGGGCCGTTTGTCCGGGCGCTGCATCCCGTTGCCGGGATTCTTTTTGAGATTTACGAGCGGCTGCTCTGCCGCTGCAGTGCCGGGTTTATCGGGTGGACTCCGTATCTCTGCGGGAGAGCGATGGCATTTGGTGCGCGGAAAACGGTCACGGCGGAGGGGTGGGTGATTGGCTCAACAGGCACCCCTGTTCCGCGAGCTGCGATCCGCTCCGTGTGGGGAGTCCCCTCCGATGCGATCGTCGTTGGCATCGTGGGAAGCCTCAGCTGGAATCCGCGGTTGCAGTGGTGCTACGGGCTGGATCTCGTCCGGGCGGCGCGAAACGTGGACCGTCCGGATCTCTGCGTGGTGATTGTGGGGGGAGGGGACGGCCTGCCGCACCTGAAACAAGTGGCTGGCGATTTGCTGGGCCGGCGCATCTTTCTTCCCGGACCCGTGCCTCTCGAAGAGGTGATGCCTGCCCTGCAGGCCATCGATGTGGGGAGTTTACCGCAAAGCGTCGATGGCGTCGGGGCGTATCGCTACACGACCAAGCTGCCGGAATATCTCGCGGCCCGGCTGCCGGTGATCACCAACCAAATTCCTGCGTCGTATGACCTTGGCCTTGACTGGATGTGGAGATTGCCCGGCGATTCGCCCTGGGGTAAGAGGTATCAAGGAGCTTTGGAGAAACTACTTCGTCAACTCGACACAAAAATGATCAAAGAAAAGTCGGATCAGATCCCCGTTGCCGGGGAAAGCCGTTTTTCAAAGGACCGGCAGTGCGCGCGCGTCGCAGCATTCCTTCTCGATCTGCTGCAGGATGGGGGCGAAGCATGAGCCAGCGGGGTCCCGAACGTCTCTGGGCGATCTCGCGCTCGCTCTATCGGAAAGACTGGCGGCTTGCCGCCCGGCTGGTCAAAACCCTGAACTGGGCCATCCACAAGTGCCTGCTTCCGGAGGAGGCGATAGTCGGCGAGGACGTGATTCTGGAACACCATGCTCTCGGGATTGTGATGCATCCGCAGGTGACCATCGGTGACGGGTGCCGGATCTTTCATCATGTCACTCTGGCGGCGGAGTGCTG
>CAZRIL010000209.1:0-6464 GCA_964600115.1 uncultured Chthoniobacter sp. | reverse complement strand
GTTCCCCGCCAGCTTGTCAGAGTCTCAACAACGGCATCACCCAGCGCGGTGGACCCCTCGTCGAACTTCAGCCCGGCAATAGACTCTGCTGCCACGCGTCCCGCCGTTTCGCCGGTCGGCTCGGCGAGCGTTCGCCGGCTGCCTCCAAACGACTCAATTTTCAGATCCACGATCCCGGCAAGTTTCGGGAACAGGTCGAGAGAGGTATTTTCCGCCAGCGCGCGGACCAGTGCCGAGCGGGCCGGCTGGTCGATGCCGGTGAGAAGGCGCGCGTTTTCGCGGTCGGCTCCGCCCGTCCGGTCGTCCACAATCTGCATGCTCCGTGAATTGTCGAACAGCACAAGAAGCGCCGAGCGAACGGGCTCTTCGATGCGAAGGGAAAGGACGGGCTTGAGCAGGAACACCATCAGCAGCACAAACGACGCCAGACGCAACGCGGTGAGGAGAGTGCGCTGCTTGCTCGATATCCCCGGGGTGAAAGCCCTATGGGACCAGATAATGGCCGCCGAGCCGAGCACAAACAGCAGCAACGCCCAGCCGGGCGACAGGCCCTGCAGCGAGAGCGAGGACTCCACGTTTCCCGGAGGCAGTGTCCCGCCGGAGAGCCATTGGAAAATAGGTCGCATCGGTCAGCGGGTGATGGTGTAGCGGTGTGCAACCGCGAGTTCGGTGAAAAATAGCAGCAGCAACAGGACGGCAAAAACCATCCACAATTCATGTGGCACCTTGAAGTTGTCAGGGACCTCGACACCGGCCGCAGGGCGGTCGGGCTCAAATCCGACCGGATCGGCCATTTGAAGCACGGACTCCGAAGGCGCCAGCGCCACGGAGAATGCCGACACGGCTGCCTCCTCACCTTCGACAAAAACCCGATAGCCTCCCGGGCTGTCCACAGAAGGGATAAAAATCCGTCCTTCCGTCTCCGCCGAAGCGACCGCCCCGGCGTCCATCGGCTCCTCCCCGCGGTCGCTGGTGATCGTGAGTTTTTTTCCGATCATGGCGGCCGGCACGGCGATGGAGAAGGAATCGCCGGGGAGCAGAGCACGTGCGGCATTTTGCTCGCCGGCCAGAAAATTCACGATATCGCCAATCATGATGGGAAAATACGGATGCAGGACGAGTTTGGTGGATGCAGGAACCGGGGAGGTCCCGAACAGCACGGCCTTGCCCCCGCCGACATCGGATGAGACAGCCACCGGAATGCCGTCCGAATATTTTACCAACGTGGCGGCCCCTTGGCCTGGGCTCAGTTCAAAACGCTGGTCCGAAGTGATATTGGTCAGCCGCGTCCGATTGGCATCCGCCCACATGGCGGTCACAGGGTGATCCATGCCGGCCTGCACCCATGCGGCAGGCTGGGGCACAGGTTTGCCAAGCGTTCCGGGCAGCCACCTGGTCGCCGGGGTTGCTCCCAGAGCGGCGGCTCCCTTCCCTTCCGGAAAGACCACGATTCCGCCGCCGCCGCGGACGAATTTCTCCAGCAGGCCCCATCGGCTGTCGGACACGGAAGCAGGCGAGCAGACAAAAATCGCGCTTGAGGAATCGATCTTATCCTTCGTGAGTTTGCTGCCCGGCACAACCTCGACCTCCGCCCTTTTCTGCATCGCACCAAGCGCCGTGCGCAGAAAAAACTCCGGGGTGGAACGCTGATCTCCCGCGGCGGGATCGGCCACGATGAGGAACCGGCGAGGGTTGCCGATCTGGACGGCCAGCGAGCGTATGTTGTCCACCGGAAAGAGGTCCTGGGGAATCTCCGCCCGCAAGGTCTGGGACCCGGTGGAATCGAAGGTGATCTTGAGGGTGGCAGAGGCGGATTTCCCGGCAGGGATCTGGGGCAGGGTAGCCTCGTCCTGGGGACGCTCCCGGTTGGCGGCGAGGGCAACCCGCAACGCATCGAGAGGCTGGCCGGTGAGGTTGGTGACATCGATGCGCACGGCTGCCGCCTCGCCACGGGCCGGATTCGCGGGTTGCACGGAGATGTTCGTGATGGCGGTATTGGATTCGCCCTTGCTTCCGATGGGAATGCTGCGCAGCGAAATGCCGGGGTAGGTGGTCGAGAGGCTGCGGATCGCCGGGCTCTCCCGCCACGCCGATTCCTGGCTGTCGGTGAAAACAAAAACGATCTTCTGCGCACCCGGGCTGCGGCCAAGTTCCTGAAATGCGCGTTCGATCGCGGGGAACAAATCTGTTGCCGCGGAGGTTCCACGCACGCTGCCGAGATTCTCCCGAACGAGTTCGAGGTTGTTGGACGGACGCGGGACCACCGCGGTGGCGCGGTCGGTCGCGAGGATCAGCCCGCACAACGAATCGTCGCTGAGTTGCCCGAGGGTTTTCATGGCCTCCTCGCGGGCGAGTTCGAGGCGGGACCGGCGACCGTCGCTCTGCGCCATGCTGGCAGAGACATCGATGACAATCATGGCGGAGACCGGCGAGGTAACCGCGCCGGCGCCGCCCCCGGGAACCCAGGATGCCGGCCGCGCGAAGAGTAGAATGAGAAAGAGCACCACCAGCGCGCGCAGAATCATCAGGATCACGTCCCTCAACTGAAGGCGGCGCTGGTTTTTGCGCACGCTCTCGAGCAGGAACTGCATGGCCGCCCAGCGGATCGGCCGCGGTTTGCCACGATTGAGCAGATGAATAATCACGGGCACTCCCACGGCAGGAAGCGCGGCCAGAAGCAATGGGGCAAGGAACGTCATCGGCTGCGGCCCATGCGAAGCCGGAGGGCGAGATAGCTGCCAAGAACTTCCACCACGGGGCGGCTCGTGTCTGCGAACACGTAATGGCAGGCGTTGCGGTCGGCGATGTTGCGGATGCGTGACTGGAACTCCCCGAAGGCGAGCAGGTAGTCCTTGCGGAAATCCTCCGGCGCAAGCTGCACGGAAGTCTGGTTCTCCAGCCCGTCAAACCGGCAGCTGCCGCTAAACTCGAAGTTGATCTCCTGATGGTCGAGCACATGGAAGAGGATCACTTCGTGCCGCAGAAACCTCAGCCGCTGGATGCCGGATTCGAGCTTGTCCGGATCCTCAAAAAAATCGCTGAAGACGACGACGATGCCACGCCGCCGGAAGGCGATGGCGGTCTTTTCCATGGCCCCGCCCATATCGGTCTCCCCGGCGGCCTCCAGGGCGGCCAGGCGGCGCAGGATTTCGTGGATCCGGCCCTGGTTGTCCGTGCGGGTGATCTGCTCTCGCACCGCCGTATCGAAGATCCCCAGCGCCACCGCATCCTTTTGCAGGAGGATCGCGTGGGCGAGCGTGGCGGCGCAGGCCTTGGCGTAGTGGAACTTCGTGACCGCCGCGGACCCGTAGTCCATCGACTCGCTGGAATCCACCAGCAGCCAGGCGACAAGGTTGGTGTCCTGCTCGTATTGTTTGAGGAAATACCGGTCAGTCCGCCCCAGAACCTTCCAGTCGAGGTGGCGCAGATCGTCGCCTGCTGTGTATTCCCGGTGCTGGGCAAATTCCAGCGCGAAGCCTTGAAACGGGGAGCGGTGAGCACCCACCCGGTAGCCCTCGACGATGGACCGCGCCATCAGCCCCAGCGATTCGGCACGCGCCAGCGCCTCGGGATCGAAGAGCGGTTGGGCGGACTCCCTGGCGGCGGCGTGAGGATTCAAGGCGGGCTCCCGATTCAGCTCACAACTTCGTTCTGCGGAATCACCGAGAGGATTTCCTTCACCACATCATCGGTCGTGATCCCCTCGCCCTGGGCGACGAAGTTGCAGGCGACGCGATGCCGCATGATCGACGGTGCGACCGCCGCAACATTGGCGCAGTCCGTGTAGGATTGCCCGCGGATGAGGGCGTGGGTTTTTGCCGCGGTGATCAGACCGAGGCTCGCCCGGGGTCCGGCGCCGTAGCTCAGATACCTCTTGCAGAAAGGCAGAGCGTCCTCGCGCTTTGTCCGCGTGCATCCTGCGATACGCTGGGCATAGCGCAGCACATGGTCCGCCACCGGCATCTGCTTCACGCTTTCCTGAATGTAGATCACGCTCTCGCCGTCGAGCACCGGCACCACCGCCTCGGATCCCCCACCCGTCCCGCGCCGCATTACTTCGATCTCATCCTCGGTCTCCGGATAATCGACCGAAATCAGAAATAGAAAGCGGTCCATCTGGGCCTCGGGCAACGGATATGTGCCCTCCTGGTCGATGGGATTCTGGGTTGCGAGCACGAAAAACGGCGCCGGCAGCACAAATGTTTTTCCACCCACAGTCACCCGCCGTTCCTGCATCGCCTCCAACATCGCCGCCTGCGTTTTCGGCGGCGTCCGGTTGATCTCGTCCGCCAGCACGATGTTAGAAAATATCGGGCCCTCCAGAAACCGGAACTCCTTCTCCCCGGTCGCGGGATTCATGTTGATGACTTCCGTGCCCGTGATGTCGCTCGGCATCAGGTCCGGGGTGAACTGGATACGCCGAAAACTCATCTGCATCGCCTGGGCCAGCGTGGAGATGAGCAGCGTTTTCGCCAGTCCCGGCACGCCCACCAGCAGAGCATGGTTGCGTGAGAATACCGCAATGAGAACCTGTTCAATGACGTCGGCCTGACCGACGATCACCTTGGCCAGTTCGTTCTGGATGGCGCGGTAGCTTTGCTGTGCGAAGGCGACCGCCTCTGTCATGTCGGTGCCGTTTGGGATGGTGGGATCAGTCATAGATTTAATTCAGGAAATGATGTGGAAGCTTCTGCATCTGCATTCAGGGGTCGAAATCGCCGCATAACTTCACGTTCATTTGGCCGCCTTCCAGATCGGGCCGTGGCGGGCGAACGGAGGGGCCTTGGAGTCCTTGCGTGGAAGGGGCGTATCGAAGGGCGCAAGTTGGAAGATGGGATAAACCCCATGCCCGTCCTGCTGTTCGTAGATCTCGCCTTCCTTCTCGATCAGCAGCACCGCGCAGAAACTGCCGCCCGCCCGTTCCCCAATCAGGATGTCAAGATCGACGACCTCATCAGCCCGCAGGTTCATCCATGTCCCAGCAGTGAGCAGCCCGCAATGCACCGGCCGTCCCGGCGGCGCCGACGACTTCCAATCCAGATCAGGAGTATCGATGGGATTCAGCACCTTATGCTCAATCCAGTTGCTGGAGAGCACGGTTTTGCCATTGACCGCCACACTGCACACTTCGCTGCCGTATCCCCAGAATCGCCAGCGTCCCGCGCTCGGTGGCGAGACCTGACCTTTGTAATGTACCATGAAAAATGATGGCTCCACGATCTTTTCCGCGGAGAACGCCACCGGAGCGACGCTTGCACGGCCAAGTGGAATAAATACCTGAGTCGTAAACACCGGCTGGGTAACCCGAAAATACCGGTTCAAAACTGCTTCATCCCAGTCGGACGACAAAAACTCGTTCACAACCTTGTCATATTCACTCGGCCCCATCTTGAGTTTCTCCAGTGCCTGGGTCTGCTTGAGATCATAAAGAATCCCGATCAGCGAGCCGCCGGTGGATTTGGACGTGCCGAAGACCGAACCGTCGCCCGACTGAGAGTGAAGCAATGGCGGAAATGTCAGCGCGACAATCGCAAGATATAAACGCAACCTGCACAGACGACCTGTCGTTCGGCGCAGACGATTTATCCGGCAGCAGGCATCCGAAAAAATGTGAACCCGGGAATGCATCTGAGATTATCCCCGAAGCTACATGAGCGCGATTTCATCCTCGCGAAAAACCCTGAGGGAGTGAGTTACCTGGAAAACCCACGATACAATGGGAACCCGACACCTGCGGACGGCGAGGGAAGAGTGGGAGGAAAAAGACACACCGTGAGAGTAAGCCATGTGTCGCTCCCGACAACGGGAAAAGCCATCCAGACCCACACTTTTCTTTACCTAATTTCCACACCAGGCCAAAATATTCCCGTGCATGACTTTCCACTTGAAGGCGAAGCCGTCCGCCACTAGCGATGGGATACGCGAATCATTTTCACGTTTCCCCGGAAGCCTCTATTCCATGCCTATCCTCCGCATACCATCGCTTATCATCTCCATTGTCCTCGTCCTTCACGGCACCTCCAGCGATGGACAGGCCGCCGCTTTTGTGGGGCCGGAGGACACGATCCTCTTTATGGGCGACTCCATCACGCTTGCTTCCACCAAGCCGGCTGGCTTCGCGACTTTGGTTGGAGAGAGCCTTAAGAAAGCGCTTCCCGGCAGCAACGTTGATATTCAGAGCGTTGCCAAGGGTGGGTGTGGCATCAAGTATTTGAACGCCATTTTTGATACCAAGGCGGCCCCGCTCAAGCCGGACATCGTTGTCATTTTAATCGGCATCAACGACGTGCGCACAAGCACGGACGGCCAGGGCGCTGATCCTGTCGAGTTCGAACAGGCCCTGGAGAAACTCGTGACCCGCTGCCAGGCCATCGGCGCTAAAACCGTCGTCTGCACCCCGATTTTGCGGGGAGAGAAAACCGACGGCAGCAATCCATACGATGCGCTGATTGAACAGTATGTCG
>CAZRIL010000208.1:0-6551 GCA_964600115.1 uncultured Chthoniobacter sp. | reverse complement strand
CGGCCAGGCTGGTTCAAGCGGCGTGCCGGAGTGGAGTCCGGCTCATTATTTTTCTCTCCACCGCACATGTCTATTCCCCGCGGCTTGAAGGAGTGATCACCGAGGACACGGTCCCGGCAAATCCCCATCCCTACGCCGCCAGCAACCTCGCTGGTGAGAATGAGGTGATCAAGGGAACGCAAAACCAAAGCACCCGCGGGATCGTCATCCGGCTCTCGAACAGTTTCGGCGTCCCGGCAAGTCCAGATACCAGGTGCGGAGGGCTGGTGATCAATGACCTTTGCCGGCAGGCTGTGGAAACCCGCTGCATGGTTCTGAAGACGGATGGCCTGCAAAGGCGCGATTTCATTGCCATGCCGGATGCCACAGAAAGCCTATACCGTTTGGCCGCGATGCCGGAATTACCTGCTGACGGAACAGTTTTCAATCTTGGTGGCGGCTGGGCTCCCACGATCTGGGAGGTTGCCCTCCTGATCCAGGAGCGCTGCCAGCGCACCTTGGGATTTCTTCCGCAGATCGAGAGGGTCACTCCCCTGCCCGGCCGGGAGAGCTCCCCATTGGATTTCCGGTCGGATGCCCTGAAACGTATCGGGATCACCGTTCCCTCCGGACAGATCGGGGAGATTGACCGGCTCCTGCAATACCACCGGGCGCTTGCCGGCGTGAACACATGAAAAGTGCCTCTGAGGAACTTCCGTTGGTATCGATCGTTATTCCAACCTACAACCACGCCCATTTTCTGGGCAAGGCATTGCAGTCTGTCATCGACCAGACCTATCCCAACTGGGAGGCCATCGTGGTGGACAACCACTCCAGCGACAAAACCGTGGAGGTTGTCGAAGGAATGAGGGATCCCAGGATCCGCCTTCTGAACATCGACAATTGCGGAGTGATCGCCGCCTCGCGCAACCTTGGAATCTCCGAGTCGCACGGTGAGTGGCTTGCCTTTCTTGATTCCGATGATTTCTGGTATCCTGCCAAACTGCAGAAGTGTCTGGATCAGCTTTCCCGCGGCTACGATCTGGTCTGCCATGGCGAGAGGTGGCTCGGCAACGGGAGGGACCGGCAGGTCATGTATGGCCCGGAGTCCCGTGCGACCTACCATTCGCTGCTTTTTGACGGAAACTGCCTGTCGACTTCGGCGATCGTCATGAAGCGGGAAAACGCAATAGCCGCAGGCGGGTTTCTCGAGGAGCCGGAGATTGTGACGGCGGAGGATTACGATTTCTGGCTCCGCCTTGCCAGGGCGGGAGCGCGGATCGGGTTCGTGAATGAATTTCTCGGCGAATACACGATTCACTCCGGAAATCAGACGCGCGGGGTGCTTCGTCACATGGATGCGGTCCTCGCTGTGCTCGAACGCCACTTGTCATACGCATCTGAAAATGGAACTGCCTTTCCAGGCTGGCTCGCCAGAAAACGCCGGGCCATCGCTTATTACAGCGGTGCAAGGGGACTGCAGGATGAGGGATGTCACAGAGAAGCATGGAAGTATTTTGCACAGTCGGTCGTCACGTGGCCGTTCTATGCGAAGATTTACGCCGCCATGCTCTTCAATGTTCTCGGTAAAAAAGTTTTGGTGAAAAGCTGATGAATAGTCCACTGGGCACCGAGTGGGGAAAAGACGTGTTTTTGTTCAGTCTGGCGCGCCACGCTTTGCTGGAAGGACTGAGGATGGCAGGCGTCCGGGGGGGGGACGCCGTGATGTTGCCGGAATTCATCTGCCGGGAACTGCTCGCGTCCGTCCACCTCGCCGGGGCGCGCAGCATCCTTTATCCCGTGGACGACTGCCTCAGGCCGGTTTCTTTCCCGGAAGTGGAGAAAGTCAAAGCGGTTCTGGCTGTTGACTACTTCGGATTTCCGCAGGATCTGGAACCGTTCCGGACGCTTTGTCTGAATCACGGGGCGGTTCTGCTGGAGGACAACGCCCATGGCTTTCTCAGCCGTGATGCCGCCGGGCAGCTTCTGGGACGCCGCGGAGACATGGGGATCCTTAGCCTCCGGAAAACATTCTCCCTGCCCGACGGAGGTGCGCTGGTCTTCAATCGGCCTTTCCCGGATATCGAACGCCCTCATCCGCTCCCTTTGCGGAATGATCCGCTCCCTTTTTCTTACCGGCTCAAGTCACGCTTACGGGACGTGCAGCTTCACACAGGCCTCCCATTGAAAACAGCCGGAGAAAATGCCATTCGGCTGGCCAGACAGCTTCGCACAGGGGAGCCGTTCCCCAAGTCTGCGCCGGATTGTGAGAGCGTCATCCCCATGGCTCCCCCGATGCATGTGGAATCCTGCCGCCTGCTGGGCACACAGAACATCGACCGCGAGGTCGAACGGCGGAGGCGGCTTTACGGTGAAGTGAGGGATCGCCTGCGTCACCTGCCTGTGAGCCCGGTATTCCCATCCCTTCAAACCGGGACAGTTCCCTATGGCTATCCGTTCCGGGCCGAACCATCCGTAGCGCGGAAGGTGGCGACCCTTGCGAGAGGCCTGGGGTTTGACTGCCCGCTCTGGCCTGAGCTGCCCGAATCAATCGCGTCCTCGGCTCCATCGCATTACCGGAATATCTATTGGGTGAATTTTTTATGCTGACTTGGAAAACGTGGGAAGGAACCGGGAAGGACTGGGACGAATGCCTCCTGAATTTCCCGGACTACAATGTCTATCAAAGTTTCTCCTGGGGCAGACACCGGGAGTCCTTCGGCTGGCAGTGTCAACGGATCGTCGGGATGAAAGGTGGCGACGTCCTTGGTGCAGCGCAGGTCTTCGCTCGCCGGATGCCCATGGGAGTTGGGTTCACCTGGATCCCGGGAGGTGCTGTGGGAGACCCTGAGCACTGGGCGGGGTCGCTTCCCCAGGCGATCAAAAAGGCGTTCGGCTTCCGCTTCTTATACAGCCGGGTGAACAACATGCGGGCTCACTCGGATTCGGAATCTCTCCGGATGAAATCAGCGGGCTGGCACAAGCCGGAATACCCCCTGCAGAGCGGGCTCTCGCTGTTCCATACGCTCGATGAAAATCAAGGCGTCGATCCGGAACGCCTGAGCAAGAACTGGAGCAGGAATCTCAAGCGTTCCGAAAAGCACGGACATGCCATCCGGTTGTGGGATTCTCCCGACCCCGATGAAATGCATGCCGTCTACCGCGAGATGCAGGATTACAAGTCTCTCCCGGAGCAGTTCTCCCGCGAGTCGCTGGCCTCCATCCTTTCGCAGTTCGGGCATCAGTGCGTTGTCGTGCGATGCGACGACGGAGACGGAAAGCTGCTCGCATTCCGGGGGGCTGTCCTCTTCGGCCGGAGGGGCTGGGATATCTTCGCGGCCACTACCACGGCGGGACGCAAAGTTTATGCCTCCCACCTGGCCTTTGCCGAACTCATGAAGCAGTGTGCCCGGCGGGGAACCGGCTGGTATGACATGAGCGGCGTCGATCCGGAAAAAAACAAGGGCGTTTACGACTTCAAAAAAGGAACCGGAGCGGCGGACCTCCAATATCTGGGAGAATGGGACTGGGGGAGCTTCCCCCTGCTGCGGCCACTGGCGAACAAGGTGATCAAAACCCGGATGCCCGGCGCGTGACGAATCCGCTGAGTTATCTTTCATCGGCTGTCTACCGGTGCCTGACATGCGCGAGCCGCGTTTCGCGCTTCATTCTGCCGGCGCGAACGGGAAGCCGGATACTCATGTATCATGCGGTCGGCACAAAAATCGAAGAGGACCGGAAGGGGATTTACACAATTTCTCCAGCCCGTTTCGAAGCGCACATGCGCATCCTGGCGACTCAATTCGGCGGATCCGTTAAAAACCTCACCGCTCCGCCGTGGAGCGGAACGGGCGTGATGGTGACATTCGACGACGGCTACCAGGACAATCTCACTCAGGCGTATCCCGTGCTTGCCCGGCTTGGCATTCCGTGCACGGTCTTTGTCACGACCGGTCCGGTTTTTGCCAGGCAGCCCGGCTTCCTGAGTCCCGAAGAACTTCGCCGTCTCGATAGCCTTGAGGGGGTTTCCATCGGCGCCCACGGTGCCACGCACGTGCCGCTTGCCCGCTGCGGAGACCGCCAGTTGAGGGAGGAACTGACCGGCAGCAAAGCCCGCCTTGAGGACCTTCTCGGCCATTCGATTGATGCGCTTTCCTATCCTCATGGAAGTGTTGACCGCCGGGTGAGGGATGCCGCCGGGGAGGCGGGCTTCCGGATCGGTGCAACCAGCCGATTCGACATCAACCCCCCCGGGCGCGATCCCTTGCTTCTATGCAGGACGGACATATGGTCGAATGACAGTGATGCGGTCTTTTTGGAAAAGCTGGCCGGTCATTGGGATTGGAGGAGATGGAGGCGGGCCGATCCCGCCGCTGATCCGGCCATGGTGCCTCATGGATGAATCTTCGCGATTGATTTCCAGCGCTCCACGGGGCCCGGTCAGCGTCATTGTTCCGGTTTACAATTCCGGGCAGACGCTTCTTCGGGCCATCGATTCCATCGCCCGGCAATCCGTGCTGCCCCGTGAGGTTTTGCTGGTGGATGACTGCAGCACCGATGATTCGATCACAATCTGCGAGCAGGCCGAAATCACATGGCGCGAATTGTTTCCGGTCCGGATTATCCGGATGGATCGCAACCAGGGGCCTTCCCATGCCCGAAATACGGGCTGGGATGCGGCCGGCGGAAAATATGCCGCGTTTCTCGATGCGGATGACAGTTGGCACCCCGAAAAACTCCGGGTGCAATTGGAGTTCATGGAAAATCATCCGGAGGTTTCTTTGACCGGACACCTTTGCGGAATTCACCGGGCGGGCATGTCGGCGGATCTGCGTGTCGAAGCCACATTTCTGAATCCGCGCGGCATGCTTCTGAGCAATCCCTTTTCGACACCGACGGTGATGGTGCGCAATCCCTCTTCCCACCGCTTTTCCGAGGCGATGAGGTTTGCGGAGGATTACCACCTTTGGCTGAGCATGGCTCTGGATGGCCTGGTCCTGGCACGCCTGGAGTGCGAGATGGCTGTTCTGCACAAAGAGAAGTATGGCGAGGGCGGGCTCAGCGGGAACATGTGGAAAATGGAAAAAGGCGAATTGCAGATGTATTGCGCGCTATTCCGCGAACGCAGGCTTTCTCTTCCGCTTCTGCTCTTGCTTCTTCCCTTCTCGCTCGCGAAATTCGTCAGGAGAATGTCATTGTTGCCGTTGCGGCGGCATCTTCCGGAGTAACCCGAACGCATGACCGTCTCAAAGCCTGACATCTGCGTGACTTTGACGAGTCCGTTTGTACTCAGTGCGTTTCTTCTCGGCCACATCGCGCGTCTGGTGAACCACGCCCGCGTGACGGTCTGCGTTAACCGGCGCGAATCCGACATCGCGGTTCAAATGGCGGAGGGCGCGGTCCTCCATACTGTGGAAATCCGGCGGGAAATTTCGCCGGTTCATGATTTCCTGGCACTCTTCACGCTTTGGAGCCTGTATCGGAAGCGGCGGTTTTCCGCAGTTCTCACGGTCACGCCCAAGGGAGGCCTGCTCGGCATGGTCGCGGCGCGACTCGCGGGCATTCCGGTCCGAATCCACTGGTTCACCGGACAGGTCTGGGCCACGAAGAAGGGACCCGGGCGCATGGTTCTGAAATGCATGGACCGCCTGATCGCCGCCTGCGCGACCCACGTGCTGGCAGACAGCCCCTCGCAGAAAGATTTTCTGATCGCGGAAGGAGTCGTAGGCGCACACAGAATCCAGGTTCTCGGTGATGGTTCGATCTCGGGTGTGGATGCATCCCGCTTCAAACCGGATCCCGCAATGCGCGAGAAGATACGCGGGGAGTTCGGAATCCCGCCGGACGCCCCCTGCCTGCTCTATGTCGGGCGTATGAAAAGGGAAAAAGGTGTCGCGGATCTGTTGGCGGCTTTCCGGGGTTTGCGGGAGGAATTCCACGATTTGCATTTGGTTCTGGTGGGGCCGGATGAAGAGAATCTCCTTGCCGGCGTCGAGGACGGGAGGATTCACGTTGTCGGGTATGCGAAGGAGGTCGAAAACTATATGGCCGCAGCGGATCTTTTTTGCCTCCCCAGTTATCGCGAGGGTTTTGGATCGGTCCTCATTGAAGCCGCCGCCGCGGGAGTGCCGTCGGTCGCTTCACGGATATACGGCATTACTGACGCTGTCGTCGACGGGGAGACCGGTCTTCTTCATGAGCCGGGTAACCCGGAGGATCTCTCACGGGCCTTGAGGAATCTCCTGCAGGATGTGCCGGCCAGAAACACCATGGCGGAAGCCGCACGCCTCCGGGCGGTCAGCAAGTTTTCCTCCCGACATGTGGAGGACCTCTTTGTGGATTATCTCATGGAAAAAATGTGATGCCGCAATCGATGAAGGTTCTTGTCACCGGCGCCTCCGGATTCGTCGCCTCACACCTCTTGCCCGAGCTGCGGAAAGCGGGATTTTCCGTGCGGGCGGCCTCCCGGAAAAGAATCGCCATCGCGGGGGTGGAATGGTTCGACTGCCCGGAGCTGAACGCTTCCGCTGACTGGAGCGAAGCCCTGGACGGCATCTCTGCCGTGGTCCACC
>CAZRIL010000207.1:0-6619 GCA_964600115.1 uncultured Chthoniobacter sp. | reverse complement strand
GGGGCATGACGACCATTTGCCTGCCCTCTTGGGTGAAGTGCATGGACGACTTGGGATCGATGAGGCCGATACGGGTGAGCCCGTAGTCGAACGCCTTGGTCAGGTAATCCCTGTTGAGGCGGATCCGGATGTCCGGTCCCTTGGCTGTGGCTCCCGCAAGAAGGATGCTGCATCCTCCCGTGGTGTCGCTGACCGAGACGCTGCCCTTCTCAACGACCAGATCCACCGGCCTGTCCCTCAACTCTCCACCGGGAAGTCCATTCACAATTGCCGTGAACTCATGTTCCTCCGGCAGCGTCACGATGGTGCGGTGTGCCTTGGTATCAGGGATGACCTGACGCCAGTTGGGATAGTTGCCGTCGATGGCCCTGAGGGTCAGGGTCCAATTTCCGGCCGCAATACGGACCAGATGGGAATTCTTTTTCCTCTGGCCAGCCAGTGCCCACGGCAGATCCGAGAGACCCCGCCAAAGCAAAAGCTTGTGGTTGGGGATCGTGACCGATTCCGAGATGGGAAGGACGAAGCTGTTCGCGCTGAACAGGTGCCTGCCATCGGTTCCGACCATGTTGTGACAGGCCGGATCGCTGACATCGAGCTGGATGCCATTGAGAACGTATCGGGTGGCGTCCGTGGAACTGCACCCCATGGTTTCCGCGAACCTGCGTGGGAATTGTTCCGGCAGATCTACGGCTTTTACACCGAACTCCGGTTCCACAGGGAACTCCTCAAGTTTGGGTGCTTCCACGTTTTCACTGACTCGCCCCGTGACGAGATCACAGAAGATCCTGCCGGGTTCGATCTTGAGGACGGCCTGGCTGTTGAACCGCTTGGCCATCGACTGGAGACGTTCCAATGGGACCAGGAAGCTTTCCTGTTTGTCACACTTGGCTTCCGGCAACGTGACCTTGGCGAACATATCCAGGTCTGTGCCGAGGATGCTGATTTGGTCTGATGTCGCATCCACACGAACACAGCGCAGACATTCGAGGGTGGACTTGTTGCTGACGACTTTGCTGAGACCCGTGATGACAGGCTTCAGACTGCTGATGGGTATACTTATCATATTTTCCTTTTGGTTTTGGTTGGAAACGGAAACGGCCCGCATGTCGTCATGACAGGCAGGCCGTTCCTTGGTTTGGTTGTTGCTGCTATCGGATCCGTCTTGCCCGATGGGGGGAGACAGGCCACGGTTCGAGAAATTGGGTGTTCACATGAAAACCATCACGTTTGAGGACGGATATACAGTCACCATTGATCGCAATGGCGTGAGATTCAGGCATGAAGGCAAGGAGCAATTCGCTTACGTTGCCCATTAAAAACCTGTGGCGGCAGACTCTGCTGCGGCCGCCATCCTTGAAAAGAAATGGGGGGATAATACCGATTACCTGTTCTGCGATCCCACCTCAAAGTGGATGGCCATTCGTGCTGGAAACGAAGTGAGGGAGGCCATCCAAGAACTGCCGCCCCGTCATCTCGCTCGGCTCATACCCCGCCACGATTTCTTACCGCTTTTCCCTCGGCGTCTGCCCCCGCCCAGCCTCGTCAATCTTCAGAACCTGCGACGATATTTCCTCGTTCATGCCGCGAAATCTACCCGACCCCCTCGTTATCGACTAGATGCGGCAGAGGTGATGCTTTCCGTCGAAGGACGGACGGTGAAAACAGAAGCTGGAGGCGGGCCAAGGAGAAGATGCACTGAGAAAGCTATTGCGAACTCCGAAATTTCAGTTAACGAGTGAATATGCGTAAAATAATCCTATCAGATCATGCTGCGGATCAATTACTTAAGCGCGAACTCCGAAGGCAGGAGGACTTTGATCGCAAGGTGGCAATATTTGAGAAAGATACTCAAGCTAGGGAGGAGTCAATTCTCCATGAACAGAATCGATATGCGAACCGAATTGAAAATGAGAAAAAGCACCTTCGAGAAGCATTGTCAACGAAGGCTCCACTGCCTTTGCTTCGTTCTATTGTAAAAATAGGCTTTACGACCATTTTTAAACGACCAGAAATTCCGCCTCCTCTATTAATTCCAATAAAACAGAGGGAGGATGTTCAAGATCACATCAGGAAAATTGGGAGAGATGGTGAGACTTCAGTGGACACTCGTTTGAGTAGGCTATTGGAAGACGATTGGACGATAATCGCTGGTTACTGCAACCGCGGTGGCGAGATTGATAGAATCCTTGTCGGACCCAATGGAGTTTTTTCTATTGAAGTCAAACATATGAAAGGGCACATCTCCTGCGATGGAGATGTGTGGACGCGTGATATTTATGACAAATACGACAATCTTGTTGATCATGGTGATCCTATCAAAGACAGGACAGGACGAAGCCCCGCTCAACAACTAAATGCGCCATCTCGTTTGCTAGAACAACAGCTCTGTAGAACATATCCATTGCTAAAAATTGTTCGGCTGATTGTTTTTACCCATGAGCGTTCTCGACTTGCACATATTGTCGACGCCACTGTTGATGAAGTGTTAGTTCTTTCCACGTGGGAGCCAACAGAGACACTAAGTCGGCTTAACTTGGTGTTTCGTGATTCAGATGTTCCAAAAATAGTAAATATCATCAAACGAGACCACGAATACTATGAAAAAGGCAAACACAGCAGATCCCGGTAGTATACAGAATCAATAAGAATCCGAATCTCAGCCGCAATAATAGTGCGTATGATTCTCTCATTTGCCGTCCCCCAAGATGAGTCCACATTTGGGACATCCGGCATTGATCACCTTTGTCGGCACCAAACGAAGCGAGGCTGAGATCATCGAATGCTCAGGCAAGAGAAACAGGGTCTTCGGCATGACAAAATCGCAGCCTATCGCCATTTCGAATGATTACCTCTCAGGTGATGAACAGAGAGCATGCACTTTTCCAAAGGAAGCGAGCCGATTCTTCAAAATGACCGGGGGTGGGCCGGGAGATTTGCTCCCGACCCACGGTTAATCTTCCTGGCGACGCTCCTCCCATTCGTCCTGACAGCACTCGCACCGGAAGACCGATGTTTCCGGGTTTTCCCGGTTGGCTTTGACGATATGGAGGTAATCCCCGTCGATGACCTGCTGGCCGGTGATGATGTCGCTGCAATCGCAACACCGGAACGTCATCTCCGGCTTCACCCCTGCTTTGGAGAGGATGGCCATGTCAGTAGCCGTTGACTCTCTTGGTGCCGATGATGTTTCCACCGGCGTCGATGGCCCGAAACTCGCAGTAGTCGGGACCGGGGTCTTTCAAGTCCGAGCCGTGCACTTCGAGCGTCTCCAACTTGGAGACGATTTTCTCACTGAAGCCGGCCCCGCATGGAGGTTTAGATGCCGCTGACTGCTTGGCCTGATTCCCCGTGAACTTGGCGATGAGGTTCACGCCGCCACCTCCTCCCTGCGGAACTTGAGCTGATCGCGGGTGCATTCCCCTGCCGTGATGTCGTCCCTTGTGCCCAGAAAGACTGGTTGGAAGAGACTGCCGCTCTCTGGCATGGCGTAGAGGTAACGGACATCCGCGATATCCCCGATCTGCGGAAGGATCTGATCGGGTGGAATGGTGACATTTCCGGCAGGAGCAAGCCTGCCATTCTCCCACACCGCGATTGCCACACTGCGTTTGGCGTTGATCCCATTGACGATCACCGAGGCGGTTTCCACGAACTTGAACTTGAGGTGATCGCCCCCACTGTTTGGCCGGCCCGGTGAATACGGTGCTCCGATCCGTTTGAAAACCACTCCCTCCGCCTGATCCTTGCGGAGTTGGGCGAAGGTGCGCAGCTTGGCGGATCGACCGCTGATCGTGGCCACCCACTGGATCCCTGTCTGCTGTGCACTGGCCAGCAGGTTGAGGAGCTTCACCAGCCGGTCACGGTAGGGGATTTTCCTGATGTCGGATTGCTCCAGTTCCAGGATGTCGAAGACATGGAGCATGTCGCCCACGGCCTCGCCATCAATGAGAAAGCCTCCGGGCAGGGCCATTGCCGCCACACGGATACTCTCAGGGAATCCACATTCGATGCCCCGGCGGTTGATGCCGGTGACGGTGCCGCCCCTTTTCTGAAGGAGCAGGCGTTTCCCGTCGTGCTTGGGCTGGAGGTAAAACGCGTCGTCCCTGAGCAGGGGTTCCACGTCTTCAATCGCGTTCAGCAATTGGGGCCTGATGCTGGTGGCTGTTTTGCTGCTGGTGGTGTAGGGAGTGCCGTCCGCACCGATGCTGTAGCCCTTGGCCATTTTCTCCCTGACAAGCTTGTCGTGGATGATTTGGGCCATGTCCATAGCAACGGGACTGGATGTCTTGGTTCCCGTGCTGAGTGTGGTCCCTCTGCGTCCGAAGGCGGTGTTGACTGCATATCCACCGTCACGGGGTTCGATGGCGACTCGGTAAACTTTGTCCGAGCTGCCTTCTCTGAAATAGAGCGTTGTGCTCATTGGTTTTTCCTTTCTTGAAAAACAAAACGGCCCGCATGTCGCTTGGGACACACGGGCCGATTGTCTGTTGGGTTTGATTACCGGAAGCTGCGGCGGATATCTCGAACCGCGATGGCTACTGCTGTGATAACCGGCAGCAGCATTTTTATGACTTCCGAACTGTTCCTTGCTGTGATGTTCACGACACGCAGAGTCCTGCGAAGCCGTTCCGAATAGGCAGGCATTCTTTTCACTTCTTTCCTCCTGTTGATGCGCGGCACTCGTTGAAGAACTGGCAGGCCGCGCACTGCAATCCCGGTGATGGCACGTAATCCTCGCGCTCAACTCCGTCTAAAAACGACTCGATCAAGCGGAAGAACTTCGTCTTCTGGTTTTCTGTTGTTGCCGGTGCCTCGCTGACGACCAGCTTGGGAACTTTCGTTTTTACCAAGTGGTGCAACTGGAAACCGGACTCCTTTTTGCCCGTGGCTTCCTGATAAAGGATGCCGTAGGCAGTGAGCTGGGTTTCGTTCCGGTGAAGGACTTGCTCGGCGTTCGGGGTGGCTGCGGATGTCTTAAAGTCCACAATTGTTCCACCGGGACGCACGAGGTCGATGATCCCGACCAATGTGGGTAATCCGTGTTTGGCCAGATCGGCTTCCACACGAACCTCCACCGCTTCCGGCTTTTCCTCCGCCGGTATCGGGGTGTCCCGCAGATACATTTCCACGAGACCCCATGCTTTTTCCTGCTCTGCGTCCTCCTCTCCGGCATCCCATGAAACCGGCTCTTCCTCTTGGCCTGTAATCCAGTTCATGAGGAACCCCGCCTTGAGGGATTCCGCATCATGCGGCTTTCCCCGCCAGCGGGCCGTGCTCCATTGCTGGAGCGCAGCATGGACCGCCTTGCCCACGAAGAGCGCGGCGGTGGCAGGCTTCACAATCTCCATGATGTAGGAGAAGTAGAACTTCATCCTACAGGCATGGAACGTGTTGAGCCGAGAGGCGGAGACCACCCTTGTCAGGTGGTCATCCGCCGGGACCGTTGGTTTCCTGACCGGAGGTGACAGGGTTATCACCGCGCACCTCCGTTCTGATACTGCCTGCGTGGAGGGGTGGTGCCGTTGCGGGGACGACGGGTGGAGGGCTTGCCGCCGTTGTCCTCGATGATGCGGTCGATGAGGCCGCTGGCTTGCAGCTTGTTGAGTTCACGGACGCCGATGCCGAACATGGCGCGGCTGGTGTCGTCAACCTGGCCCTTGTCGAGCCGGTGTTCGTCCACAAGCTTGATGATGAGCTCGCGCTGCTTATCGCTGCACGACCAGGTATCCCCGTTGCCGTTGTGGTGGCCGTTTCCGTTGGTGCGGTTGACGGAGCTGTTGCGACCTCCCTGCTCGCTGATGCCGTATCCCTCGTCGGGGACAAAGCCCGTGTGCTGTATTTCCTCATCCACGTTTTGCTGGAGGAGCTGGTAGAGGCGGGAGCTTTCCTCCGCTACGTCGTTGATGTTGCTGATCTCGGTCTCGACGCTGACCGAGAACTGGTGACTGCTGTATCCGGGGAGACCCAGACGTTTGCTGTAATTGGCAATGAGTTTGAGTGCCATTTGGTTCCTTTCGTTGGTTGTTTGCACAAAAAACCCGACCGTTTCGGGTCGGGCTGTCGTGCTGGTTTGGTTTGGGAGCTAACGAGTGCTCGCTCCCGGTTGGGTTGGTTCCTCCATCATCCGCCAACTGTCGGTGCGCTGGAGCGCATCGCAGAGGATCCCGTCAACCAGCTTGGTCATAGGGATGCCACGGCGTCTGCGTTCGTAATAGAGCACACGGACGAGTTCACGGCGGATCGGAGGAGAATAGTAGAGCTTCTTCTTGGCCATTTTCTCCTTTCGTTGGGTTGTCGGCGGATAGCCGGTTCCCCTCGGGATATTATGGCAGAAAATGGAGGGGAATTATGGGGTCTGGGTGTGTAGAAAATCCGCATTTCACCCTCTCCAAAAATTTGCACCGTGGGGCTAGCTTTCTACACATTTTTCTACACATCCCCCTCAAAAATGGGCTCAGTTGGGAGAAAATGAGATCCTGAACAAATGATATAAAAATATAATAGTCAGCGAGATGACTAGATGTGATTACGTCTGACAAAATGGGAAAAACTGCCAGAAACGAGTTACAAAACCGTTGCTCTACCACTGAGCTATGTCGGCATATCCGCAAAGGGCGGA
>CAZRIL010000206.1:0-6678 GCA_964600115.1 uncultured Chthoniobacter sp. | reverse complement strand
AGCGCGGGTGGACGGGAAAGCTGAGCATCCGCTGGCCGGTCGGGGTGACTTTGCCTCGGTGCGTCGCCCCGAGATCCTCGAGGAGAGTTTCGGCGCGTGCGAGCGCCTGCGGCTCGGGTGGATCGATCCAGCGGAAGTTTGCGAGGTCGTCGATCCCGGCCGCCTTGAGCGTGAGAACTGTCTCCGCCATGTCGAGTCGCTTGATTTCCGCGACTTCGCGCTGCGGCCTGCGCTCATGGTCGCGCTTTGTCCAGAGCCGGATGCAGATGCCGGGAGCCGTGCGGCCCGCCCGACCCGCACGCTGGTCTGCCGAGGCATGGCTGATCTTCTCGATCAGGAGCGTGTTGATTCCCCGATGGGCATCATACCGTGCAACCCGCGCGAGCCCTGAGTCCACAACCAGTGTGACCCCGTCGATTGTCAACGAGGTCTCGGCGACATTTGTGGAGACGATCACCTTGCGGGCGGACGTCCTGTTCACGGCGCGATCCTGTTCCGATGCCGGCAGCTCGCCATGCAGCGGAAGGATGACGCACTGGCTGCCAAGCCGGCCGCCGATTTCCCGGATCGTCCGGCTGATCTCGTAGGCACCCGGCATGAAGACGAGAATGTCGCCATCCGTTCGCTCGAAATTATCCGCCACGGCATCCGCCGCGAGTTCCCACGGAGGATCATCCTTCGGGTCATGTTCGAGAAATTCCACATCGACCGGGAAGACCCGGCCTTCCGACTGCAGGGTCGTGCAGGGAGCGAGATATTCCGTGAGCCCGGTCCGGTCGAGCGTGGCCGACATGACAACGATCCGCAGATCCGGGCGGAGCGTCTCCTGCAGCGTCAGCGCACGGGCCAGGCTGATGTCCCCATACAGATGCCGCTCATGGAATTCGTCGAAGATGACGGTCGAGATGCCTTGCAGCTCCGGATCGGCCAGCATTTGCCGGAGAAGGATCCCCTCCGTGACAAATAGAATCCGCGTCGCGGCCGAGGAAACGTTGTCGAGGCGGATCTGGTAACCGACTTCGCCGCCGAGCTTCACTCCACGCTCGGAGGCCACGCGGGCGGCCAGCATTCTCGCGGCCAGCCTGCGCGGCTGAAGAATCACGCAGCGCCCGCGATCGCAAATTCCCCCGTCGACCAGGATCTGCGGGACCTGCGTGGATTTTCCGGAACCGGTCGGCGCCTGGAGGACAAGACGGTTCCCGTCCGTCAGTGAGGAAACAATCTCCTCATCGAGATCGTAGATCGGCAGTGTGGCGCTCATAGGTTCACGGCAGGCGTCAAATTACGGATGGACGATCTGGGGATCACCAGTGCGGTAGATAGCGTGAAAGTCGGTGAGGTTCAGAGTGTAGATCCGCGAGGCTCCGGCCTTTTTGGCAGCGGCGAGGTGGAGGAAGTCGTAAACCGCCCCGCCGCGCACGCCACGCGCTTCCGCATGGTCATAAGCATCGAGCAGTTCGGATTCCGTGAGGGAGGTGATCGCGAGCCGGGGAGCAACCTTGTCCCGCAGAATGGAAGCGGCGACCGAAGGGGAAATCCTGATCCCCAAACGCCCGCCGGTAAGCGTCGAGAAAGTTTCCGAGAGTGAATGGGACCAGGCGGCGAACTTCGCCGAGAGCAGAAGCGTCCGGCAGGCGGCATGGTCGGGGTCCGAACCGTCCAGTGCCGCCACGATCACCGAGGTGTCGAGCGCCTGCTTCATTTGCCCGCACGGCGGGATAGCATCTTGTCCGTGAAAACATCGCGATCCGCCTTGATGGCTTTGACGATGCTGCCCTTCTCACGGGACAGCCCTCCAAGTATGACGGGAAACCCGTCCTTGACCCGGACGTTGTCCACCTCCGGCACCGCCTCGAGCTTGCCTGCGGACACGCTCAACCGCAACCGCGTGCCCTCGCGGAGACCAAGGTCGTCACGGATCGCTTTCGGCACGACCAGTCGACCCGATTTGCCAAGAGAAATGGTAATACTCATGCCATAAAATATGGCACGGGCGATGGTTCGCGTCAATGTTCCGCCATTTTCAGGCAACAAGCGCATGACAATCCCTTCCGGCGAGTGCATGGAACTCACGGTATGCGAGCTCCCCGGCAAGTAGTGAAGCGCTGCGGCTTTTTTTGCCTGCTCAGCCGCCTTACTGCTCGGAGTAGTTCCACAACAAGCCGCCATCCACAATGATTGTCGTGCCCGTGATGTAGTCGGCGTCTGATGAGGCGAGAAACGCCGCGACACCCGCGACGTCAGAGCCGGTCCCAAGGCGGTTCATCGGGATGTTTGCGAGCAGTGCTTTGAGCAAATCGGGGGAGTTGAGCAACTTGGTGTTGATCGGGGTCTGGATGGCGCCCGGCGCGATGTTGTTGATTGTGATGTTGAGCGGCGCGAGCTCGATTGCGAGATCGCGGCAGAGCATCTTCAGCGCGCCCTTGCTGGCGCAGTAGGTCGAAAAATGCGGGAAGGGAAGCTCCTCGTGGACCGAGCTGATGTTGATGATTTTTCCCGGGCGCTTGGTCGCGCGGAGGTGGTTCACGAAATCCTGTGTGAGGAAAAATGTGCCGCGCAGGTTGATCTTGAGGACGAAATCGAATTCCTCCTCGGTGACATCCCAGAAATCGGCATGCTTCTCGACGCCCGCGTTGTTGACGAGGATGTCGATCTTCCCGAGTGCTTCAACCCCCTGCTGGATCAGCCGGCGGTCGTCGGCCGTATTGGCGAGGTCGCCACCGAGGACGATGGCCTTGCGTCCGAGGGCCTCGATTTCCTTTTGCGTCTCGGCGGCTCCGGCATTGCCCGGGCGGTCGTCGATGAGAATGTCGGCGCCTTCCTTGGCGAGGCGGAGCGCAATGGCCTGACCGATTCCCTGGGCGCTGCCGGTGATGAGTGCGGATTTTCCTTCGAGTTTCATGATGATGGATTTTACTGAATGAACATTTGAACCACAGAGAGCACGGAGAACACAGAGGATTTTTTGCCGTTTGGCTGGGAACTCCGTGTGCGCCGCGGCTATTTCCGGATTGTATGATGTGAGAAAAGCGTGGCGGCGCGCTCGCGCCAGACGGTCTGGATCTGATCAAGCGTGCGGCCGGATGTTTCCGGGAGCAAACCGAAGGTGAACAGCCACGAGAGAAATGTCACAAGGCCGAAGATGAAAAATGCGTTCGCCTCGCCGACCCCGATGCTGAACGCGGGGAATGTGGATGAGACAAGCAGGTTCGCGAGCCAGCTTGCGAGCGTGGCCACGCTCATCGCACGCCCCCGCACCTGCATGGGATAGATCTCCGCGATGACCAGCCAGATGCAGGGGCCGGGCCCGATGGCGAACGCGGCGATGTAGAGCAGCAGTCCGCCCAGCACAAACCAGCGGGCCGCGGGAACCGTGGCCGTGAGATCAAAGGCTCCTCCCAGCACCACCAGTGCGGCCGCCATTCCCCCGAGACCCCAAAGCAGCAGCGCCCGGCGTCCGGACCTGTCGACAATCCGCGAGGCGATGAACGTCACTATGGTGAGCAGAACCGCGAGAGCGAGATCATCGAGCATCGATTCGCCCGCCTTGTCGAAGCCGGCCTTTATGAAAATCCCCGGCGCATAATACATGACCGCATTGATCCCGGTGACCTGCTGGATCAGGGCCATGCCCACACCGACCACAAGCGCCAGTTGCACCGCCGGGGTGGAAAATCCCGCCCGGGGCGCGGCCGGCGCCGGTTTCGAATTCCGATGCGCGACCCACTCCGGGCTCTCCGGCATGGCCAGCATTCCAAAAAACAAAACCATTCCCGGCACGATGCCCGCACCCATTATGATCCGCCAATTCTGGCTCCCGGCCGCCATGGCCACGAGAATCCCGCACACGATCCCGAGAACAACTGCCAGCTGGAAAAACGACAGGTATCCGCCCCGCTTATCGGGCGGAGATATTTCCGCGATATACAATGTGGAGACGATCGATGCGGCTCCGATGGCGAATCCCGCCGCCACTCGCGCACAGAGCAGGACCGGAAGCGCCGTCGCGAGGATTTCGAACAGAACCCCGGCGGAAAATATTGCTCCGCAGAGCAGCAGGCCACCCCTCCGTCCCAACCGGTCGGCCAGCACTCCCCCGAGCGCGGCTCCGACCATGGCACCCACCAATACCAGGCTTGTTACCAGACCCTGCGCGGCAAAAGGGAGGTGAAAACTGGCAATAATCGCCGGGCTGGCATTCGAGATGCCTCCGGTATCAAACCCCTGGATCAGCCCGCCGCATGCCGCGAGAAGCACGGCAGGCAAACCGGCTCGCAGTGCTTGTGAGGAATCTTTCATGGCGAAGCCGCCTTTTCATCGCAGGCTGTAAACGTCGGGTCAATGCGGATCAGAAGCGAAAGCCGGCTTCGGCGCATGCCTGTTATTTCCAGGCGGGAAATGTGGTGAGCAGGCCGCTGAGAATCATTTGGAGGGCAATCGCGGAGACGAGGATTCCGGCGAGGCGGGTGAGGACGTTGATGCCCGTCGGTCCGAGCCATTTGCCGACAGGCAGGGCCATCCTCAGCGAAAGAAACGTTATCGCGGCAGCAAGCCCGATGATCACCAGGAGGATGACATCGCTGGTCCAGATCGAGCCAGCATGGCCGATGCCCTGGCTGGAAAACACAATGACGCTGCTTATCGGGCCGGGGCCGGCCAGCAGAGGGGTTCCGAGCGGCACGATGGCGATGTCGCCGCCTCCCTCGGCGGGTGAGGATTCCGGTTTGGGGGCCTCGAGCACCATTTTGAGCGCGATCAGGAGAATGATGATGCCGCCGGCGATGGTGAACGTTGCGATCTGGATCCCGAATAAATAGAGGATCGCCTTGCCGCCCGCCATGGCCCCGAGAAGAAGGGCGAGGACGGTCAGCGACGCTCGCTTGGCGACCCCCAGACGCGATGCCTCGGTCATCGTGGAGGTGCGGGCCAGGAAGAGCGGGATTCCCTCCAGAGGGTTGATCAGGACAACGATCGCGATCAGCGCCTTGAGAATGTCGGGGATATCGGGCATCGGTGGCGGGAACAATGCCCGGGGCAGGGTCTCAGAGCCGAGGGATCGTGATCCCGCGCTGGCGCATGTATTTCCCGGCGCGGTCGGCGTAGCTGGTCTCGCAGATTTCCGATGCCAGGAAGAAGACGACCTGGGCGAGCCCTTCGTTCGCATAGATGCGGGCGGGCAGCGGGGTCGTATTCGAAATTTCCAGCGTGACATGGCCTTCCCATTCCGGCTCGAACGGGGTCACGTTCACGATGATCCCGCAGCGGGCGTAGGTGGATTTTCCGACGCAGATCGTGAGGACCTCGCGAGGAATCCGGAAATATTCCACGCTGCGGGCGAGCGCGAACGAGTTCGGGGGGACGATGCAGACATCGGTCTTCATATCCACGAATGACTTCTCGTCGAACGCCTTCGGGTCGACCATCGTGTTGAAGACGTTGGTGAAGACTTTGAACTCATCGGAAACCCGGAGGTCGTAGCCGTAGCTCGAGAGCCCATAGCTCACGACGCGGCTGCCATCTTCGTTCTGCTTGATCTGGCCGTCCACGAACGGTTCGATCATGCCTTTCTCAACCGCCATGCGGCGGATCCATTTGTCGGAACAGACTGACATAAATCAGAGGCCGGGAATTTTGAGTCCGCCGGTGAGTTTGCCCATCTCGGCTCCCGCGAGCGCCTTGGCATCCTCGAGCGCCTGCTTGACTCCGGTGAGAACAAGATCTTCAAGAAATTCCACGTCCTGCGGATCCACGACCTGGGGGTCGATTTTGATCGAGACGATGTCGCCCGCGCCCGTGGCGGTGACTTTGATTTTTCCGCCGCCTGCGGTGGCTTCGACCAGGCGTCCGGCGAGTTCGTTCTGGGCCTCGGCCATGCGTTCCTGCATGCGCTGGGCTTCCTTCATCATTTTGGCGATATTCATGCGGGGGTAGTTTGCAGGGTGCTTTTGAAAACTTCGAGGGCTTTCTTGATGAACGGGTCGTTTTTAAACTCCTCGTTCGGGTCCGCCGGAGGTTCCGGGGGCGCCACCGCTGCTGCCGGCTCTTCGCGAACCGGTTCCGGTGTTGGCTCTGGAGGTTGCTCGAGGCTTTCATCCCATTCAAGGATCAATCGAACGGCCTGTGAAAGAGCCTTGGTGAGCGCGGATTCGATATCCTTGAGGCCTTTTTCCATCCAGAAGCTTTCCGAGTTCTCCTTCGAGGAGGCGGGGAAGCGGACAAAAAGCTTACCGTCCTCAAACCGCTCGAAGAGCCCTTCGCGGAGCCAGCCGTAGCGGATCAGGGATCCCTTCGCCAGCGATTCGGCAGTGGCTTCCCAAACCGTGGCAGCCGAAACTCCGGCATCCTCCGGATCGATGGCGGGCTGCGTCGCGACCACTTCCGGTGCGGGAGCCTCCGGCGCAGGGGCTGGGGGAGCCTTGCGTTCGGGCTGTGCGGCAGGCGCTGCCGGTGTTGCACGCGGGGATACGACCTCCGGACGCGGGGTCTGGGCAGCCGGCTTCGACGGGATCCCTTCCCCGCTGCTGAGATTTGTCAGGGTCTCTATGACATCCGTGAGGCTGGTCTCGTCCAGGAGGTGCAAGGCCTTGATGACCGCGACATCGAGCTGAAGCTTTTTGTCTGCGACCCACTTCATCCGGGTTTCCGCCTCCCCGAAATGGTCTACAAGATCCAACAGTT
>CAZRIL010000205.1:0-6885 GCA_964600115.1 uncultured Chthoniobacter sp. | reverse complement strand
TCACCAATTTTTCAGCGCTCAAATATCAGCACTTCCCATGCCGAACACTATTGGCAGGATGCCCGCGCTCCCTTCGTAAACAAACCGAATGATTCGAGGCGCTTCTCAGCTCTCCGAGATCAACTGGCGGAGGACGAACGGCAGGATTCCTCCATGCCGGTAGTAGTCCACCTCGATCGGGGTATCGATCCGCAGTTTCACCGCCAGGGATTCGGTTGACCCATCCTTGCGGGTGATTGCGAGCGTGACGTCCTGTCTGGGCTGAATATCTTCGCCGAGGCCTGTGATACTGAATGTCTCGGTTCCATCAAGGCCAAGCGTCTCCGCGCTGACACCATCGGGAAACTGAAGAGGAAGCACTCCCATGCCGACCAGATTCGAACGGTGGATCCGCTCGAAGCTGCGGGCGACAACCGCCTTGATGCCGAGGAGGCGTGTGCCTTTGGCCGCCCAGTCGCGGCTGGAGCCGGTCCCGTATTCGTGCCCGGCAAATACGATAAGGGGAATCCCCTCCCCCTGGTATTTCATGCAGGCATCGTAGATGCTCATCATTTCGCCGGATGGCTGATGGACCGTAAACCCACCCTCGACACGGGTGCCATCCTCCTTCGGCGGGATGATCAGGTTTTTGATGCGGACGTTTGCAAACGTGCCTCTGGTCATCACCCGGTCGTTGCCCCGGCGGCTGCCGTAGCTGTTGAAATCGGACGCGGCGATCCCGTTATCCACCAGGTATTTTCCGGCCGGCGAACTCGGCTTGATCGCTCCGGCCGGAGAGATGTGGTCGGTGGTGACGGAATCCCCGAAGATCCCCATCGGCCTTGCGCCTGTGATGTTGGAAATCGTTCCCGCCTCCATTCCGAAACCGATGAAGAACGGTGGCTCCTGGATGTAGGTGCTGGCCCCGTCCCACTCGTAGATCTGTCCGGTCGAGGCCGGCACTTCGTTCCACTTTGGATTCTGGTTGGCGAATCCGGTGTAGAGCTTCTGGAAAATCTCGGGCTTGAGAGACGCCTGCATGGCGGCACGGATTTCTTCCAGGCTCGGCCAGATGTCCTTGAGATAGACGTCAACGCCGTCCTTGTCCTTGGCGATCGGCTCCTTCGAAAGATCGATATCCACCCGCCCGGCCAGCGCGAAGGCCACAACAAGCGGCGGCGACATCAGAAAATTTGCGCGGATATTCTGGTGGATCCGGGCCTCGAAATTCCGGTTTCCGGAAAGCACGGCCGCAGTCACAAGGTCGTTCTGAACGATGGCGGATTCGATCTCCGGATTCAGCGGACCGGAATTCCCGATGCAGGTGGTGCAGCCGTAGCCGACAATCTGAAATCCGAGTTCGTCAAGATAGTGCTGGAGACCCGTCGTATCCAGGTAGTCCTTAACGACGCGGGATCCGGGTGCGAGAGAGGTCTTGACGGACGGGTCGACGCGGAGCCCGCGCAGGACTGCCTTCTTTGCGAGCAGCCCGGCCCCAAGCATCACGCTCGGATTGCTGGTGTTCGTGCAGCTTGTGATAGCGGCGATGAGAACCGATCCATCGCGGAGTGTGGTGTGTTCCTCGTGAAACGGCGACTGGGGAAAATCCTTCACCTTGTCCGGGGTGGGACGATCGGCAACCATTTCCGACTCGTCCGCACCCAGCTTGCCATTCCGCTTGATGTCGGCGCTGCGGCCAAGGTCGGAGGCGGACTTTCCGTATCCGCCCTCGGAGACCGGCTTCGTCAGGAGATTGGAAAACGCGGTTTTGAGATCTGGAAGATCGATCCGGTCCTGAGGGCGTTTCGGACCGGCCACGCCCGGCTGGACGGTGGCCAGATCGATGTCGATATCGACGCTGTAGGCGATTTCCCCTTTCCGAGGCATACCGAAGAGGTTTTGGGCGCGGAAATAGTTTTCGAATGCCCGGCATTGCGCGTCGGTGCGGCCGGTTGCGGCCAGATAATTCACGGACTCGGAGTCGACCGGGAAAAATCCCATGGTCGCCCCGTATTCGGGAGCCATGTTCGCGATGGTCGCGCGGTCGGTGAGCGGCAGGCCTGCGGCCCCCTCGCCATAGAACTCCACAAATTTCCCGACAACCTTCGCGGCGCGGAGGAGCTGGGTGACATGCAGGGCGAGGTCGGTCGCGGTGACGCCCTCGCGGAAGCGGCCCGCCAGGTGGACACCGACAACCTCCGGCGTCAGAAAATAGACCGGCTGGCCGAGCATTCCCGCTTCCGCCTCGATCCCTCCCACCCCCCAGCCAACGACGCCGAGCCCGTTGATCATCGTGGTGTGCGAATCCGTCCCGACCAGCGTGTCGGGATAATAGATCTCCGGTTTTCCATTTCCGGTTTTTTGCTTGAGAACGCCCTTGGCAAGGTATTCGAGATTCACCTGATGGACAATGCCGATCCCCGGAGGCACCACGCCGAATGTTTTGAACGCCTGCTGGCCCCACTTGAGAAATTGGTAGCGCTCGCGGTTGCGCTTGAACTCCATCTCGAGATTGAGCCGAAGCGCATCGGCCGAGCCGTAGAAATCGACCTGCACGGAATGATCGACCACCAGGTCGACCGGCACGAGCGGCTCGATGATCGCCGGGTTTCCGCCGAGCCCCTTGACCGCGCTCCGCATGGCCGCAAGGTCAACAAGAAGCGGCACTCCCGTAAAATCCTGAAGGACGATCCGCGCCACAACAAATGGGATTTCCTCCTCCGCCGGAGCCTTGGCATTCCAGTTCGCCAGCGTCTCGACGTCCCTGGCCTGAACTTTTTTCCCGTCGCAGTTGCGGAGCACCGACTCGAGGACGATCCGGATGCTGACCGGAAGCTTCGAGATTGGGCCGATTCCTTTTTCCTCCAGTGCGGGAAGAGAATGCAGGATGCCGGACTCCTTGGAGCCGGTGTCAAAAGAACGCAGGGTGTCGAATGCCGAATTCATGGATTGGACAAATGAAGCAGGTTTTGTGCTGAGCGCGCAATACTGCGCTGAAAAATGTCACCTTCGGGGAGAACTGAGCTCCCGAAGGAGCCCCGTTGCCCCGGGATGTCCAGGGTCAATGGCGATCGCCCGCCGGGCGGACTCGATGGCTTTGGCGGGATCCTTCATCCGCAACTGGACCGTGGCCAGAGCAAACGCCGGGTCCGGACTCAGCGGAAGGAGGGCTCCGGCTTTCTCCAGGGCCTTGGCAGAGGCGGGAAGGTCGCCGTAGGAGGCTTCCGCAAGGCCGAGATTATACCAGGCCCGACCGAAATCCGGGGCCAGCGACACGGTCTTTCTCAGGAGTTCGAGCGAGCGCGGGGAGTTCCCAAGCTCGGCCTCGAGAAGAGCCAGCGAATAGCTCGAATTCGCGTTGGCGGGATCGGCGGCCAGCGATTTTTCAAAGAACTTCACCGCCTCCTGCAGGCGGTTGGCCTGATACATGAGCTGGGCGGCCTGCTGGAACATTCCTGTTGAGGGATCACGCGCGACGGCAAACCCGGTCCACCGTTCCATTTCCGGCAGGCGGTTCTCGATGGCCGCCAGCCGGGCCAGTTGAAATGCGCCTCCGGCTTCATCGCTGCCATTCGAGAGCCAGAGGGCAATCTCCTTTCGTGACTCATCAGAAACCGGCAACCGGCTCATGAGAAGGTGCCATGACGCACTCAAGCGGACACTGCGCGAGGAATCCGATGTGGCCTTCGGCAAAACCTCCGGTCGGGTTTGCACGAGGGAACTCACCGCAGCCTCCCGCACGAGAGGGCTCTCATCCGAGGCGGCCGAGGCGAGGAATTCCTGCACTGCCGGATCCTGCTCCCGCCCATCGAGCATCGAAACCAGCGAGGCGCGCCAGGCGGGGTTCGGCTCGGATTTGAAGAAATCCATGATCGGCTGCGAAACGTCGGGATCCCCTGCGCGGGCGCGCGCAATCAGCCGCGAGCGGTCGCGGGAAGGCCGCTGCATTTTATACCATTTCTCCATCCACCCGATCGCCCAGTCGGTCGATTGGTCCGCATGGCATCGGTTGCAGGCATTCGGGATTCCGAGTTCTTTGGTGAGCTGCGGATCCGGAATCGTGAACCCGTGGTCGCGCCGGGGATCTCGGGCCATGTAGGTCGTCTGCGGCATGTGGCACTCGACGCAACGGTTTCCGGTGCTGTCGGATTTGTGGTGGCTGTGCGCCGTGGTATCCGGGATCGCAATCGCCCCGCGCTGCCCGGGCGGCGAGTGGCAGGACAGGCACAGCGCGTTATTCTCAACCGGCAGCTTGAGTTTTCCCGTGTGGGGGTTGTGGCAGTCGAGACATGTGATTCCCGCATGCCCCATCTTGCTTGTGAGGAACGATCCGTATTCGAAATTTTCGTCACGCACCTGGCCGTCCGGATGGTAGATATCCGTCAGGTCGGGCAGCGCGACGCGGAAATGTTCGTCGAAGTTTTCGCCAGGACGGAACTTGCCTGTCAGCTCCTCGCGCCGCGCATGGCATGACGCGCAGCTGGCCATCGCCTGCTCCGGTTTCAGCTTCACCGGAACCTTGGGATTCTTCGCATGTCCCTCCAGGTTACCGTGACACTGGGCGCAGGAAATTCCCATCGCATCCCACGTGGAGGCATAGGAATCCGTCGCACTGTCATAGTTCTTTTTGAAGCCTGTCGTGTGACAATACGCGCACCGCGAATTCCAGTTCATCCCGCCGTTTTTCCAGAATCCCCATTCGTGCGGGCCCCGTGGCTCGCCTTGGAAAATATCAAACCAGTCTCCCTTTTTCGGATCATACGCCGGGCTGATGACCTGGATCCGCCCGCCCGGAAATGGCGTCAGGTATTGGATCAGCGGCTCGACACCGATGACCGCCACCGCTCGATGGAATGACGGCGCCCCCCCGGGCCCGGTTTGCCTCACGATGAACCGTCCCCAACTTTCGGAGACCTCCGTGGCGAGCAGCCCCTCCTTATACGTGCGTGTTGGATTGAAAGCCGGAGCATCCTGAGCCGGATTCACGAGGCGGTTCGCATGTGCGTGCTGAGACTGGCTCCACTCTTCGAACTGCTGGGCGTGACAAGTTTTGCAATCCCGGGCACCCGCAGGCGGAAATTCGGAGCGCTTGACAAGTTCGCGGGGCAGAACGCCGGAGACAGGAACCGTCCTTTCCCACTCCGGAATCCGCAGAACCCACCAGGCCCCTCCCCCGATCACCAGCACAAGCACTCCAGCAATCAGAAGCGCGGCACGCGGAAGGGATGGCATCAGCCTATTCTCTCTCCATTTTTAAAAGATGGAAAGATCGGGGTAATCAGAATTTCACGCCGATGGATGAAAACAGACCGAACGAATTCATCTGGTAGAGAAAGTTGTTCTTGTTGTAGTCCACATACATGTAGCGGTAGCCGAGCTCCGCGAAGATGTTCCGGGTGAAGTTGAACCCGATCGTGGCCTGCGTGTTCCATGTGATCTGTGAGCCGACCCCGAAGCCTCCGACATCGCCCTGACCGGCGAGAAACAGCCAGCGGGTAATGTTCAACTGCCCTCTCAGGCCAATGATCGGATCGATCCACCACTGGTCACCGGCCCCCGAGGTGGGGAGAGCTTCCCCGATATCCGCCGCAAGTTCCTTCGAGGCCTTGGCCTTCGCCGCATTGGCGCGTTTCTCCAGGTCACCGGTGACTTCGCCGCGAACCTTTGCGATCTCTAGATCGACGGCTGCGCGTAAATACTCGACCAACGCACCGCGTGTGCGCTGCCGGCGATGTCCGTCGCGCACGGTCTCGATCTCATCAATCGTGCGCAGATCGCTGTAGAATCCGCGGAGTGGATCCGCGCGACGAGGGGTGATCCCGGCCCGCCGGAGCTCGCGATCCGATCGCTCGCTGATTCCTCTCTGGCGCAGGCCACGATCAGCCAGATCGCGCAAAGAACGGCGGTCGCGGCGTGTTCTTGCATCTTCAGCGACCGCCTCGAGGGCTCTTGTGTCCACACGTGCCCGGACGTCGTTGGTGATTCGGGCAGGGAGCGAGTTCACATCGTTCGCGACCTGCGAATCGATCGATTGTTTTGCCACCTGGACAGCAGCCAGCACCTCCGCTCTCACAGCCTGAACGGCCGCACTCACCTGCTGATCGATGCGCTGGGCGACCCTGTTTGTAATCCCCGTGCTCAGGTCTTGGATCCCGGCCTGGTCCGAGGTGAGATCCACCTGGATGCCGAGGTAGTTATACCTTGCCCCGGCGTAGAGATCGAGAAACCCGCGGCGGTCGTCAATGATGCGGTAGGAAAGGGCCAGGGAGGCAAGGGCCTGCTGCATCTGGAGGCTTCCCTCCTTATACAGGTTGCCTCCGAGATCGCCGGAGGCGGAAAGCGCCGCATAGTAGCCGTCACCAAGCACGCCCCAGCGGCCTTTGCGGACTTCGCCCTTTGCGAAGATTGCCCAATCGAGATGCCGGATCACGTTGATCGCGTCCTGATTGACACTCATCGCAGGGAGACTGCCGACACCGGTTTTGCCATTGATTGCCATCGCCCAAACATAGGGCTCGATGACGAAGCTCCAGCCGTTCGGATCCTTGCCCGGAAGGAGTTGGAAGGGAGCTGTGGGACGGAGGATCGAGTCTGTCGCGAAGCTCTCGATAGGATCCAGGAATGAGTGGTTGTTCTGCGTGGCGGTTTGCGGCGCAGAATTTTCCGCTTCAGCGGCTTGCGTCTCCGTTGGGAAGCAGGCAGCGAGTGCGATGGCTGCCAGCGGGGCGAGTGAGAGGAGTTGGCTTTTGGTATGCATGCGTCTCGAGAACCTAAAACAGATGCTGTTTTTGGCCTGATTGCCTACAGGAAAGGCGTCCGGATTGCTATCCGTTTTGTGCAAGCATTCGGCTAGTTGTTCGTGGCCGGGAGGGTCTCCAGTTCGTGCAGTCGCCGCATGGCATCCAT
>CAZRIL010000204.1:0-6934 GCA_964600115.1 uncultured Chthoniobacter sp. | reverse complement strand
GGAAACTCACCCGCCGGGGGAGGAAGCGGCTATGGCAATGCCGCGCGACTGATCGTCAGCAATGGTTCGATAGGACAGAATCAATTGAATGATGCAGCCGTCATCAATCTTGGCGGCATCGGCATGTTTGAATACTGGGGGAGGACCGGGGCGACTGAGACGATGGGTTCGCTCCGGCTCGGCTCTTCCGGAATATTCAGTTTAAGCAGCAATGTTGGTGCAGGAAACGTCGGCACGTTAAATATTACGAACGGGATCGATCGATCCAACAACCGCGCCCAGCTTGTGGTTACGACGGATGGAACCGGCAACATGACCTCCACGGTCAATCTCGGATCAAGCCATGGCCTGGGGACCTCACCTCTTCCCTGGGCTGCTGATGGGACCAAGGGGCGCTTCATGAGCGTGGACGGTAGCAACAACCTAGTAATTGTAGCACCGACGGATACAAATGATGCTTCAACCATCACAAACAGTGCAACTAATTATAGGGTTGCAAGTGGAAATGTGACGCTGGTCAGCTCCACGCTGGCAAGTGGTGCGGCGGCCAATACTCTTGGCTTTTACAGGGGTGGAAGCAATGCGGGCGCAGCAGTAACACTCACCGTCACCGACACTCTCACCATCACCAGTGGCGGCATCTCCGTCGGAAATGATGGCAACAACACACAGGTAACAATTCAGGGAGGAACCTCGCTGAGCACTTCTGCCGCCGCTCTGTATGTCAGCACCGGATATTCCGGGTCTGGAGGAACGGTTGCGATCAATACTCCGGTGACTGGAAATATTGATTTTGCCAAGACAGGAAATTCCGACTTCCAGTTTGGCGGGACGCTCGCGAATAGCTATACGGGAAACACCTATGTCAATGGCGGGACTATGCTACTCGCTAAAACGGCGGGGGTTGCTTCCATCGCGGGAAATGCCGTGGTCCGGACCGGAGGCACGCTCGTGTTAAGCGCATCGAATCAGATCGTCGATTCGGCCAGCTTGAGTGTTGAAAACGGCGGATACTTCAATGCCAATAACTCATCGGAAACCGTCGCCAATCTTTCCGGTGGCGGGATGATCCTGACTGGGGGGAATGGCACAACCACAGTGACCGGTGCCGTGACGATCGGAGACGGAGGGATCGGCACCATGATCAACAATCGCGTTGGCACAAGCAGTGTCTTTCAGATGAATTCCGGTGCCGTCTATAACTTCGAGCTGGCAGGGAACGGAGCCACCTCGGACATGATGGCTTTTTACAACTTCAGCAGCAATGCGGAGTTTGTTCGGAACAATAACGCCATCAACCTGACCCTATCGGGCGCTCAAACGGGCGGCACCTATACGGTGAGCCTCTTCAAGTTCTACAGTGACAATGGCTCCACGTTAACCAGCAGCAACATTACGTCGGGATTTTCGATCGGTTCGCTGGGAAGCGGCATCACAGGCACTCCGACACTGAACTACAACAGCGGTGGCAACTCCATTGACCTGACCTTCACGGTGGTCCCAGAGCCCGCAACCTGGGCGTTGCTGGCCTTCAGCCTGACGACCGTCATGGTCTTCCGCCGCCGCTCCAAGGCATAAGGCATCATTTTATTTGGGGGGAACACCCAGCCGGCTTCCGTGGGGGGTGCTTGGCTGGGTGTTTCGTTTCTGTGCGCAGGATCGCCCCGTGACAAATCCGCATGTATGCTGCGGAAACCTGCATTGCCGCGATGGGAGCGGCGACATTAGTTTTTCCGGGTGAAACAGGCTGTATGCTCGAGCAACCCAGTGGCGGATCCCCGAGCCGTTCAGATTTCTGGAGGTTTGCGTGTTTCAATTCTCAAGCCGGGGCTGCTCCGAATCGAATTAGATTCCGAGGGGAATTTCAATGACCGTCCGAGCCAGCATTTTTGGAATCGGAAGCAGCCCGTGCCAGAATATCAGATTTGCGAGCGCGACGGCTGTATGGTTGTGGAGACGGAGGTCGTCACGGTGAGTATTCCGCTTGATGAGAAAATCTGCAAAGATTCTGTGCGAATCGCACTCAAGTCAGGCCCCGAGGGTTTTCATGCGCTGGGAGATTCCGCTGCGCGAAATCTTGGAGGCTGCCTGAGGACTTTGGACACAGTTCGCGGGCGCTGGGACTACAAGGCGAATGAAAGAGTAGAAGTCTCACCGGGTTTGATGTCTCGCGATGGCTGGACGTGGATCGATGACAGCAGAAGTTTGGTTTTTGACCAGGAGGGATTCCTTCAACCTCGCGATTCCGAGGGAATCGACTGGTATGTCTTTGCCCATGGCAATGATTATTCGCGGGCACTCGCCGACTACTATGATGTAGCCGGGCGCGTTCCCCTGCTGCCGAAGTGGGCGCTTGGTCTCTGGTGGAGCCGTTGGGAGGCCTATACGCAGATTGATTTGGAGAGGATTGTGGGTGAGTTTGAAGCCCGTGGGGTTCCTCTCTCTGTCTGCGTGGTGGACATGGGCTGGCACCTTCCAGGGTGGACCGGTTATACATGGAACAAGGATTTCTTTCCAGATCCGCGCGGGTTTTTGAAAGGCCTGCATGATCGGGGAGTGCATGCGTGTTTGAATCTTCATCCTGCCGAGGGAGTGGCCCCAATGGAGAATGCCTACGAAGAAATGGCGCGACATTTGGGGCTCGATCCCGCTTCGCAGGTTCCGGTTCCGTTTGACATTACGAACCCGAAGTTTATCGAAGGGTATTTCAAATTCCTGCACCATCCTCTTGAGGAGGACGGGGTTGATTTTTGGTGGATGGACTGGCAGCAGGGAACGAAGACAACCATGCCGGGGCTCGATCCCCTCTGGTATCTGAACCATCTGCACTCAAGCGACCTTGCCCGAGATGGAAAGAAGCGGGCGATGGCATTTTCCCGATGGGGAGGATGGGGCAGTCACCGGTATCCGGTCGGATTTTCAGGTGACTCCTCACGCACGTGGGAAACTCTCGCTTTTGAAGTCGAGATCACCGCACAGTCGGCGAATACCGGCTTCGGATGGTGGAGTCATGACATTGGCGGTTTTTGTGATGGATTTCCTGATGACGAATTATACGTGAGATGGGTCCAGTTCGGCGTTCTCAGTCCGATTTTTCGTTTTCACAATTGTGGCGATCCCACGCTGGATTACCGCCCCTGGTGCAAAGAAGACAAATATCGTTCCGCTTCACTGGCGGCGCTGCGATTCCGGAGTGCCATCGTTCCTTATCTCTATACTGCGGCACACACGAACCACCTGGGCGGAGTCCCTCCGTGCGTTCCCATGTATTTTGGCTGTCCAGATCACGAGGAGGCTTACCATTGTCCCGGGCAATACCTGTTCGGCCCCTCGCTGCTCGCCGCACCGTTTACAACACCGGCTCATCCGGAAACTGGCCTTGCGGAGAAGGTCGTCTGGCTGCCACCGGGAGATTGGTATCGCTTTGACAGCGGGGCCTTTTACGCAGGGGGACGGTGGACGGCGGTTCATGGCGGCTTGGAGGAAACCCCTATCTTTGCGCGCTGCGGCTCTGCCGTGCCCCTGGATGTGGACAATGTCACGGAGTGGATCGTGTTTCCCGGCAATGGAGAGTCCGAACTCTACGAGGACAATGGAACAGACATGGCCCATGAAAATGGGGAGTTCCGTCTGACGAGATGCACGCAAGGGCGGGAGGATGAGAAAACCTTGCGTCTGCAGTTCCGCAGCGAGGGCCGCTTCGACAGCCAGAAGCCGATTCGCATCCGGCTGCGTGGATTCAATGTCCCATCTATTCATTCCGAAGGGGTGGAAATCCATCGGGAGGGGAGCGATTGGGTCAGCTCGCTGATTGTTCCCAGCACCGGGGAAAATGTCATTTGCCATTTTGATGACCCTCCGCAGGCGCTCTCGCATTGGAGCCCGGAAAGATTCTGGCAGCTCATGCGGACATTCGATCTGAATTGCCATGTCGTTCGTCAGATGAAAGAATCCGGCTCGAATTTTTCGGAGGATATCCAGCGCATCGCACCATACCGGATCGAGTTTACCGAGGCTCAAACGCAGCTCCTGGTCGAGGAGGCGACCGGGTGCGGGATCTCCTGGCGGAAAGAATCCTCGGGACAGGATTTCGTCGTTTGGTGGAATCACGGGAAAAATCCAGCCTTCACCGTCCGGCTGAGCCGATGCGAGTGGCTTGCCTATCATGAGATTTTCGACCAAGGGAATACGCTCGGACAATTTCACATCATCCCCCATGAGCAGGCCGTGCGCGGGTGGAAGTTCCGCGCCAACTTTTTGGATCTTTCGTGGCTGGAGGGAGGGAATGACAAAACCGGTCGCAGGGAGAGGAACCTCGCACGGCGTCGCTGACGGACCCACTATGCGTCCGATATGCGATGGCAGAGCAAAGAAGAATCAGCGGGCCGGGCAGGCGACCGGGCCGAGGAGTTCCGCGAGGTTGTTGCGATGGAGGGATTCCTCGGAGGGTATCGCGTCGTACTGATAGTCGAAGTGTCCGGTCAGGAACACCGAGATCCGTTTCCTGCCGGGATGGGCATTCGCCACAGAAAACTGTCCGGGGGGAGGAACGGCGGGATCAAACAGGGCGCAGCCAAAAACGACCGGGATCGTCAGATATTTCGCCGTAGTGGCAGCGTCAAAGAATGAAAGCGTCTCCTCGATCTGCGGATTCCCGACATGGAGCTGCCGCACGGATTCTCCACTTCCCGCGCATTTCACCCGGAGGCGGAGCGGATGGTTTCCGAAGGTTGGCTGCCCCAGTTCCGCAGAGGAAAACCGCGGCTCCCAGGGCAGGATCAGCGCGCCCATGCCGCCACCGAAACTCCAGCCAAGGTAATGAAAATGGCCGATCCGACCCGGCACAATCGACTCAAGCACATCGATTGATCGCCACAGGGCGCATGCGCATGCGCCGAGAAGATAGTCGTCCTTGTTATCAATTCCGTGGATCACATGCAGCGAGGCATCATTGAAGGGGAGGTGCGGATGTGCGGAAATGTGAAATCCCGGGGCGACGGGAAAGATGACGGCCCGATCGAGCCCGGCTTTGTCCCACTCGGCCGCCTCACGGCCGCCGTAGCCATGGCCAACAACAATCCCATAGCGCACGCCTGACACCTCCCTTGGGCAGATGACCCAAGCGCCGACCCGATAGCCCGGATGGATCGTGAAGGTCGCTTCGATCAGGCGGTAGTCGGGGTCCGGGGAAAGAAGTTCCTCAAGTGCCAGATTCAGCGGCACCCGTCCGCTTCGATCCCGGAGCGCATGCCAGAAGTCGGGAAATCCCGGCGGTTCGGTGGATGGTGGAACGATCGACAAAAGCTCGTTCCGGCTGTATCCATACGTGGGGTCAAAGTCAAACGGATGGGGGATCATTTCTGCTTTTCCAACGTCCACTCCGCACTTCCGGATGCCGGAAGAGGGTCTTTTTGCGGGCTCAGCAGGATCCGCACGCACATGTTCTCGCCAAGTTGAACCGCCTGCACATTCATCAGGCTGGCCAGGGTGAAATCAATGGTCACGCCGTCGACGGGCCCGAGCGTGAACTCGGAAGCGCCGGCCAGATTTGTGAGGGTTGGCGTTTGCTCAATCATTTTAACAAAGGAAATCACCCGCGCATCCGCGCGGATCTCCGCATTCCGCACCTGGTCGAGTGGCATCGTATAGCTGAGGAGGAGGAATGTGTCGGGCGTTTCAGATTCAGCATCCCACTTGACCGAGCAATCCCACTTCGAACCGGTATTTTTGAAGCTTCCTTCAAATTTGATCTCCTTTCCTTCGGCCGTGACAATAGTGCCCGCGAATCCCTCGTCAGAAATCTGCAATTTTTGAACAAGAGGTTTCCAGAGGTTTCCCACGGCATTGATCACGTCGATCTGTCCCGCAAATTCGAGTCCCGGGGCCACCCCCTGGTGAAAAGTATTCGGGTGCTCGGCACCAGTGGCGGCTTGGGCGTTTGCTATGAAAACTCCGGCAAGGAGAGCAAAGATCAGTTTCATAATAGGGGACTTTTCTGCTCCGGTCGAACGCGTGGCGGGCAATTGGTGGACCATCAAACCCACCGGCGCGAAAGATCAGGATGCTAAGCTTTCGCATTTTGCGAGGCCTGCTGCAAGCGCTCCCAACGGAATTTGCGGCATTCCTTATCTGATATGCGCAAAGGCGCATGTCTGGCGCGCCGCTCAAAGCGTCGAGGCGGCGAAAAACCGTGCGACCTGAATCCTCGCATTTGTGACGGTTTTATGCGCGTTTGCGCATTGTGACCTGCGCGCCGCAGGACTTAGAGTTAAGCCTAATTCCTGACAGAAGCGCAAATGGTTCTGTTGGGTATTCCCATTCATCTCCTCCCGCATGTCATTTATGAAAATCCCTGTCGCCTCTCTCGTCCTGCTCTCGATCTCCCTCTTTGCTCTTTGTGAGGAGGCGGGGAGTTCTGGGGTTGACCGATTCAAGGTCACCGACCAAATCCTGCAAAAAGACCCTCCGAATTTTTCCACGAACCTGGCATTTTCGGGATTTGCGCCCTGGAGCCCGCACCAGAAACTGAATGCATGGAATCTTTTCTACAATCTGGAACCCATGGTCTTTCAAAGCCACGGGCAGGTGGATGGTGGAGGGGAGGATTTTGCCCAACACAAGGGAGCCCCCGGGTTTTCGTTCTGGGATTGCGCAAGATCCGGGTTCTGGGACGGGGCCGACATCTATTTCTACCGGATCGAGAACGGGGAGCTGAAATTGCTGCGGAAGTCTCAGGTGGCGAAAAGCTCCATCGGCAACAATCCGGTAACGAATGAAAAAACCGAGGAGAAGCTCTGGCTAACCGAGAAGGGGCCGGAAATCCGCAGCGGGGATTTTTATGTTCTCCGGATGAAGCGAAATGAAGTCCCCCCGCAGTTCCGGCCAGCCTTGAACGGAGGGTCACAAAATTATCCGATCGACGGCTGGTGCAATT